>JBQCEL010000195.1:0-7862 GCA_051960255.1 Rhizobiaceae bacterium
CCTGGCATGCCGAGCACGCCAAGCGCCGTCGTCACCGGCGCCTGGCTCGGGTCGAGCTTGACGACGCCCTTGCCGTCGGAGAGCGCATGCGTCTGCCAGCCGCTGTAGCTCAACACGATGTCGCCCGGCGCAAAGCCCGCCAGATTGCTTTCCATCACTTCCGCGATGGTGGCGCCCACCATCGTATCTCCCGGAGTGACCCCCTTGGTATAGGATCTCGCCGGGCTCATACGTCCGCGCATGTAAGGGTCAAGCGACAGGTAAATGACCCGAAGCAGCATCTCGTTCACCGCCGGTTTCGGCAGCGGCATCGATTCGATCCGAAGGTCTTCTCCGGTGGGCATTCCCTCCGGATGCCGTGCAAGAATGATACGCTTTGCCTCTTCCGCGGTCATGATCCTGCTTCCTCTTGTCGCTCCTGATCCCAAAGCTGCTCAAAACTTTGCGCCAGACGATGATTTCCTCTTGAACTTCCGCCGCTCAGGCAGCATCTAGCCGCCGTGTAAAAGCTGCAGGGAAGGTATACTTTGGCAATCTACAGGGAAAAGGATTTTTTGGAGCGCAGGCAGTCGGCCGCCGAAGCGCGCAAGGCGCTTCTGGAGAAGTTCAAGAGCAGGCCGGCGGCGGATGATCCGGAAGTTCAGGAAAAGCAGGCGCAACGCCGCGCCATTGCGGAGGCCCGCGCCGAGAGGCAGGCAAAGAAGGATGCCGAAAGGCGCGAACGCCTGAAGCGCGAGGCCGAGGAAAAGGCGCGTCTCGAGGCTGAAGCCGCCGCGAAGGCGAAAGCCGAGGCGGAGGCGCGCGAGGCTATCGAGCGCGAACGCCTCGCCGAGGAACTCTCTCTCGAAGCGGAACGCAAGGCCAAGCGCGATGCGCGCTATGCGGCCCGCAAGGCGCGCGTTCGCGGGGCCAGGCGCTGAGTTTCGGTTCGGCTGCTTTTTGCTTGCAGTCGTGCGACGGGTCGCTTGCGCCTTCCGGTCGATGTGACGGAAGCCCTTGCCGTTTCGGCGCTTTCGGGCTTCCATGTCGCTCATGGTGAAAATCGCCGCTGCAGGAACGAGGACTACCCATGCCTGAGAACCGTGAACCGCATCCGCCGAGCGAGATGATCGCTGCGGCGGCGGGAGGCGCTCCGCTTGAGGTCAGGCTCGAGCCGGAATTGCTGGAAGCACTTGACCGCCACGCGCGGGAAAAGGGCCTCGAGGGATCGCGACCGGATTCGCTGCGATCCGCCCTGCGTGAATGGGCTCTCTCCCACGGCTATCTGGTCGTTCCGGATGAAGGTAAGCGCCCCGCCGAGCTCGACGCGAGCAACGACGACTGAGGCTGGAGCATGATCCGGAGAGGCGGATTCCCTTCCGGATCACGCTCGGAGAAGAACCTATAGATACCCGGCCCCCATCTCCTCGGCGAATCGCTGCGGTTTGCCTTCCCAGATGATGCGCGAATGTTCCAGCACATAGACCCGGTCGGCATGCGGCAGGGCGAAGGTCACGTTCTGCTCGCCGAGCAGCACGGTGATGGAGGTGGTCTGCCGGAGCAGCTCCAGGGCTTTTGACAGTTGCTCCAGAATGACGGGCGCGAGGCCGAGCGTCGGCTCGTCGAGGATGAGCAGTTTGGGCTGCATCATCAGCGCCCGCGCGATGGCCAGCATCTGCTGCTCGCCGCCTGATAGCGTGCCGGCGCGCTGGTTCTGACGTGAGTTCAGGATCGGGAAGAGTTCGAACATCCAGGCGAGCTGTTTCGCCGTTTCGGCCGGTGGCATGTGATAGCCGCCAAGGTCGAGATTTTCGCGAACCGTCATGTCGGTGAACAATTCGCGCGTTTCGGGGCATTGCACGACGCCGGCCCTGCCGATGGCGCCGGCGGTCTTGCCTCTCAGGGTCTCGCCGGCGAAGCGGATTTCCCCCTGGTAGGGCACCAGCCCCGAAATGGCGTTGAAGAGCGTGGTCTTGCCGGCGCCGTTGAGTCCGACGACGGAGATGAATTGCCCCTCCTTGACCTCGATGCTGACATTGTCGAGAGCCTGCGCCTTGCCATAGAAAGCCTTCACGCCCCTGACTTCGAGCAGCGGAGGCTTGGCTTCCGATTCGGCCTCGTCCTTCTGGATCGTTTCGATCTTGCCGCCAAGATAGACGCGGCGGACCGTTTCGTTCTGCATCACCTCCTCGGCCGTGCCTTCGGTCACGCGTTCGCCGAGATACATGGCGAAGACGCGATCGGCGAGCGCCGAGACGCTTTTGACATTGTGATCGACCAGAAGGACGGCGCGTCCATCATTGCGGAAATCGCGAATGAGATCGGAAAACACTTTCACCTCGTCGGCCGCAAGTCCGGCGAAAGGCTCGTCCACCAGAACCACCTTCGGGTCCCGCGCAATCGCCTTTGCCATTTCGATGCGCCTCAGATCGGCGAAGGCGAGGGTGGACGGATGACGGTTGATGACGGCGCCGAGGCCAACGCGTTCGGCGATTTCCCGCGCCTGGCGATCAACATGCGGATCGGCGGCGAGCTTTATGAGGGAATCGGGCAGGAGCGCCAGCTTGATGTTTTCCAGCACCGTCTGCCGATGAAGAGGTCGGGAATGCTGGAAAACGATGCCGATCCCGTGGCGCGCGATCCGGTGAGGCGGCCAGCCCGCCACGTTCTCGCCGCCGAGCAGGACCTCGCCGGCCGTCGGTTTGTGAATGCCCATGATGAGCTGCATCACCGTCGATTTGCCGGAACCGTTCGGCCCGATAAGGCCGAGGATCTCGCCTGCATTGACATCGAACCCGATATTGTTCACGGCGACGAGGCCGCCGAAGCGTTTCGTCAGGCCCTTGGTCCGGAGGATGGCTTCACCACTCATCCGCGTTCTCCCCTGCGTAGAAGATAGCCAAACATTCCGTCTGGGAAGAACAGGATGACAAGGAGCGCGACACCCGACACCACGAATGTATTGAGCTGCCCGAGCGGCCGCAGGAACTCCGTTGCGAGGATCAGGAAGATGGCGCCGATGACGCCGCCCAGGATCGTGCGGCGGCCGCCGAGCACTGCCGCGATGATGATCTGCACGCCGATCGAGATGTCGACGATCGTGCCTACCGACGCGGCCCCCATGTAGAAGACGAGCATCGTGCCGGTCAGGCCGGAGAATATCGCGCTGATGCAGAAGGCGGCCAGCTTGTGCTTGGTGACGTTGAAGCCGAGCGCTTGCGCCTCGATCGGATCCTGGCCGCTGGCCTGGAGGATCAGGCCAAGGGCGGAACGCGACAAGCCGAAAAGGATGATGCCGCAAACGACCATGAAGCCGAGAGCATACCAGTAATTGACGTTGGTATCGATCGACAGCACGTCGGCGACGGTCATGCCGATCTCGCCGCCGGTGAAGTGGGCGAAGATCACGATCACATTTTGCAGGATCAGCACTGCGACAAGCGTCACCAGGCCGAAATAGGGGCCTCGCATCCGCAGCGCGGGGAGCGCCAGCATCAGCCCGCCGACGAGAGCGGCGACCGTGCCGCCAATCATGGAGAGTGGAACGCCGAGGCCGGCATTGTCGAGCAGCGCGGCTCCATAGGCGCCGAGACCGATGAGGAATGTGGGACCGAAATTGACCTCGCCCGCAAAGCCGAACAGGAGGTCCCAGGCCATTGAGAAGACGCCGTAATAATAGGCGACCGTGAGGATGCCGAGTATATAGCCGGAAACCCACAGAGGCAGAAGCGCCGCAACCGCAATGGCGATGACGGCAAACCACAAAAGTGGTGAGCGCGCGATTTTGATCATCTCGATTCCCCTCTCATTCGGATTCTTCGCGCATGGGAAAATTGGTCGTCTGCTTGCTGGTTCTTCCTCATCGTTAGCGGCGCCCCAGGAGACCCTGCGGCCGGACATAGACGACCAGGACAAGCAGGAGGAGGGCGGGGATCGGCCTTAGCGTTGGAGCGATCAAATAGGCGGTTATGGTTTCGAGATAGCCTACGATATAGGCCGCCAATAGCGAGCCGGAGACGCTGCCGAGGCCGCCAAGGACGACGATGGAAAAGGCGCTCGCCGTGAGATCGCCGGCATTCGTCGTTCCGACCCCGAGGAAGGATGCGAGCAGCACGCCGGCAAGTCCTGCAAGGATGCCGTAGATCGTCCAGACGAGAAGATAGATGCGCGACAGTTCGAAGCCGAGGAGGGTAAGCCCGCGCGGGTTCATCGACGCGGCAAGGAGGGACTTCCCGATCCGCGTCCGGTTCACGAGCAGCCACAACAGACCGATCACGACCCAGCACACGACGGCGATCATGATTTCGTTGGTCGGCGTCCGTACCCCGGCGATATGAGTGACGCCGCTGATCAGCGGCCGCATGGTGATGGGATTGTCGCTGAAGAGATAGGCCATGCCGTCCTGGATCATGATGCCGAGCAGAAGCGTGCCGGTGAGGACGAAGATTTCCGTTTCTTCATGCGGGATCGCCCGTGACCGCTGGATCGGGCGCACCACGCAGAGATAGCTGATGAAAGCGGTGATGACGCCGGCCAGAATGCCGACCAGCGTTCCGAGATAGGTGCCGAGCCCGAGTTCGCCGGCCGAGTACCAGCCGATCAGAGCGGCAACCACCATGATGCCGCCATGGGCCAGGTTAAGCACGCCGGAGACGCCGAAAATGAGCGTGAAGCCGAGCGCGCCAAGCGCGTAGAGAGAACTGATCGCGAAGCCGTCGATCAGTATCTGTAATGCCTGCATGGTTCCTCCCCATCTCCCGGCGGCAGGCCTCCCAGCCCGTCACCGCTGCCCGATTCTTGCGGGTTTATTGGTATGAAGACAGTGCGGGCCGCGAAAAGCGTTCTGCCTTCGCGGCCCTTTTTGCGATGAAGCACGCGTCAGTTGGACGACGCCTCACTCAGCTTGATGAAGGACGGGAACTTGATCTTTGCCTTTGCGACATTGGCGGGCCAGACCGGAACCTGCTTGCCATCCTGCCACTGGATGAACAGACCCGTGACCAGGCCGGGGCCGTATTTCAAGGCATGGGTGTACTGACTGTCCTTGCCGTAGAACTGGATACGGCCCTGCGTGCCGACGAAGTCCGTCTTCTCGAGAGCCGCCACCATCTTGTCCGGATCGGTCGACTTGGCGCGCTTGATCGCATCGGCGATGACCTGGACAGCATCATAGGAAGCGTAGCCGTCATAGGCGGGCGTCGCGCCGAACCGCTTCTGGTATGCCTCGGCGAAGGGGATGGTCTTCGGCGACAGGGCGACACCGGGGGTGGCGGCCGTGTAGGTCAGCACGCCCTCGGCGGCGCCGTTGGTGTCCTTCCAGAAGGTGCTGGTCGTCGCCTGCGAACTCTGGCCCGACATCGGGATCGGCACTTGCTGGTCGTGCCACTGTACGGTCGGCTGCACGCCGACATGGCTGATGCCCGTCGTGATGACGTCGGGGTGCTCGCCTTCGATCTTGTTGAAGATCGGCGTGAAATCGGTGGTGTCCGGATTGAAGCGAATCTGATCCACCACCTTCAGGCCCGCCTTGGGCAGGCATTTGGCGAACTCCTTATCGAGCGGCGTCGTCCAGGCGGCGTCCTCGCTCATGGTCACCGTCGATTTCATGTGGAACTTGCCGACCAGCTCGTCCTTCGAAAATGCGCAGATCGCATCGGCGAGGAACGCGGAATTGACGTAGCCGTGGAAGGTGTATTTGTTCTTGTCGTAATTGTCGTGGACGTTCTTGGAGATCAGCGTGCTCGCCGCTCCTGGCGTGATGAACGGCGTATGAAGCCTCGCCGCCCAAGGCTCGATGGCGAGCGCCACCTCGCTGATATAGGTGGCCACGACGGCGACGACGTGATCCTGCTTGACCGCGCGCTGGAAGGCGCGAACAGCGTCCGTTGCCGAGGAATGGTCATCATAGGTTATGACTTCGATCTTGCGGCCATTGACGCCGCCCGCCTTGTTGATGTCGTCGGCGGCGAGTTGCGCCGCCTTGGTGAGCGAGGCGCCGGCGACGGCCGATTCCTCGCCGATGACGCCGATCTTGATCGGGCCGCTATCGGCCGCAAGTACGGGCAGCGACCATCCGAGCGCACCCAGCAATGCTGTACCGGCCGCAAGAGCGGTCAGAGGTTTCCTCCTCAATTTCATCTTCACTCCTCCCAGAGCGTTTCAGTTGACGATGGCGATAAAGCTTCTTCAATTTTTTGAACAGGCTCGCCGCGCGCACTATTCCCCAGCCTTGTCGCTATGGCAATGGACGGCAACGATTTTGTGATGGGCAGGCAGACGTCGCATCATTGCGACGACGCCTCATTCAGCTTGATGAAGGAGGGGAAGGCGATCTTCGCCTTCGCCAGCGAGTCTGGCCAGATGGGGACTTGCTTGCCGTTCTGCCACTGGACGAAAAGGCCGGTCACTAGGTCTTTGCCATATTTCAGGGCATGGGCGTATTGGCTGTCCTTGCCGTAGAACTGGATACGGCCCTGCGTGCCGACGAGGTCGGTCTTCTCAAGAGCGGCCACCATCTTGTCCGGATCGGTCGACTTGGCGCGCTTGATCGCGTCGGCAATGACCTGAACGGCGTCGTAAGACGCATAGCCGGAATAGGAAGGAGACGCGGCGAACTTCTTCTGGTACGCCTCTGCGAAGGGGATGGTTTTGGGCGTAAGCGCCACATCCGATGTTGCCGCCGTATAGGTTATGACGCCCTCCGCGGCCCCGTTGGTGTCCTTCCAGAAGCTGCTGGTCGTCGCCTGCGCGCTGATGCCGGACATGGGCACCGGCACCTGCTGCTGATGCCATTGCACGGTCGGCTGCACGCCGACATGCGCCATGCCGGTCTCGATGACATCAGGGTGCTCGCCCTCGATCTTGTTGAAGATCGGCGTGAAATCGGTGGTGTCCGGATTGAAGCGGATATGGTCCACCACCTTCAGGCCCGCCTTGGGCAGGCATTTGGCGAGTTCCGCGTCGAGCGGGGTCGTCCAGGCGGCGTCCTCGCTCATGATCGCGGCGGTCTTCATGTGAAGCTTGCCGACCAGCACATCATGCGAGAAGGCGCAAACGCCGTCTGCCTGGAAAGCCGAGTTGATGTAGCCGTGGAAGGTGTATTTGTTCTTGTCGTAATTGTCGTGGACGTTCTTGGAGATTAGCGTGCTCGCCGCTCCCGGCGTGATGAAAGGCGTGTGAAGCCTTGCCGCCCAGGGCTCGATGGCGAGCGCCACCTCGCTGATGTAACTCGCCACCACGGCGACGACGTGATCCTGCTTGACGGCGCGCTGGAAGGCGCGAACAGCGTCGGTGGCGGAGGAATGATCGTCATAGACGATGACCTCGATCTTGCGGCCATTGACGCCGCCCGCCTGGTTGATGTCGTCGGCGGCGAGTTGCGCCGCCTTGGTGATCAAGGCGCCGGCGACGGCCGATTCCTCGCCGATGACGCCGATCTTGATCGGGCCGCTATCGGCCGCAACCGCGGCCTGTATCGGCCCAAGCGCCCCCAAAGCTACGCCTCCAGCAAGAAGGCCAAGCAGTTTCCTTGTGCCAGCTTTCATGTCGCTCCTCCCAGAACGCCGATTGAGATTTAAGGGTTGCCGGTCTCCTCCCCACCGCTTCCCAGCACGCTCCAAAAGTCAGTATTCCTCACCTAAAGCAGGATGGCAACGCATTAATCAATTTGATTGATCGACCTTAGCCGTCGCTTGTTTCCCGGCTCAGTTTCTCTCGCGAAGCAGTCCTTTCAAATGATAGATTGCCTCAATCGCCTCGCGCGGCGTCATCTCGTCGGGGTGAAGCGCGGCGACCGCCTTGTTCAGCATGTCATTTCCGTGAGCCTGCGGCTTCCGCGCCTCGCGCTCGACCGCGACAGAGAAGAGCGGCAAATCGTCGACGAG
>JBQCEL010000196.1:0-2622 GCA_051960255.1 Rhizobiaceae bacterium
CGAGTGGCATCCCGATCGGCGCCCGGCAATTGCAGGCTGACCAAGCCCTCAGGGCTCCATGCCATGGCGATGAAACCGATGACGGTCGAGAAAACGAAATGTCCGGAACGCAAAGCGCTGGAATCGACGGGCGGAGCCATGAAACGAGCCTATCACAACCGGTTCGCGTGTACATATCGGGAACATTCAACCAGAATTACACTCCTGACACCGTTCGTGAGTCGCCAGAAGGGATTTTGGACTCATACTTGCCACAATGCCGCCCGATTGGACGGAAGAATTCGGCATCTCAAACGAATTGCATTGCGCGGGGGCGTGGAAGGGATTTGATGGGGACGCGGTTTCTTGTCGTCGCGCTTTTTTGTGCGCTAGCGGGATGCACGACCACCGATGTGGTTTCCACGGCATCCCAAACGAAGACGCCCCAGCCGGCCGCGGTCGCCGCCGCCCAGCCCACCGAGACCACCGATAAGCACGGCAAGATCGACAGATTGGTTTCCCGCTACGCCGCTTATTACAAGGTTCCTATCAGCCTTGTTCACCGCGTCATCAAGCGCGAGAGCAACTACGACCCGAAAGCCTATCATGCCGGCAATTACGGCCTGATGCAGATCAAATACCGTACGGCCAAAGGCATGGGTTATGACGGCAACCCGCACGGCCTTCTCAATGCCGACACCAATCTGCGCTATGCGGTGCGCTACCTGAAAGGCGCTTGGGTCGTCTCTGGCGGCAATGAGAAAAAAGCCGACCGGCTCTATCAGACGGGCTATTATTACACCGCCAAAAACAAGGGTTTGCTGGAGGAAGCCGGCTGGGATGGAACAGCGCTCGCCCCGGCTGCTTACGCTCCGACGATGACCGCTTCCGCCCTCCCCGAGATCGGCTCCGTGCCGATCCCCGAAAACCCGCCATTCCTGCCAGCGGCGCAAACGACGGCGTCGCAGGCGCAGCCCTTGCCTCAGGTGGCCCAGCTTGCGGCGGGAGCACAGGCCGCGACTGCCATGGCGGCAGCCGGCGCCAGCCCTACGGCCTCGGCCCTGACCTTCACGGGCCCGACCCCGGTAACACCCGAGAAGGCCCCGCTGCCGCAGGACCCGCCCTTCATTCATTGATTGCTCAGGCGGTAGTGAGAAGGCCGTCAACGAAGGCGGGAATTTCTTCCGGCAATTCAGCTATCCTGGTCGCGCCGGCGCCGGCGAGTTCCTCGCGATCTCCATAGCCCCAAAGAACGCCGATCGCCGGAACACTATTAACCTTCGCGCCCACAACATCGTGCGAACGGTCTCCGATCATCACCGCGCGGCTGGGCGGGATGGATTCGATGGCGAGCAGGTTGCGGATCAAATCTTCCTTGTCGGCATGCGCGCCGTCCGCCTGTGAGCCGTAGAGCGCCGAGAAATATTGTCGGAGTTCGAAATGGTCGAGAATGTCTCCGGCATAGCTGGCGAGCTTCGACGTCGCGACGAAGAGATTAAATCCGTCGCCGCGTAGCCTTTCCAACGCTTCGGGTATGCCCGCGATGACGCTGTTCTCGAACTTGCCGACGGCCATGTAGCGCTCGCGGTAGAGCCGCACGGCCTCGTCGGCCAGTTGTTCATCGCTCGTGTCGAGGAGCCGCAGGAACGCGCCCTTCAGTGGCGGTCCGATGCACCAGCGCAAATCCTCCGCCACTGGAGCGGCCCGGCCGAGCTTTTCCATCGCATAACGGATCGACGAGGTGATGCCGACAAAAGGGTCGGTCAGCGTGCCGTCCAGATCGAAAAGGACGATCAGCGCCGATCCACCCGCCGCCATCTCAGGCGAATTCCATGATGACGGCATCGACGGCAAGGCTGTCGCCCGGCCTGGCGTTGATCTTGGCAATGGTGAGGTCGCGCTCGGCGCGCAAGACGTTTTCCATCTTCATCGCCTCGACCACCGCGAGCGTTTCGCCCGCCTTCACCTCCTGCCCTTCCTTGACGGAGAGCGCCACGACAAGGCCCGGCATCGGGCAAAGCAGCATCTTCGAGGTGTCCGGCGGCAGCTTCACCGGCATCAGCCGGTCGAACGCGGCCGCCTTCGGCAGCATCACCCTGACGGTAGCCGAAATGCCCTTCCAGGCGATGCGGAGGCCGTTGAGGATGGGGCGCAACTGCGCCGAAACCGCCTCCATCCCCACCGTCCCGGTCCAGACGATCTCGCCCGGCCGCCAGTCGGACGAGACGGTGATGGGTGGTCTGCCCGCTATGGCGAGGTCAAGTTCGAGCGGAATCGATACCATCCCCGCCCCGATTTGTGCCGGAATATAGTCGTCGCCGATCTTCGCCACCCAGTCAGTCTTTATCGCGCCGGAATGGGGGGCGAGCCGGCCGGGAAGACGGTCGAGGCGATCTCGCCTCAGGAGTTCGACGGAAAGAGCAATGGCCGCGAGAACGGACTTGTCCTCGTCCGTCGGCTCGATTGCGTGGAAGCCGTCGGGATATTCCTCCGCGATGAAGCCGGTGGAGAGCCGGCCCTCGCGCCAGCGCGGATGCTGCATCAGCGCGGAAAGGAAGGGGATATTGTGCTCGATGCCGTCGACCACGAAAGCGTCGAGGGCTTCCGCCATGGCGTCGATCGCCCCAATCCGGCTCGGCGCCC
>JBQCEL010000197.1:0-4259 GCA_051960255.1 Rhizobiaceae bacterium
CGAACACGATCGAAAGAAGCTCGATGAACGCTCCGTCCCGAGCGAGAGCACAAACCGATGTCTTCGGCGCGTCAGCCTCCGAGCCGGACGCGCCGCGGAGCCTGCAAGAGGCCCGCGAAGAAGCCGAATACTGCCGCCGCTGTTCCTTGTGGCGCAACGCAACCCAGACCGTTTTCGGCGAGGGGCCGGAGGGCGCAACGGTGGTCTTCGTTGGCGAACAGCCGGGCGATCAGGAAGATTTGGCGGGAAAACCCTTCGTCGGGCCGGCAGGCAGGATGTTCGACGCAGTGCTCGAAGAAGCCGATTTCGACCGGAAGAAAACCTATGTCACCAACGCGGTGAAACACTTCAAGTTCGAGCCGCGCGGCAAGAAGCGCATCCACTCCAAGCCGAATGCGGGCGAGATCAAGGCCTGCCGCTGGTGGCTGGACAACGAGTTGGGCTTCATCAGGCCGCGGCTGGCGGTAGCACTCGGCGCGACGGCGGCCCAATCCTTGCTCGGGAAAGCGGTTGCCGTCACGAAGCTGCGCGGCACAACCGTCGATCGCGAGGACGGTTTGACCATCTTCCTGACTGTCCACCCGTCCTATCTGCTGCGCATTCCGGACGCATCCGCCAAGGAGGCCGAGCGCAAACGTTTTCTCAACGACATGAAGGCGGTAAAGAAACTGGCCGGCGCGTGAGGGCTGCGCCTCACCGCACCAGGATTGCCCTGAAATCATTGACATTTGTCCCGGTCGGCCCGGGAACGAAAAGGTCGCCGATCGCGCCGAAGGCCGACCAGGCATCATTGTTGACGAGGAAAGCTTTGGGGTCGAGCCCCTTGGCGCGAAGCCGGGCGACGGTAGAGGAATTGCAGAAGGCGCCGGCATTGTCCTCCGAACCGTCGATCCCGTCCGTATCGGCGGCGATTGCATCTATACCTTCCGTGCCGCCGATCCCGATTGCGAGCGAAAGCAAAAATTCGCTGTTGCGTCCGCCTTTCCCGTGGCCGCGCAACGTGACGGTGGTTTCGCCGCCTGAAAGGATCACGACCGGCTTACGGAAAGGGCGGTTGCGCGTCGCCACTTCGCGCGCGATTGCCGCATGGACCTGCCCGACCTCGCGCGCCTCGCCTTCGATGGAATCCGACAAGACGAAAGCTTCGACGCCCAGCCGCTTCGCCTCCGCCGCGGCCGCTTCGAGGGAAACGGAAGCCGAGGCGATGATATGGACTTCATTTCGGGAGAACCGTGGGTCGTCGGACTTCGGCGCGTCGGCGGCGCTCGAACGGAGATGCGTCAGCGCGGCCGGGGGGAGATCAAGTTTGTAGGTTTTCACGATCGCCAGTGCGTCCTGCCGTGTCGCCCTGTCCGGCACGGTCGGGCCGGAAGCGACGAAGGCCGGATTGTCGCCCGGAATATCGGAAACCACCAGGGAAACGACGCGCGCCGGCCATGCCGCCACGGCAAGCCGCCCGCCCTTGATGGTCGAGAGATGCTTGCGCACCGTATTCATCGCCGAAATCGGCGCGCCGGACGAAAGCAGCGCCTTGTTAACGGCGATTTCGTCTTCCAGCGTCAGCCCATCGGGCGGCGAGGGCAGCAAGGCCGAACCACCGCCGGAAATCAGCGCGATGACGAGGTCGTCTCTGCTTAACCCTTTCACCGCCTCGAGAAGCCGGCGCGAGGCGCGAAGTCCCGCCGCGTCCGGCACAGGATGCGAGGCTTCCAATATCTCGATGCGTGCGCAGGGAACCGCAAAGCCGTAGCGCGTCACCACGACGCCTTCGAGCGGTCCGTCCCACGCCTTTTCGAGCGCCCGCGCCATCTGAGCGGAACCCTTCCCGGCGCCGATGACGATCGTGCGGCCTTTGGGTTTGGGTGGCAGATGATCGCGTATCGTCCGCTCGGGATCGGCGGCGACGACGGCTGCGGAGAAAAGAGATGTCAGGAAAGGCTTGGGGTGGAGAGGAGCCACGATGCTTTCGATCTCACGCGGTCATAAGAGGGCTTTTCGCAGCCCTTCCCGCCACATAGACTTCCGCTATCGCCCTGTCATCCCCGAGCGTCTGGAGCAGGAACAATTCTTCCGCCAGAGTTTCGACAGCTTCCATGCGAAGCCGCATAACGGATGTGGCCCCAGAATCGAGCACGACGATATCGGCCTCGCTGCCAACCTCAAGCGAGCCGACCTTGTCACCGATCGACAGCGCTTCGGCATTGCCGCGCGTGATCTGCCAGAAAGAGGCGAGGGGATTGAGCTTTTCGCCGTTCAAGGCGATCACCTTATAGCCTTCGTCCATGGTGCGGAGCATGGAATAGTCGGTGCCGCCACCGACATCCGTCGCCGAAGCGATCCTGAGCGGTTTTCCCCGCTTCCGATACCGTTGATAGTCGAACAGCCCCGACCCCAGGAAAAGGTTCGAGGTCGGGCAGAACACCGCGACGGACCCGCTGTCTGAAAGCGCATCCGCCTCGCGATTGGAGAGATGGATGCAATGGCCGAAGAGGCTTTTCCGTCCGAGCAGGCCGTAATGCTCATAAATATCCGTATAGTCCTTCGACCAGGGATAAAGCTCCTGCGTGAACGCAATCTCCGCATGATTTTCGGAGAGATGTGTCTGCATATGACAGTCGGGATGTTCGCGCATCAGCAATCCCGCCACCTCCATCTGTTCCGGCGAGGAGGTGATCGCAAACCGCGGCGTGACGACGTAGAGCTGCCGGCCCTTGCCGTGCCATTCCGCAATCAGCGCCGTCGTGTCGTCATAGGCGGATTGCGGCGTGTCGGTGACGCCTGCCGGCGCATTGCGGTCCATCATCACCTTGCCGGCGATCATCCGCATGTTGCGCTGGTCGGCCTCCGCGAACAACGCCTCGGCGGAGGATTTGTGCACCGAGCAATAGACGGCCGCCGTCGTCGTACCGTGCCGGAGGAGTTCGTCGAGGAAGAGCCGCGCAATGCGCCGCCCATATTGCATGTCCCGGAATTTCGCCTCCTCTGGGAAGGTGTAATTGTTCAGCCAGTCGAGCAGTTCGGCGCCATAAGACGCGATCACCTGCATCTGCGGATAATGCGCGTGACCGTCGATGAAGCCGGGTATCAGGAGATGCGGCCGGTGGTCTATGACTGGAACATTCTCCCCCGCAATAACACGAACGGCTGCGAAATCGCCGCGCGCGGCGATCCTGCCGTCACGGATCAAAAGCGCGCCGTCCTCCTCATAGAGATAGGATTTGGCATCGTCCGCCGCCTGCGGTTCGCGCAAGAAGGCGAGAACCCTGCCCCTGATGATCGTTTCCTCCATGCCGCTACTCGGCTTTCGATGCTGATCGATACCACGCCACGATTTTCGCCCGCTCCGCCGGCGTGATCTGGGTGATATTGCCGCCGGGCGGCATGGCATGGCTCGCGCCTGCCTCCAGATAAATCAGTTGAGCATGTTCGGCGATCCGGACGTCGGTATCGAGCATCACGCCCCTCGGCGCCTGATGGATACCCTCGAAGGAAGGCTGCGCCGCATGGCACATGGAGCAACGGCCCATCACCGTGTCGCGCACCGCCGGGAAATCGGCCGAGGCGAGGAAGGGCTGGGCCGCGACCGACGCCTTGGCGTGCTCCGCGCCCGTCAGCACCTTCGGCACGGTCGACAGCCACATGATGATGACGAAGAGAATGGCGGCGGCCAGCCAGGTCCAGGTCGGGTTTCCCTTTCGCGCATGCACCGAGTTGAAATAATGCCGGATCAGGACACCGATCAGGAAGATCAGCGCGCCGATGATCCAGTTGAACCTGGTCGCGAACGCCAGCGGATAGTGGTTCGACAGCATGAAGAAGAGAACCGGCAGCGTCAGGTAGTTGTTATGAACCGAGCGCTGCTTCGCCTGCTTGCCGAGACGGGGATCGGGCACTTTCCCCGCGATCAGATCCGCCACCACCTTCTTCTGGTTCGGGATAATGATGAAGAAGACATTGGCCGACATGATCGTCGCCGTGAAAGCGCCGAGATGGAGAAACGCCGCCCGGCCGGTGAAGAGGTGCGTGTAGCCCCACGATGCGAAGACCAGCACGAAAAACAGAAGCACCATCAGGCCGGTATCGCTCTTGCCGATGGGCGACTTGCACAAGAGGTCGTAGACGATCCAGCCGACAATGATCGACGCGATCGAGATGCCGATCGCGACCGGGGCGGAGACATCGAGAACGTTAGGATCGATCAGGAAAAGATGCGCGCCCGAATAATAGACGATGCAGAGCATCGCGAAGCCGCTCATCCA
>JBQCEL010000198.1:0-7864 GCA_051960255.1 Rhizobiaceae bacterium
AGCCGATGTAGCAGGACGTCGAAACGACGAGCCGCCGCGGGATCGCTGGCGCGCAGCGCCACGCATGCCTGTCCCGCAAGGCGGCAGGCTTTCTCGACGTCTCCGGCTGTGGCCAGCGCGGTGACGCTCGCCAGCAGGATATCGGGCAAGCTCGGGATATTGCTGGAAGCAACCGGCAAGGTAACGCCTTTCGATGGAGCGCTATCGTTCACCATGCGCCTTAATCCCGTATCCCGAAATGGGCCTTTGCTTCCGGTGACATCATCTCCGGCGACCAGCGCGGCTCGTAGGTGAGTTCGACATCGACGAATTCCACGCCTTCGACCGAACTGGCAGCCTCGCCGGCTCCCGCCTTCAGGTAATTCGTAGCAGGGCAGCCGGGAGTGGTCGTCGTCATCGTTATCGTGGTCATGCCGCCCTCTCCGATGCTCACGTCGTAGACGAGTCCCAGATCAACGATGTTGTAGCCAAGTTCGGGATCGATAACCTGCCGCAATGCCTCGCGGATATGATCAGTTGCCGCCCCCTTGCCATCGGTCGCCAATTTTGCGCCGCCGTCATATAGAGCGGTTTGCCCGCGGAGGACCGGTGCCCCCGAAAGGAAATGCTCCATGATGGCGCCGAGGATCGCGGGCTTGAGATGCTGCCAGTCGCGATCTGGCGCCGTGACGACAATGCAGTCCTTGCCGAACGACACGCCAGTGACGCCCGCGATCGCGAAGAGTTGCTCGGCAAGCGGCGACATTGTCGCCTGCTCGCCGTTTTCGAGGTCGAGTATCCCCTCGGCCAGCACCTCACGACCAGGCAGAAATTTCAACTTTGCCGGATCCGACGTCGCTTCCGTTTGAATGAACATCGCTCATTCCTGCATTGTCGCGTGTTTTCCCGATCCACGCGGGCGCTGTCTGACTGCACATCAAGCCGCAGCTTTTCCAGCTGCGCCGACCCGCACCATGATCTTGTAAGTCTTGCCGTCGGCATCGAAGCCGCCGCGCCAGGCATGGCCCCGCTTTACAAGCTCCGGAAGCAGGAAGATCGGCTCGCGGCACAATAGGGCGGAAAGCACCTCGCCTTCCTTCATGGCCTCGGTCGCGGCGAGGATACGCACCATGGGCTCGGGCGGATCCAGATCCCGACTGTCGAGGTGCCGGAGGGGATCGGGCCAAACCGACAGATCGGCGGCAGGCGCGGGGACAGAATCCGCGCCCAACTCCCCCGGCTGGAAGAGGACTTCCCAGTCGCCATTCGGCAGTTCGCGAGCCTCGTGGCTGAACCCCTTGGCGCCAAGCACGCTGAAGAGGGGAACGGGCTGAAAGGTAGCCACAAGCTTCAGAGCCTGGCCGGGTTGAAGTTTTGACACCGCCGCCATGATTTCGCCGAAGGGCTCGCCTCCGGCGCGGAGGACGGGACGTACGTCGAGTTCGACAAATGAAGATGCCATCGAGTTTCTCCTTGTACTCAAGCCTGATGTGACAGCAGAAGATGCGGACGCCGCGTACCCGGCGGAAATCGTTGGTCAGCGTTCACATCCGTGGCGCGGCGCGTCCGCACGAGTTGCACCACGATACCGGCCGTGGCCATCAATTGGAGCGCGGCCGCAAGACGGAAGGCAGAGGGAAAACCGAGCAGCAGCGCGACAGTCCCGGCCCAGACCGCGATGAAATAAAGTAGGAACCATTGGCCTGCGCGCTTTTCGACCACGAGATCCTGAACACGCGGCGTCCGCGCCTTGCCGAGTGCCGGGCCATAACATTCGAGCCAGGTGAGAAACGCCACGATCTTGTAGAGCTGCGCGAGACCCAATCCCGAAAGCCAGCCGAAGGCGGTCAGGAAAACGACGGCACCGATATGGTCGCCCAAGTGTCCCGTTGCGAGCAGAATTGAGGTGATCACGATCGATGCCGCGAGAGAAACCAGGGCAATCGCCGCCATGCGGCTGTTGAGCTCGATGTTGCGGCGCTTGCGCGCACGATAGAGGTGGAGGACATCCGAGCCGTAGAGTAAGAGGGCAAGCAGTCCGACGGCAAAGGCTCCCAGAAGCGCGAGTGACGGGTCCCCTTCGATCAGAACCGCCACTATGCCTCCCACGATGGCGATGGCGAGCGCCACCGTTCCGAGAGAAAGCGCGCCCTTTGTGGCCGCCCGATCAAGTTCCGGAGCCAGCATGAACATTGCCAATAGCCGATAGCTTACGCCCATCGCGGCGAAAGTGAGCCAGCCGGCGAGCCCGGCGGCAACGTGGATGGGCAGGCCGAAGGCGGTCAGGCTCACGAATGGCCCGTACGCGGTCGTTCCCCCGAGCACCCATGCGAAAATGGCGCCCAACGTCACCGTGAATGCGACGCAGACGAGACTGACGATGACGAAGCGCGCCGGCAGTGGCGTCGATTGCGCCGATATCATCGTTCGCGCGAGATTCCATAGTATGAGCACAAAACCGACACTCAGCAGGATGGCGGCGATTGCAAAGAACGGCATGCCGGGATGGATGCCGCCGCCAAGCTGAAGAAAGGCGAGTATCAACGCCACGAGCCCGGCGATAAGTGAAACGAGCGCCGGCAGGGCCAGGGCATTGCTGTAGAGCGGCTGGGCGACGAGCACCGGAAGGAACTGAAGTAGCGCTCCGCACATCAGAAGGCTCAACCAGCCGATCGCGACCACATGAACCAGGAGCAGCGTTTCAGGCGCGGCGATCGCGGCTGCCGGGAATCCATATCCGGCGGTCATCATGATTTCCGCCGCCACAAGCGCGAGCAGCGCGGCGGCGAAATAGGACATCGTCCATCGGGAGAGCGAAACGCCCATCATCCGAACTTTCCTTTGAGGCCGCGCCAGCGCGCGGGAGCCGGCGTTGCCACGAAGACGTTGGCCTCAGGCGGCCTTGGCCAGTTTACCGATCTCGACCTGCCACACCTCGGGACCGCGCTCCAGATATGTCCAGGAGAACTGGTTCGGATACTCGGCCTCGAGCTGATAGTAGAGCGGCTTTGGATCGTGATCGTTGACGAGGACGAAACGTCGTCCAGGCGTGAGCTCGTTGACAAGCGCGAAGATTTTCGCGTGGCGCTGCGCCGGGACAAGGCTGCGCACGTCGATAGTGTCGCAATCGGGCTGGTGGGTAGCATCGGTCATATTAAAGCTCCTTGGTGCACAGATCGATCCGGGTGGAAAGCCGCAGCGACGCGCCTGTCAATTGCAGGACGTTGGTGCGGCGCCCTTTGGCGCTGACACTTCACGTCTCGCCATGCCCCGTTCAGATCGCTGTATAGCTTGTCTCCAAAACATATATTGTCAATATATCTTTTTATCGCGGTCCTTGTGGGTGGCTCTTGGGTGTTGGCGATCCCGCCCGAATCTCTTGGGCGAAGACGACGGTCGCCGATGTTGACATAAAGATATATATAAAATACATCTTTTAGCGAACAGGCCGCTCTGGGGAATTTGGAAGAGGCAAAGTGATGTCGTTTGAGATCAGAACGATGCGGCCGAGTGCCTCCAACGAGCATATCCCTGTGGCAATCGCTATTGATGCCGACGATCGCGGACCTGGTCGGCAAAGCAGGAGGACCATTGATCGCTCCTTCCCGCCTTTGGCCCGTAACGCACCCTCCGCGACATCTTCCCACAGGGGGCCTCTCGATGTGCGAAGCAATATGATTTCCGGTAGAGGGCCGCAGTTCCCCGAATTCGACTGCGAAGAAATTGCGAAGACATTGGCCGCAGCGTTCCGGTGGCACCCCCATATCAGCAACGTGCTGACGCATATTTGCGGATCGCAGTGGACGAAAATAGAAGCGGCGATGCGCTCGATCGTCGATCCAGCGACCAGATGGGCGGATTTATCCCCCCTCTCCCAAAATCTGGTGGAACTGATGTGGGCAGAGCGCGGAGTCACTGGCCGAATTCTAAAGCCTTACCTGCGGGAATTCGTCGCGCGAAAGATTTCGCCGCGGGCCAGCGACCGCCTCCTTCGCCATCTCGCCCAGCTTTGCTCAATGCAAAAGACAGATCACATCCAGTGCGGGGAAGAGCATCCTGCCGAAATCAGCGGCCCCATTGCGGAAAAGACATGCGCGTGATGAACGATCCTGTCGAGAACATCAGCGAACGCGTCCTCGACGTCCGCGAGATCGAGCCGCGCATTCGCCACACGCTCATTTTCCAGCTTTTCGAACATCTCGATGATTTAGTTGTCTGCAATTGGTCGCGGATCACGATCCCCGGCCATTGCGACTTCAACTTGAGGCGAAGCACGGCGACCGCTGCTGTTGGGCTTATCTTGAGCAGGGTCCGGATGTCTGGCGCGTTCGTCTTCGGCGCCGTTCTCTCGGGAGCAGGTCATGACCGGAATAAAAAGATGGGCGTCCGCGTTGTTACGCGGGAATTTGCTCGTCCCCGAAAGAAAACACGGCTCTGAATTCGACGCCGCTCAGCAGTCTCGGCTCGCCGAGAGCTTTGACCCCAGCCACCGGCTGTCCCGCATCGAATTGCTGGAGGCAATCGGAACCCCCGCGAGTGCCGGCACCTGGGAATTTGCTGGTTGGCTGATCGCCGCCGTCGAGAGCCGTGACCGGGACACGACAAACGACAGGAGGATGTAATGGACGGTTTCCTCATCTCAATGAACGGCGTTCTGACACATATTGGCCCGGCCGATGAGCATGAATGGCAGTTTCACGAATCTCTGATCCGCGCCGACTACGACCGCTGCCATTCGGGCGAGACGTTCGATGATCTGAAATATCGGGCGCGCTTTTCGAAGGAAGATCAGGGCCTGCTCCTTGCCTGGATGAGGCTTGCCGCGCAACGTGCAGCCCAGCAACAGCGGAACCAGATCGCTGAGGCCCAGCCCATGGCGGCGTAATCGGGACATGGTTCACGTCCAGACAATGAATGCGTGAATGCGCCACGCCTCCGCTCTAATTCGCCGATCCGTGCGCTCTTGCGGCCGGTGGAGGCGATGCGGCATGCCCTTTCAGGAACGGGGCATCAGGAGTCGGCGATAGGAATGATCAACGGGATTGGACAAGGCAGAAAGATTCATTAAATATGTATTATTGTGCGGCGCTAGCCCATGAGCTATTTCATGAACGCTGAAATCTCTCACTGCCGTCAGGCCGTACGGGCCAGACCCAATGAACTCTAGCGCGGATCCACTATGCGACTGACGACGCTCTCGGATTATGCCTTGCGGGTGCTCATGTACGCGCGTGCGAGCGAAAGTCGCCTTGTCACGGTCGAAGAGACTGCAAAGGCTTACGGGATCTCGCGCGCACATTTGATGAAAGTGGTGAACATCCTGACGCGAGTTGGCTACGTTAAGGGCGTTCGGGGACGAGCGGGCGGGTTTACGCTCGCAATACCGCCCGAGGACATCAATCTCGGCGCTGTTGTCCGGGCGACCGAGCCTGATTTCGCGCTCGTCGAATGCTTCGCTCCCGGGAACCGTTGTGTCATCACGAACCACTGCGGTCTGCCCAATGTACTAAACGAAGCCCTGCGCGCCTTTGTGGGCGTGCTCGACAACTATACGCTCGCCGACATTCCGCTCGCCAAACCGAACTTCGGACAGCCCTCAAAGCCTTTCCGAAATCGTGGCCCCGAACTTCCAGCCTCTCACCGTTAGAGCCTTTTACGATTAACCGGCGCCGCCACCATAAAGGAAGGCGACGGCACATATCGGCGTTCGCGCGTCTATTGATCTGTTGGTTCGAGGGTGTTGAGCATCAACGCTGAATGCGCGAAGGCGGCTCCCGCTCTCATCTCGGCGGCAATCCATACGGCCTCCATGATTTCTTCGGGTGTTGCGCCGGCGCGGCGCGCAGCCTTGGTGTGGCCGGTGATGCAATAAGGGCACTGGGTTATATGGGCGGCCGCGACGGCGATCAGTTGCTTGGTCTTGACCGGGAGCGCGCCCTCCGCGAACACGGCCTTGCTGAATGCCTGAAACGCCGAGTCGGCTCCTGGGCTCAGCCTGTGACGGTGTTCCGCGATTTCCTTACTTGCCTTGGGATAGATCGATTCGCTCATTTTCGTTCCTTTTCAAACGCACTTCATCGGAGTGATCCCTTTCCGTCACGACCCAGCTGAGAATCGTTTGCACCGCGACAAGACCAGGATCATCCGCCTTCCTGATATGCGTCAGCAACTGGAACCACAAATCGTCGCCGGCATGGTCGACGAATTCACGAACGGCACCGGTAACGAACGCCGCGGGACTCATCGAGAGATCCGCGGCGCGGCGCCCGATGCCTTTGCTAACAAGCGGATCGAGTGTCTCCAGCACCCGCGCCGTCACATCCGTCCGGTCAAGTCGGGCTATGAGATCGCCGAGCATCGATCTATCCTCAATGAACCAAAGGCATCCGTACAGGCCCTCTGCTACTGCACCAGCGGCGAGGCATTGGCGTCGAGATCGACGCCTTCGATGTCGGCCTTTCCAGCAAGCAGGCTGACATATTGCCTTAGCGCCTTCTCCTCGACCACCGCGCTTAATCGTCCGGCGATCTCGTCATGCGCCATGTCGAAGGGAAGCTTCTTGCCGGGGATGCGTTGGTCGATCGCTACAATATGGAAGCCGTAGCGCGTCTTGACGAGTTCGCGCAGGATCCCCGAAGCCCCGAACCTGAAGATGGCCTTCTCGAATTCCGGCACCATGTCGCCCCGGCTGATCTGGCCGAGATTGCCGCCGTGCTCCCCCGAAGGGCAGTTGGAAAGGTCGGCGGCAAGCGCCGCGAAGCGGCTCGAATCTGCTAGCAGTTCGTTGAGTGCCTGCTCGGCGCGTGCCCTGACCTGCGGCACGTTTACCTGCGGCGTCACCTGAAATAGAATATGCCGCGCATGGACGAGATCGCCGCTCTCGAATTCCGATGGATTCTGCTCGTAGTAGCGGCGGCATTCGGCTTCCGTCGGTTGCGGCGTCGCCACTTCCTTTTCGATCAGCGCCTCGATCGCCGCTTCGATGGATTCCCCGTCATCCGTGGCCGGATCGAGCAGGCCGATCGCGACCGCTCGCTGCCGCATGAGTTCACGCGCGGCGGCGAATTCAGCCGGCTGCCCGGCTTCGACCGCCACCGCCATGCCGTTGACTGAAAGGATCATGACCTGACCGGCTCCTTGGCGCGCGTCTTCGGCGTGCGCACGATCTGGTAGGGCCGGAACAGATAGGCGAGCGATCCCACGCCACTCCAGATATGGATCATGCGGGTGAAGGGCGAGACGAGGAAGATGGTGAAGCCCAGCAGGATGTGGAGCTTGTAGGTGAGCGGTACATTGAGCATCAGCGCCGCCGCGCCGCCATCGAGCGTCACGACGCCTTTCACGTAGCTCGTCAGCGTCTCGAACAATTCGCCGTCCATGTGGAACGCCGAAAGCGGCACGGTGAGCAGGCCAAGCAGGAGTTGCACCCACAGCATGAAGGTGATGGCGATGTCCCATTTGCGGCTGTTCAGCCTTATACGCGGGTCGGCCAGCCGCCGGTGGATCAGGATCGTCAGCCCGACGATGGCGGTGAGGCCTGCGATGCCGCCGACCACCATGGCGAGAAGCTGATGCGCGACTGGCGTCAGCGCCCAGTCCACCGCCCAATGCGGTGCGAGGAAGCCGACAAAATGACCAAGGATGACGATGATGACGCCATAATGGAAGAAATTGGAGCCAAGCCGAAGCTCGCGCTTGCGCAGCATCTGCGAGGAATCGCTCTTCCACGTATAGGGCTCGCGGTCGAAGCGAATGAGACTGCCGATCAGGAGCACCACGAGGCAGATATAGGGATAGACCCCGAAGAGCAGCGTATTTACATAGGAATTGGTGAGCATCGGAACTCTCCTTCCTCTCAGATGGCGGGGCCGCCGCCCGGCGTGGC
>JBQCEL010000199.1:0-7621 GCA_051960255.1 Rhizobiaceae bacterium
GCAATGAGCGCACCAATATCGCGAGGATAGGCATCTCCAAGCAGCGCGTGGCGCGCATACGCGAACTGGCGGCGCTGGAGATGGCGGGCGGACGGCCGCTGATCGAGGACCAGCGCTTCCGCGAGAAACTCGCCTCGATCGAGATCGATCTGAAGGCGCTGGAACTGACGCAGCTTCGCGTCGTGGCCGCCGATGCCAAACGCGGCAAGACCGGCAGGCCGGATCCGGCCTCCTCCATCCTCAAGATCAAGGGCTCGGAAATCCAGCAGGCGACGACGCAGCTTCTGATGGAGGTGATGGGGCCGTACGCCATGCCCTATCAGCCACACAATGACGACCGGGCGGACGAGGGCTGGAACGAGCCGCCGGTTGGGCCTGACTACGCCCATTTCGCGGCGCCGACCTATTTCAATACGCGCAAGGTCTCGATCTATGGCGGCTCGAACGAGATCCAGAAGAACATCATCGCCAAGGCGGTGCTGGGGCTTTGAGAGCATTCGCAATATGCCCCTCACCCTTACCCTCTCCCCGTGAGCGGGGAGAGGGGGCATCGACGCCGCGGCCAGTCCCCTTCTCCCCGCCTGCGGGGAGAAGGCGCCGGCAGGCGGATGAGGGCAGCGCCGGCCTAACAAGGAAACTTCCATGGATTTCGAACTTTCCGAAGAACAATCGATCCTGAAGGACTCGCTCGGCAAGCTGCTCGCCGACAACTACGGCTTCGAGCAGCGCAAAAAACACCTGGCGACGCCGGAAGGCTGGAGCGCCGAAATGTGGGGCCGCTATGCCGAGATGGGGCTGATGGCCCTGCCCTTCGCGGAAGAAGACGGCGGTATCGGCGGCGGACCGGTCGAGACGATGATCGTGATGGAGGCGCTTGGCGGCGCCTTGGCGCTGGAGCCCTATTTCCCGACCGTCGTGCTCGGCGGCGGCTTTCTCAGGCTCGGCGGCAATGATGGGCTGAGGGCAGAGTTCGCGCCGCAGGTGGCGGATGGTTCGCTCAAACTCGCCTTCGCGCATACGGAGCGGCATTCCCGCTATGATTTCAACCAGGTGAGGACGACGGCAAAGAAGGACGGCAGGGGCTGGCGGCTCTCCGGCGCGAAGGGCGTCGTGATCGGCGGCGACAGCGCCGACAAGCTGATCGTCACCGCGCGCACCGCCGGCGGCACGGGCGACGAAAAGGGCATCGGCGTCTTTCTCGTTGACGCGCAGGCCGAAGGCGCCTCGCGCCGCGGCTATCCCATGCAGGACGGCCAGCGCGCGGCCGAGGTGACGCTCGATAACGTCGCCGTACCGGCGGAAGCCGTCTTCGGCGATCCGGAAGACGGATTGCCGCTCGTCTATCGCGTCGCCGACCAGGGGATCGCGGCGTTGGCGGCCGAAGCGGTCGGCGTGATGTCGGCCATGCATCGCCTGACCGTCGACTACATGAAGGTGAGGAAACAGTTCGGCGTGCCGATCGGCTCGTTCCAGGTGTTGCAGCACAAGGCCGTCGATATGTTCATCGCAATCGAGCAGGCGCGTTCCATTACCACTTTCGCGACGATGATGGCCGACAGCGAGGATACGGAGGAGCGGGAGCGGGCCATGCACGCCGCCAAGGCCGAGATCGGGCGCGGCGGCACGCTGGTCGGGCAGAACGCCGTGCAGATCCATGGCGGTGTCGGCATGACCATGGAATATGCCGTTGGGCATTATTTCAAGCGCATGACGATGATCAATCTCACCTTCGGCGACAGCGACTTCCATCTCAGGGAACTGGCGGAGATGGGTGGGCTGTTCGGAGGGTAGGCGTCTATCTGCGCCAAGCGCCCCTCATGGTTCGACAAGCTCACCATGAGGGCTATTGCGCGGCAGGCGAAATCGCCACAAAGCGATGCAGCAGCGCGGAGGTTCAGTAAGCCCTCATGGTGAGCTTGTCGAACCTCATGGTGAGCCTGTCGAACCTCATGGTGAGCCTGTCGAACCACGAGGGCGCCTGGCGCCTGTTCATTGGCTTCGACATTCTCGCCCTTCCGGAATAGAATAATATCGCCCACACGATCCTCGCGAGGCGTCGACATGAGCGCTCCCATCCCCTTCACGCCCGATCTTTCGGTCAAGCCGGAAGTCACCGCCTTTTTCGACAAGGAAACGAACACGATCTCCTATGTCGTGAAGGATCCGCAATCCGCCGCCTGCGCCGTCATCGATTCCGTCATGGACATAGACTACGCCGCCGGCCGCATCGCCTATGCCAATGCCGACCGGATCATTCAGCACATTCGTGATAACAGGCTGACGCTCGAATGGATCATCGAGACGCACGCGCATGCCGACCACCTCTCCGCCGCGCCTTATATCCAGCAGAAGATCGGCGGCAGGATGGGTATCGGCGAGAAGATCCGGATCGTGCAGGACACGTTCGGCAAGATATTCAACGAGGGAACCGAATTCCAGCGCGACGGCTCGCAATTCGACCGGCTGTTCACCGACGGCGACAGCTATGAAATCGGCACCATGACGGCCCACGCCATCGAGACGCCAGGTCATACGCCGGCCTGCATGACGCATGTGATCGGCGACGCGGCTTTCGTCGGCGATACGCTTTTCATGCCGGACGGCGGCTCGGCGCGTGCCGATTTCCCCGGCGGCGATGCACGGACACTCTACCGTTCCATCAAGCGCGTGCTGGCATTGCCCCCCAAGATGCGGCTCTTCATGTGCCATGATTACGGGCCGAACGGGCGCGATATAAGATGGGAGACGACGGTCGGGGACGAACGCGCGCATAACATCCATGTTCATGACGGCGTCTCCGAGGATGAATTCGTCGAGGTGCGCGAGGCGCGCGACAAGACGCTCGCCATGCCGAAACTGATCATCCCCTCTTTGCAGGTGAACATGCGCGCCGGCCATGTGCCGACCGATCCGAGCGGCAAGCCGATGCTGAAAGTTCCGATCAACGGGCTTTAAGCCTCACAACGTTCCGGTTAGAGAAGAAGCACAGACAAAAGGGACCCCGCATCATGGATATACGCCCCGTCGCCGACGGCTTCGCCGTTTCCGGCCAGATCCAGCCCAGCGACATCAGAGAAATCGCGGCAGCAGGCTACAAGACCGTCATTTCCAACCGCCCCGACAGCGAGGACGGCGCGGTGCCGCATGAGGAAATCCGAAAGGCGGCCGAGGCGGCAGGCCTCGAATTCCACTACATCCCCGTCGTCTCCGGCGCGATGACGGCCGACAATGTGACGGAGATGGCCACGGCGCTCGTCAACGCGAAACAGCCGGTCTTCGCTTATTGCCGCTCGGGCACGCGCAGCGCCAATCTCTATGGTCTCGTGCAGCAGGCGCAGCGGTAGGCTTTTTGGCAAGGCCTCGATGCGGCGGACAAAACGCTCCGCCGCTTTTTTTCGCCAGGCGCGATAGCGGCTCACAGCGGCAGCGCGTTCGTTTCCTTCAATGTCTGCAAGACAATCGCCGTTTTAACGTGCTGCACGGATTCGTGCGGCAGGAGCACATCGTTGACGAACGCGGCGAGTGATTTCAGGTCGGGCGTGACGACCTTCAGGATATAGTCCATCTCCCCCGTCAGCGCATGCGCCTCCTGCACCTCGGGCAGCCGCGCGACGAGATCGGCGAAGCGCCGGGCATTGTCGCGGTTATGGGTGGCGAGCGTCACCGTTACCATGTTAACCAGCGGGAAACCCAGCCTGTCCCGGTCGAGAACGGCGCGATAGACGCGGATCATGCCGGTTTCCTCCAGCCGCTGGCGCCGGCGCGAGCATTGCGATGGCGAGAGGTTCACGCGCTCGGACAAATCATTGTTGGTGAGCCGCGCATCGTCTTGCAGCAGCGCGAGTATCTTGCGGTCGAATTGGTCGATTTCTTCCGTTTCGCTCATGAAGGGAAAGTATCATGCATGTTTCGTGCGCGCGAGAGTCGTTTCAAGCGTGTGAATGCAAACATCATGCGGGCAATTGGAGCTATCCTTGCCTCAATAGACGCACCTGAGGTCAGGAGGCATTGATGGGACCCTTTCCGCACGACGCACCGCCCGCCACGATCACGAAGCACAATCCCGCTGGCACGGATGGGTTTGAATTCGTCGAATTCGCGCATCCGGAGCCCCGGAAACTCGCCGAACTGTTCGAGCGCATGGGCTATGTCGCGGTCGCGAAACACAGGACCAAGGCCATCGCCGTCTGGCGGCAGGGGGATATCAACTACATCCTGAACGCCGAACCCGGTTCGCATGGCATGAAGTTCGTCGAAGAGCACGGTCCCTGCGCGCCGTCCATGGCGTGGCGCGTCGTCAATGCCAGGCATGCCTTCGAACACGCCGTATCGAAGGGCGCGACGCCCTATGAAGGCGACGACAAGACGCTCGACGTTCCGGCCATCGTCGGCGTCGGCGGGTCGCTGATCTACTTCGTGGAGACCTATGGCGAGAAAGGGTCCGCCTATGACGCCGAGTTCGACTGGCTTGGCGAACGCGATCCGAAGCCGAACGGCGTCGGCTTCTACTATCTCGACCACCTCACCCACAACGTCTATCGCGGCAATATGGATAAATGGTGGGATTTTTACCGCGACCTGTTCGGGTTCAAACAGATCCATTATTTCGACATCGACGGCCGGATCACCGGGCTCGTTTCCCGCGCGATCACCTCGCCCTGCGGCAAGATTCGCATTCCGCTCAACGAATCCAAGGACGAGACCAGCCAGATCGTCGAATATCTCAGGAAATACAAGGGCGAAGGCATCCAGCACATCGCCGTCGGCACCGACGACATCTATGACGCCACGGACCGGCTCGCCGGCAACGGGCTGAAATTCATGCCGGGGCCGCCGGATACCTATTACGAAAAGAGCCATGAGCGCGTGAGCGGCCATGACGAGCCGATCGAGCGGATGAAGAAGCACGGCATCCTGATCGACGGCGAAGGCGTGGTTGATGGCGGGACAACCAAGATCCTTCTCCAGATTTTCTCGAAGACGGTGATCGGGCCGATCTTCTTCGAGTTCATCCAGAGGAAGGGCGACGAGGGTTTCGGCGAAGGCAATTTCCGCGCGCTGTTCGAATCGATCGAGGAAGACCAGATCAGGCGCGGCGTGCTGAAGGTCCAAGCGGCGGAGTAGATCAGCCTTGACCATAACCGGTGAACGGATAAGTTCGCCTGTAATGTTACGAGGTTTGCTCCATCTGGGCTGCAAAGCTAGCTTGAGCAAACTATCATGAAAGCGACGATAAAGACGATTTCTTGGGTCGAATTAGCAGATCGGTTCCGAGAATATGGAATATCTCAAAATTGGCGAAACTATCGAAATTGGGGGCATTCGGCTCATTTGCACCTGCTCCATTTCTCCTGAGCAGTATGACGCTTTCGCGGGCGACCAACCAATTGGGTATCTGAGGCTGCGGCACGGAATTTTTACCGTGGCTTACCCTGACGCGGACGGCGAACTGATCTATGAAGCTTCGCCCAAGGGCGATGGTTGCTTTGAAGACGACGAACGGGCTTATTTTCTCACGAAAGCGATCCAGATTCTCAAATCGCGTGCAGACGCAACCTGATAGGCCCTCACCAATCCATCACCACCTTGCCCGCATTGCCGCTGCGCATTGCGTCGAAGCCCTCCTGGAAATCGTCGATGCCGATTCGGTGGGTGATGAGGCCGGACACGTCGAGCGGGCCCTGCACCAGCGCGATCATCTTGTACCAGGTCTCGAACATCTCGCGGCCATAGATGCCCTTCAAGGTCAGCATCTTGAAGATGACCTTGTTCCAGTCGATTTCGAAGCCGGTCGGGGCGATGCCGAGAATGGCGATCTTGCCGCCATTGTTCATCGTGTCGATCATATCGCGGAAGGCCGGCGCGGCGCCCGACATTTCCAGCCCGACATCGAAGCCCTCGGTCATGCCTTCCTGGCGCATGACGTCGCGCAAGTTCTCCTTCGAGGCGTCGACGACGTGATGGATGCCGAGCTTTTTCGCCAATGCGAGCCGGTGCGGGTTGACGTCGGTGATGACGACCTTGCGCGCGCCAACGGCCTGCGCCACGAGCGCGCCCATGATGCCGATCGGTCCGGCGCCCGTCACCAGCACGTCCTCGCCAACCAGATCGAAGGAAAGCGCGGTGTGGACCGCATTGCCGAGCGGATCGAAAATCGCCGCGATCTCATCCGGCACGTCGTCGGGGATTGGCACGACATTATGCTGCGGAATGGCTAGATATTCGGCGAAGGCGCCCGGCCGGTTGACGCCGACGCCTTGCGTATTGCGGCAGAGATGCCCCCTGCCCGCGCGGCAATTGCGGCAATGGCCGCAGACGATATGGCCCTCGCCTGAAACGCGCTGGCCGCGCTTGTACTCCGTCACCGCCGCGCCGACATCGGCCACTTCGCCGACAAATTCGTGGCCCGTCACCATCGGCACCGGAACGGTCTTCGACGCCCATTTGTCCCAATTATAGATATGCACGTCTGTGCCGCAGATCGCGGTCTTCTTCACTTTGATCAGCACGTCGTTGGGGCCGATCTCGGGAATTGGCGCCTGTTCCATCCAGATGCCTGGTTCCGGTTTAGCCTTCACAAGGGCCTTCATCATATTGGACATTGACGTTCCTCGCCTCCGCGGCCCGGGAAGCGCCCCGCCCACGGGTCATTTCGTTGGATCGATCTTCTCGATATGATCGAGCACGGCCTCCGGCGCAACGTCCTTCTTCAGCTCCGGCATTTCCGAATCCGCTTCGGTCCGCACGTCGAGCTTTTCCGCGATGGCGGAAGCCAAGGTCACAAGTTTGGTGATCTCGTGCTCGGCCAAGAGGTTGATCTGAAGGTCGAGATCGTTTCGCCGCTGCGCTCTCGCCGCCATCCGATTCTGGCTGATCAGGACGAAAGTCGAGAGAAATATCGCCTCCACGGAAGCGATCATGGCGAGGATGACGAAACTGGGGTCCCATGGGGAAATTCCCGGCAGCCAGCGCAGATTGGCGACGATCCAGAAGCCGAACATCACAAGGTGCAGATAGACGAAAGCCAGCGATCCGGTGAAACGCGTAATCGCGTCGGCGAGCTTTTCCCCGAAGGAGGCCGTTCGCGCTTCATACTGCCGGCGCAAATCCATAATGCGGATATTGCGTTCCAGTACGGGATCAAGCCCCGTCCTCTGTGGTTTTCCGGTTCGCTTCCGCTCGCCTGGCCTGTCGTCAGCATTCGTCACGGCGCAATCTCCGGTTCCGCACCGTTTCCAACACCAGCGACCGATCCGGGTTCCCGTTCAGGGCCTCAGCACCCCCAATTCCCTCCCGACCTCACCAAACGCCTCCACGGCGCGGTCGATATCGGTACTGTCATGCGCGGCCGACATTTGCGTGCGGATGCGGGCTTGGCCCTTCGGCACCACGGGAAAGGAAAAGCCAATGACGTAAATATCGTGATCGAGGAGGCGCGCCGCCATTTCGCTCGCCATCTTCGCGTCGCCGAGCATGACGGGGATGATCGGATGGTCGGCGCCGGCAAGCGTGAAGCCGAGCTTTGTCATCTTGTCGCGAAACCGCTCGGCATTGGCATAGAGCGTGGCCCGCAAATCATCGCCACGGTCGACCAGTTCGAATACTTTCAGCGACGCAGCCG
>JBQCEL010000200.1:0-2023 GCA_051960255.1 Rhizobiaceae bacterium
AACGAGCGACCAGTATTCGCGCGGAACGAACTTTTCGATCTCGAGCTCTCGATCGCAAACCAGCCGCAAGGCGACCGATTGCACACGTCCCGCCGAGCGGGCACCGGGCAATTTGCGCCACAGCACCGGAGAGAGTGTGAAGCCGACCAGATAATCCAGCGCGCGGCGGGCCATGTAGGCGTCCACCAGCGCGCCGTCGATCTGGCGCGGGCTCTTCATGGCGTCGGTGATGGCCTGTTTGGTGATGGCGTTGAAGACGACGCGCTCGATCTTCTGGTCCTTGAGTGCGCGCTTCTGCTTCAGCACCTCGAGCACGTGCCAGGAGATCGCCTCGCCCTCGCGATCGGGGTCGGTGGCGAGGATCAGCTTGTCGGCGCCCTTGAGCGATTTGGCGATGTCGTTGAGGCGGCCGGCCGCCTTCGGATCGACTTCCCAGATCATCTGGAAATTGGCCTCCGGATCCACTGATCCGTTCTTGGCTGGAAGGTCGCGGACATGTCCGAACGAGGCCAGCACCTCGTAGGACGAGCCGAGATATTTGTTGATCGTCTTGGCCTTGGCAGGCGACTCGACAATGACGATATTCATGTCATTCCAATAGCTTACGGGGAAATTTGTGGGTCGGGTCCGCGAGAGTCGCGTCGGCCGTTTCGGGGCGAACATGGGTGCAGCGAGCCCTTAAGTCAAATGGACTCCTGTTCCGTCTCGCGATCTTTTGATTGTTATTCGTCTTAATTCTATCTATAGTTGTGCACGTATAAAGTGTATATTCATATAAGTGCTTCATTTATGACGCATAGAGTTGGGGAATGGCGGGCCAGCCGGGCAGGAGCGTGCGATCAAGTGGCGGCGAGCCTGCGGAAGAGGGCGGCGCCGAGGAAGCCGCACGCTACATCGTAGATGCCGTCTCCGATCTTGGCCTTATCGCGCGCCGACACAGGCTGGATACTTTGAGCTTCCTGCTGGACATGGCGCAGATGGAGGCCGAGGAGATCGTTCGTCTCAATGGTGGACGCAATCCATTCTGACGAGACGAAGATATCCCGATCACGTCCGCGGCCGCACGACGGTGTCCCGGTAGTCCAGCAGACGTTTATCCTGGGCGCGCAACTCGAGTTTGCGGACAGGCCTGCCGCTTTTGCGATCCGCCAGTACGGTCGACACCTTGCGGGTGCCGAATTCCTCGGTCCATTGCCGCAGGGCCACCAGGATTGGAAACACGCCATGCCCTTTGGGCGTCAGCACATATTCCATATGGGCGGCGCCGTCGGAGGCGGGAATGGCAGTCAGGATGCCGTGGTCGACCAGCGCGCGCAGCCGCGCGGCCAGAATATTCTTGGCGATGCCGAGACTCTTCTCGAACTCGCCGAAGCGCCGCTTGCCCAGAAAGGCGTCGCGGATGATGAGCAGCGACCACCAGTCGCCGATTGACTCGAGCGATCGTGCGATCGGGCACTCCGCTTTTTCAAAACTCGTCCGTTTCACCATTGCACCCTCCGTCACGGCGGCGCCGATCTGGGCGCGCTCACGCCCTTGTATGGTTGCATTATGAAACCATTTGCCCTAGGTGGCAATCAGGTTTCATCATGCAACCATTCGGAGAGCATCCCATGAGCGGGCGTTTGGCGAACAAGACGGCATTTATTACCGGCGGCAACAGCGGCATCGGCCTTGCGACCGCAAAACTGTTCGTGGCGGAAGGCGCGCGCGTTGCCATCACCGGGCGTGATCAGGCGCGGCTCGACGCTGCGATAGCTGAACTCGGCGCCAACGCCATCGGCATCAAGGCCGATGCAACCGATGTCGCGGCACTGGAAGGCGCGGTGGCGGAGGCCGTGAAAAAATTCGGCAAGCTCGACATCCTGTTCGCCAATGCGGGCATTGCCGGCGGCACGCCGGTTGGCGGAACGACGCTCGACGCGTTTGAAAAGGTGATACGCACCAATCTCACGGCGGTCTTCTTCACGGTACAGGCAGCGGCTGCGCACATGAATGACAATGGATCGATCGTTCTCAACGGCTC
>JBQCEL010000201.1:0-35826 GCA_051960255.1 Rhizobiaceae bacterium
ATAAATCCTATGGCGGCGTCGAGGGCGACACGCTGGCTTCGGCGCTGCTCGCCAACGGCGTCCATCTCGTCGGCCGCTCGTTCAAATATCACCGGCCGCGCGGCATCCTCTCGGCCGGAGCCGAAGAGCCGAACGCGCTGGTCGGCATCCATCGCGACGCCGCGCGCCGGACGCCCAACGTGCGCGCCACCGTGCAGGAAGTCTATGAAGGGCTGACGGCGGTTTCGCAAAACCGCTGGCCGTCGCTTACATTCGACATGGGTGCGGCCAACAGCATCGCCTCGCCGCTTTTCGCCGCCGGCTTCTACTACAAGACCTTCATGTGGCCGAAGGGGGCGTGGAAGTCGCTCTACGAGCCGCGGATCCGCGAGGCAGCGGGACTCGGCGTCGCGCCGGACCGGCCCGATCCCGATCATTACGCGGCGCGTTTCGCGCATTGCGACGTTCTGGTCGCCGGCGGCGGGGCGGCGGGCCTGGCGGCAGCGCTTGCAGCGGCCGAAAGCGGCGCGCGCGTCATCCTCTGCGATGAGAAGGCGAGTGTTGGCGGCGCGCTGCGGTTCGAGAGCGGCGCGACGATCGACGGCGAACCCGGCTGGGAATGGGCGCAGGCGGTTGCGGCGAAACTCGCGGCGATGCCGAATGTCAGGCTCCTCACCCGCACGACAGCTTTCGGCTATTACGCGCAGAATTTCGTTGGCCTCGTTGAGCGCGTCAGCGATCATCTTTCCGCGCCCGGCCCCGACGTGCCGCGCGAGCGTCTCTGGCAGGTGAGGGCGAAGCGCGTCGTTATTGCGACGGGCGCAATCGAGCGGCATATGGTCTTTCCCGACAATGACCGCCCGGGGATCATGCTGGCGTCGGCGGCGCGGACCTACCTCAATCATTACGGCGTCGCGGTGGGGCGCAATGTCGGCGTCTTCACGGCGAATGATTCCGCCTATGGCGCGGCGATCGATCTGAAGAAAGCCGGCGTCGCGGTCGCTGCGATCGTCGATCTGCGCGACAATCCCACCGGGCCGGTGGTGGACGAGGCGCGCAGCCTCGGCATCGAGATCCATGCCGGCCGCGCGGTCACCCGCACAAGTGGTAAGCTGCGCGTCGCCAGCATGGTGGTACAGGCGAAGAATGGCGGCCCCGAGCGGGCCATCCCGGTCGATGCTCTGTTGATGTCAGCGGGCTGGACGCCGTCGCTGCATCTCTTCTCGCAGTCGCGCGGCAAGGTCGCGTTCGACGAGACGACGAAGCGGTTTCTGCCGGGGGCCTATGCGCAAGATTGCGTCTCCGTCGGCGCATGCAACGGCACGGACGGGCTTTCCGCGACGGTCGCGGAGGCCTTCGCCGCCGGCGAAAGGGCTGCCAAAATAGCGCGGCCGGGAACAAAGGCGAGTGCCGCGTCGAAGCCCAAAGTGGACGCCGCCGAGAACTGGTCGCGCGGCATGAGGGGCGCCGCCCCCGGCGCCGATGCCGGCTCGACGGTCAAAGCCTTCGTCGATTTCCAGAACGACGTAACGGCGAAGGATATCAGACTCGCGGTCAAGCAAGGCATGCATTCGATCGAGCATGTCAAGCGCTACACCACCAACGGCATGGCGACCGACCAGGGCAAGACGTCCAACCTTCACGGCCTCGCCATCGCCGCCGACGCTCTCGGCAAGGAGATGCCGGAGGTCGGGCTGACGACTTTCCGGCCGCCTTACACGCCGGTGACGTTCGGCGCGATCGTCAACCATTCGCGCGCCGAACTGTTCGAGCCGACGCGCAAGACGCCGATGCACGATTTCGCGGTGTCGAAGGGCGCGGTGTTCGAGGACGTCGGCCAGTGGAAGCGCGCCTGGTATTTCCCGCGCTCGGGTGAGGACATGCACAGGGCGGTCAACCGCGAATGCGTCACGGTCCGCAAGGCGGCGGGAATTTTCGACGGTACGACGCTCGGCAAGATCGAAATCGTCGGACCCGATGCCGCGACCTTCATGGAACTCCTCTACACTAATCCATGGCAAAAGCTCGAACCCGGCCGCTGCCGCTATGGCATCATGCTGAGGGAAGATGGCTTCATCTATGACGACGGCGTCGTCGGCCGTCTGGCCGACGACCGCTTCCATGTCACGACGACGACCGGCGGCGCGCCGCGCGTGCTCAACCACATGGAGGATTACCTCCAGACGGAATTCCCGCATCTAAAGGTGTGGCTGACCTCGACCAGCGAACAATGGGCGGTCATCGCGGTGCAGGGGCCGAAGAGCCGCGACATCATCGCGCCCTTCGTCGAGGATATCGACATTTCCGACGAGGCGATGCCGCATATGTCTGTCAGGGAGGGCAAAATCTGCGGCGTGCCGACCAGGCTTTTCCGCATGTCCTTCTCCGGCGAACGCGGCTTCGAAATCAATGTTCCGGCTGATTACGGTCCGGCCGTCCTCGAAGCGATCTTCGCCGAGGGCGAAAAACATGGCGCCTGCATGTACGGCACCGAGACGATGCACGTGCTGCGCGCCGAAAAGGGCTACATTATCGTCGGACAGGATACGGACGGGACGGTGACGCCGGACGATGCCGGCCTGTCGTGGGCGGTCGGCAAGAAAAAGGGCGATTTCGTCGGTATTCGCGGCATGAAGCGGCCCGACCTCGTGGCGGAGGGCCGCAAGCAGCTTGTCGGGCTGAAGACGAAGGATCTGAAAACGGTGCTGGAAGAGGGTGCACAGATCGTCGCCGATCCCCGGCAGGCGGTCCCGATGACGATGATCGGCCATGTCACCTCGTCCTATTGGTCTGAGAATTGCGGCCGTTCGATCGCGCTCGCCCTCGTCAAGGACGGCCGCAAAAAAATGGGGCAGACGCTCTACGTGCCGATGCCTGATCGGACGATCGAGGTGGAAGTGACCGATACGGTCTTCTTCGACGAAAAGGGGGAGCGCCTCAATGGCTGATGCTGCGGTCAAGACGGTCGCTGCGGCGCGGACGCTGAAGCTCGAAGGGCGTGGGCGGAAGATGGCTTCCGTTTCCATCCAGCCTGCGAAACCCGCGAGGCGGATCGCGCTTCGCGCGCCTGAAGAATCGGTCGGCTCCCTGTCGCGGGCGCTGAAGGCGCCGCTGCCGATGACGCCAAAGGGCGCGAGCTTCTCCAAGAGCAGCGATTTCGGCGGCAAGGGCGGCCGCGCGGCATTATGGCTGGGGCCTGACGAATGGCTGGTGATCGACGATGCCGGCGGCGATCCCCTGGCGGATTGCGCCAAGGCAAAGGGCCTTCATTCGGCGGTCGATGTGTCGCATCGAAACGTGGCCATTATGGTTTCCGGACCGGCGGCCGAGGACGTCATAAGCGCCGGCTGTCCGCAGGACCTTTCGATCGAGATTTTCCCTGTCGGAGCCGCCTCGCGCACCGTCCTCGGCAAGATCGAAATTGTGCTGCTGCGGACGGGCGAAGATACCTTCCGCGTCGAGTGCTGGCGCTCCTTCGCGGACTATTGCATTGCCTTTCTTTCCGAGGCCGCGCGCGGGTTCTGACGGGGAGGCGGAACTTTTCTCGCATCGGGGCATTCGGCGTGAAAGGAGTATTCCGCATGCCGAAGACGCCCGCCGACTCCGCCAAAGACGAGAAGAAATCTCCTGCCGCTCGGTCGCTGGAACGCGAGCAGCGTAGCCAGCGCAACAAGGATGAGGAGTTGGACAGGGGACTGAAAGATACGTTCCCGGCCAGCGACCCGGTTTCGCCGACAGGCTCGACCACGAGTGGCGCTCCGAGGGAAAAGAAGCGCTGATCGTCGCTTGTTGATCCTGCCGCCGTGCTGATACGGTCTTCTGTTTGTAGGGATGCGAGCCATGACGGATGCACTCCAAGCGCTGGCAGCCGGCAAAAGGGCGCCGTGGCTTGCCGGCGGAAAGCAGAGCGATTCCGAAGAGCGACCGGAGCGGCCGCCGGAAAAGAATGCTGTCTCCCAAGAGGAAGAAGAACTTGAGGAGGGGCTCGAAGACTCCTTTCCGGCGAGCGATCCCGTATCGGTGACGGTGCCGACAAAACCGGGACGACCTGAGCGGCGCTGAAGATCCAGCGCTTAAGCCGTGCTGGCGAAGGTATCGAAGAGAAGCTTCAGGTTGAGCGCCAGGATGATCGCCGCCACTGTCCAGGCGGTGACGGCCAGTTTTCTTGAGATGGCAAACCCGCCCATCTTCCTTTTGTCAGCGACGAACCATATGAGCGGCACGACCGCGAAGGGCAGTTGCATCGACAATATCACCTGGCTCAGCACAAGCAGCTTCGCCGTGCCGCTTTCGCCATATATCGCCGCGACGATCACGACCGGCACCACTGCGATGCCGCGCGTGATCAGCCGGCGTAGCCAGGGCGGCAATCTGATATCCAAAAAGCCTTCCATCACGATCTGGCCAGCAAGTGTCGCCGTCACGGTCGAGTTGATGCCGGATGCGAGGAGCGCAATGGCGAATAGCGTCGAGGCGATGCCGAGGCCGAGAAGCGGCGAAAGGAGGCGAAAGGCGTCGCCGATTTCCTCCACCTGATTGTGTCCGGAGGTGTGGAAGGTCGCCGCCGCCACGATCAGTATGGCGGCATTTACGAACAGCGCCAGCATAAGGGCGACGGTGGAATCGATCGTGGCGAAGCGAATGGCTTCGCGTCGCCCGCACTCGCTGCGTTCATAGGCGCGCGTCTGCACGATCGAGGAATGGAGATAGAGATTGTGCGGCATCACCGTCGCGCCGATGATCCCGATCGCGAGGTAAAGCATTTCCGGGTTCTTCGCGATTGCCGGTGAAGGCAGGAAGCCGGCGAAAAGTTCCCTTATATCCGGCTGGGCCGCTACAGTCTGGATAGCGAAGCAGACGGCAATCACGGCAAGAAGCGCGGCGACAAAAGCTTCGAGAAAGCGGAAGCCCTTGCTCATCAGGAGCAGGACGAGGAAGGCGTCGAGCGCGGTGATCAGCGCGCCCGCCACGAGGGGGAGTCCAAACAAAAGCTGCAGCGCGATTGCCGTGCCGATCACCTCGGCGAGGTCGCAGGCGATGATGGCGAATTCGCAGGCGAGCCAGAGAGCCAGATTGACCGGCCTTGGATAAGCATTCCGGCAGGCCTGGGCGAGATCGCGTCCGGTGACGATTCCCAACCGCGCCGCGAGCGCCTGCAGCAAGATCGCCATCACATTGGAGAGGAGAATCACCCAAAGGAGCGAATAGCCGAATTTGGAGCCGCCAGCGATGTCGGTCGCCCAATTACCGGGATCCATATACCCGACCGAAACCATGTAGCCCGGACCGGCAAATGCAAGAAGCCGGCGAAACCACGTCCCGGCGGCGGGCACGGGAACGGTGGCGTTGACCTCCGCGAGGCTCGCTCTTTCGCTCCGGTCAAAGCGCCATTCGGCTTCATTGCGCGCATCCATGCCCGGTCCGGCTTTCTTTTTCTTAGGAGGAGGTCATAAATATAGCATGTGCTATAATCAAGCTATAGTCCTTCCACGGATTGTCAAGGCATTCGTAATGAAGGGTGATGGGGTTTCATTTGTTCCGATCCTGTCGCAAAAAGGTGGTGGGGTTTGGATGAGTTTGATCGCGAGTGGAGGAACGTGAAAACGCCGGTCGCTCCCAGTTCTTCGAAAGAGCCCGATTCTCTCGTCGACGCCGACGTGCAGGCCGAGGCGTTCCGGCAGGCGCGCGAGGCGCGAAAGGCGGAGCTCTTCGAGGATTATGTCGAACTGATCGACGATCTGATCCGCGACGGCGGCGAGGCGCGCCAGGTGGATATCGCCTGCAGGCTGGGCGTGGCGCAGCCGACGGTCGCCCGCATGCTGAGGAGACTGATCGACGAGGGGCTTGTCCTACGACGTCCATATCGTGGCGTGTTCCTGACGGAGAAGGGAAGGGCGCTCGCGGAACAGAGCCGGCTTCGGCATGAGGTGGTCGAACGGTTCCTCATCGATCTCGGGGTCAGCCCGGAGGTGGCGCGCCGGGATGCGGAAGGTATCGAGCATCATGTCAGCGACGACACGCTGGAGGCATTCCGGCGTTTCTCGGAAAAGAGAGCTCGATAAAGCCTTCTCCAGAGGATCAGTGCCCGGCTCCCGCCGGTGCTGAGCCAGAACGAAGGAAGAAGGCGAGGGGGATCATCCAAAGAGCGATGACCGCCACGAACTGGAAGACGTCGATATAGGCAAGCAGCGTCGCCTGCTCGCCGATCGTCTGACCGATCCAGCCGAGAGCCTGTTTCTTCGCCTCGATGGCGGGAATGCCGGCAGCCTGGAAGTGCCGCGTCGCCGCTTCCAACGTCCGTTGATAGGCGGAGGATGAGGGAATGGCGTTGGCGACGAGCATCGTCTGGTGCGCCTGTGCCTCGTTGAGCAGGATCATATTCGAAAGGGAGACGCCGATGCTGCCGCCGAGGTTGCGAGCGACGTTGATGAGCGAAGAGGCCTGGTTGGTCTCGTCCGGTTTCAGCCCGATATAGGCGGCGGTGGAGATCGGGACGAAGAGAAACGGCAGTCCGATCATCTGGAATACGCGCGCCCAGACGAAAAATCCAAAATCCGCGTTCGGGGCAAGCGCCGTCATGTGCCAGAGCGCGAGCGCCACGGCCGCCATCCCTGCCATGATGAGATAGCGCGGCTGGATGCGACTGGCGGAAGCGCCAGCGAGCGGCATCATCATCAGCATGAAAATACCGCCCGGCATCATCGAGAGGCCCGACAGCAGGGCTGTGTAATTGAAGATCGATTGCTGCAATTGCGGGAGGATCTGGGTGGTCGCGAAAAGCACGCCCCCGACCGACATCATAACGAGGAAGCACATGCCGAATTGGCGCGAGAACAGAAGACGCACATTGACGATCGGATCGCGCTGGCGGAGTTCCCATGGCACAAAAACAAGGAAAGACAGAACGGAAATCACCGCCACCGTGACGATAAGGCCGGAGGCGAACCAGTCGTCCTGTTCGCCACGATCAAGGAAGATTTCGAGGCAGCCAAGTGCGAGCGCGATCAGGAGGAATCCAACCCAGTCAACTTTCAGCCCATTCTGCAACTTTTCCCGGCGCTCGCGCTGGATCACTTCCGGTTCGACGACAAGCCACTGAACCAGCAGCACGGAGGCAATGCCGAAGGGGACATTGATGAAGAAGATCCAGTGCCAGGAGAAATTATCCGTCAACCAGCCGCCGAGCGTCGGCCCTACAGTTGGCGCGACGATGACGGCGATGCCATAAAGCGCGAAAGCCTGCGAGCGCTGTTGAGGAGGAAAAGTGTCGGCGAGGATGGATTGCTCGGAAGGAGCCATGCCGCCGCCGCCGAGGCCCTGTAGGATGCGAAAAAGGATCAGCATCTGCAGATTGGGCGCGAGGCCGCAGAGAAGCGAAGCCAGCGTGAAGGTCGCCACGCACAGCATATAATAGCGTTTGCGGCCAATGACGTCGGAAAGCCAGGCGCTGACGGGAATGACGACCGAGTTCGCCACCAGATAGGTGGTGATGATCCAGGTGCTCTCGTCCTGGCTGGCGGCAAGGCTGCCGGCGATGTTGCGCAGCGCCACATTCGCGATCGAGGTGTCGAGGACGAGCATGAAGGTCGCGATCGAGACGGTGAGCGCGATGATCCAGGGGTTGCGTCCGCCGGCAGCCGAACGACTTCCGTCCCACCCCGCCGTGGCGGTGGCGGCGTCGCTCATCTGACCTTCACCTTCGGGACGACGGACATGCCGGGGCCGAGATAGACCTCCGGCTGCTTGTCGAAGACGATCTTGACAGGCACGCGCTGGACGACCTTGACATAATTGCCGGTGGCGTTCTGTGGCGGCAGCAGACTGAAGGCGGTGCCGCTGCCTGCCTGGATGCTGTCGACATGGCCATGGAAGGTATGATCGGGATAGGCGTCGATCCTGATCTTCACGGGCTGTCCAGGCCGCATCAGGTCAAGTTGCGTTTCCTTGAAGTTGGCCGTGACCCAGACATTTTTCGGAACGAACATCATCAGCGCCTGGCCGGGCTGGGCGTAGGCGCCCGTGGCGGCGCTGATCGCCGTCGCATAGCCATCGACCGGCGCCGTGATCTTGGTGCGGGACAGTGTGACTTCGGCCTGATGCTGGCTGGCTTTCGCCTGCTGCAACTGAGCAACGCTACTTTTCTTTTGGGCCTGAAGCACCGCCGACTGCTTCTCAGCCGCCACGATATTGGCTTGGGCGCTGGCGTAGGCGGCCTGGTCCTGGATGTAGGTCGATGCGGCCTGCTGCGCCGCTTCCTCCGTGCCCGCTCCGGTCTTGGCGAGCGCCTGATCGCGCTGGTTCTGCTTTTGGGCGAAGTCCATCGCCGCTTTTGCCTGAACGGCCTGCTTCTTGGCCGCGTCGATTTTCGCCACCTGTGCCTCGATCTGCGCATCGGCATTGGCGATTGCTGCCTCTGCCTCGGCGACCTGGGCGTTGGCCTGCTCCAGCGAGGCGCGGTAATCGCTGTCGTCAATCCTGACGAGCACCGTACCGGCCTTGACGGCCTGATTGTCCGTGACAGGTACATCGGTGATCAGGCCATTGATTTGCGCGCTGATCGTCACCGTGCGCGTGTCGATAAAGGCGTCGTCGGTCGATTCATATTGTCGGGAATGAAGCCACCACAGGACTCCTGCGACGATCACGATCACCAACAGGATGATGATCAATGCCGCCATGAGCGGGTGGCGGCGTAGAAAACTTGGCCGTTTCTTTTCGGGAGATGAGGAATTGCCATTCCGGCCATCGATCTCCTCACCGGCGGCTTCCCTTCTTCCGGCGTCTTGATTTCGGGGCGTGTCTTGCGGCTGGTCCTTCGCCACAATATCGCCTTCGTCACCGATCGCGGTTTCGCTCCCGGTTCTGACATTGCGCGACCTTGTCGCCATCAAATTACCTACTGCCGCAAAAACAAGCGCCCCGGCGCGAAGGGGAAATTGGAACCCATCCTGCAACGGGAGATAGACGGAAAAGTTCCTAGCCCGAAATAAAGGGCGGGGCCGGGCCAGGGCAAGTTGTCAGTGCAATCGAGGCAATATGATACTGACGGGCCCGTCGTCTGCGAAGGCCGTTTCAGGCCGGCTCTTCCTCGGAGAGCGCCTTTTCCTTCGGCGCCTTCTCCGAAAGATTGGCGGATATGCGCTGCAATCCCTCCACAAGCGCCTGACGCTCCGCATCGCTGAAGCCGTCGAAAGCCTCCTGGTAGACCTCAAAGGCGATTTCCCGTACGATGTCCATCATCGAGCGCGACTTTTCCGTCAGCCAGACAAGCTTGGCGCGCCTGTCAGCCGGATCTGGAATGCGTTCGATGAAGCCGCGCGCCTCGAGCCGATCCACCAGCCGGCAGACCGTCATAGGCTCAATTTCCAGATAATTGGCGAGCGCCACCTGGGTCAGTCCGTCGGTGCGCGACAATTGCGCGATGGCGCGCCATTGCGAGGAGGTCAAACCGTAATGGCGCGCCTTCTCCTCGAAGCGGCGGCTGAGAAGACGTTTTGCTTCCTGAAGGAGATAGCCGAAACTGTTGAGCGTGTTAATTTGTGCCATAGCCCTATATATAATAACTCTACTTATTATATCAACAAGAAGTTGGGGCTTCAGGAAAAATTCGATCAGGAAGCGGGACTTGCCGGCGCCATTTCAGGAAAGAACGCTCGCGTGCTGTAGCGTTTGCCGAACATCTGATCGTACTGAATCTGGCGGAACTGATCGATGATGGCGTTATGCGGCTTCCGCGACCAATCCGGCATACCGTCGCCGCCGGGTTCCATCAGCATATAGCGGTCGACGACGCGATATTCCTTGCTCACTTTGCCGAGGAAGCCGGTGTAGTAGGGATGGCTGATCCCCGCCGTCTCCAGTACGTTGAGTGGCAAAAGCGAAGGGCTGATGGTCCCGGTTGTATGCACGCCGGTGCGGTTCGACCAGATGACGAGCGGCGTCTCGTGATCCTTGCGCATCTCTCCGATCGGGGCGCGTCGCGGCGCCACCTGATCCTTCATGAACCCAGTCTCGACATAAGCGGCTCCGAGCGGAGGGAGGTGGTCGCCGAACATCGCGATCACCGTCGGGCGCGAGCGCTTCGACGCCCATTCCATTAGTTTCGCGAACGCCTTGTCTCCGTCCGACGCGCCTTCGGCATAGGTCAGGATGGATTCACGCGAGGAACTGCTCGCCTTCGTCTCTACCGTATGCGTTGGATCGACATAGCGGAAGGGCTCGTAAGGGCCGTGGTTCTGCAGCGTAACCGCAAAGAAGAAGAAGGGTTTCTGCTCTTCGTCCGCTTCATGCATGATCTCATCGAAGAAGGCGGCATCCGACGCCAGCGGCCCGCGCTTCTGGATTGGCGGCAGGGTTTCCTCCGACATGAATTTCTGGAAGCCGAAATCCTTGTAGACGTTGCCACGGTTCCAGAACCAGGCGGCGTAGGGGTGGAACGCCCGCGTCACATACCCCTCCGAATTGAAGAAGGAGGCGAGGGAGGGCGTCTGGCGCCTGATATATTGCTGGTAGGGGATGCTGCCGTAAGGCAGGAACGCGTTGGAAAATCCTGTCAGCGCCTCGAATTCGACATTGGCGGTAGTGCCGCCGAATTCCGGCGAAAAGACATAGCCGGACTGGTTTTTGCGGATCGTCGGGATCGGATCAGGACTGATCGTGGTACTGGGAAGTCTGGTCGGATCCCAGAAGGATTCGTTCATGACAATGATAATGTCCGGCTTCTCGGCCGGAAATGCCGCCGCCGGTTCGGAGCCGATCGTGTTTATTTTGGCTGAGGAATAGCCCGACGGCGCCGCGACAGTCGCCATGGGCAGGTTCAGGATGAAAGCGGCGGTGAAGCCATTATGGGCATAGTTTTCCCGCTGGTCCCACATCATCGGAATGATCTGCAACCGGTCCCGGGCCCACGAAAAGGTGGAGTAGTCCATGATATTGGCGAAGAAGACGAGCGCCGGCAGGGTCAGGATCAGGCGCCAGCCGCGGCCCTTCAGCGAAAGCCGCTCGAAGCGGCGCCGCCAATAGATCGACGCCGCGACCAATAGCGCAACCGCGATGATGGCGGCCACGATCGCGGCGATCATGGTCAGCGGCCGGTCTCGCGCCAGAAGCGGCAGGATGCCGACGACCTGACGGGCGTAGAGGAAATCCACCGGATAGAGGGGATCGCCGATATAGAGCGCCTTCTCGCGACTCATCCATGCGAGCGCCAGGACCACCGGCCCGATAACCAGAAGCGCCTGATGGGCGCGGCCCAGGATCGCATCAAGCGCGATCAGCGCCAGCGCGAAGAACAGAACAGTCGACCAGCCGGGCAGGTCGGGATTTTCAAAGAAGAGGAGAGCGTCGGTAAAGGAACTGCGGACAATCCACTCCACGGAGAAGATGATGAGCGCCGCGAGCAGCACCGTAAGCCCGATCGAACCTGCGGTACGGAATGCGTTTCCGTTCCCTCTCAATAGCTGATTTGGATGTTGTGGAACGACTTCCCCCATCCCCCCGGCTGGCGTCATGGACAAGGCCGATTCTCCAAAATGGGTCTAAGTAAACGTCATCCGATTGTCATGGGATTGTCGCAAAAACTTGGCATTGAACGCAAAACAAGCATTCTCTGTTCCGTTATCCTTCTGTTATCGAGAGATAAATCACCCTGGTCGCCGCCGAGGCGCGGGACGACCCGTTTTGTAAGCGTCGGCAAAGGGTTACGCTGCGGAAGCCATGGCGGAAGGTGCGGGAAAAACCTCCGCTGTGTTGAACGGCGCGGAGAAAGCCCTCGGCATCAAATTGTCGTGATTCCGCCGTCGATGGCGATCGCCTGTCCCGTCATGAAACTGTTGCGGGGATCGGCCGCGAAGAGCATCGCCTCCACGACCTCGTCCACCTCCGCCAGCCGGCGCATCGGCACGCCTCGGGTGAGATCCGCCTCGGTCTTGTCTTTGCCCCATCGGGAATCCAGAAGCGCATCGACCATCGGCGTGCGGGCATAGGAAGGGCAGATGCAATTGACGCGGACGCCCCTAGTGGCGAATTCGGCGGCGGCCGAGCGCGTCAAGCCGACGACGCCGTGCTTGGCGGCGGCGTAGGCGGAAAGAAGCGGCGCGCCGACCAAGCCGGCGACCGACGCCACATTGACGATCGCGCCTCCCTTGCCGGTTTCGCGGAACTGCCGCTCCATCACGGGCAGTTGCGCCTTCATGGCATAGAAGACGCCCATCAGATCGATGTCGATGACGCGGCGCGCTGCTTCGGACGAGATGTCCGGCAGGGGATTGAAGTCATGCGCGATACCCGCATTGTTGAGAGCGATATCGAGCCGGCCAAAGGTGCGCAGCGCCAGATCGACCAGATCGGCGGAAAGCCTTTCATCCGAGATGTCGCCCGCCAGTACGACGACTTTCGCGCCAAGGGGCCGGGCCAATTCTTCCAGACTTGCCGGATCGCGGTCGGAAAGGACGAGCGATGCGCCTTCCTTGGCGAAGCACCTGGCGGCATGACGGCCGAAACCTCCCGTCGCGCCCGTCACGAGAACGGTCATTCCTTCGAAACGCGCCGTCATGCCTCTTTCCCGATCGTTTCCACGGCCAGGCCGGACAGGAGCTCGACCGCCGTTCCATAGGTCCTTGCCTTCTCGGGATTCGAGGCGTTGCCGTCGAGCGCGCGCCTGTAGACGCCTTGGCAGATGGCGGCGAGGCGGAAGAAGGAGAAAGCGAGATAGAAGGTCCAGTTTTCTATTCCGGCGACGGCGCGCCGCCGGCAATAGGCGGCGACATACTCCTCTTCTGTCGGCAGGCCGATCGCGTTCCTATCCACGCCTCCCAATCCCTTGAAGCCCGAAATATTGGGAAGACGCCACTGCATGCACTGATAGGCGAGATCGGCATAGGGGTGTCCGAGCGTCGACAATTCCCAATCGAGCACCGCCAGCACTTCCGCACGATCGGGCGCGAAGATCATGTTGTCGAGCCGGTAATCGCCATGCACGAGCGTCACCAGACCATCATCTTCCGGCAGGTGATGGTCGAGCCAGCCGATCAACTCTTCCATGGCGTCGAGATGAACCGTTTCGGAGGCCCGATATTGGCTCTTCCAGCGCGAGATCTGCCGCTCGAAATAGCTGCCGGCACGGCCGTAATCGGAAAGGCCCGCAGCCGCGACATCGACGCCGTGGAGCGAGGCAAGCGTCGCGTTCATGGCGTCATAGATCGCGGCGCGGTCACTCCTCTCCGCCACTTCCGGCAGGGCCGGGTCCCAGAAGATGCGGCCGTCGACATGGCGCATGACGAAGAACATGCGGCCGATCGGCGAATCGTCGGGAGACAGGAAGAGTGCGTCCGGCACGGGGAATCCGACTGAGCTCAGCGCTTTCATGACGCGATATTCGCGATCGACCGCATGCGCCGATTTCAGGAGTTCGCCGGGCGGCTTGGCGCGCAGGACATAGCGGCCGCTCGCCGCTTCGAGCAGATAGGTCGGATTGGATTGCCCTGAAGGGAATTTCCGAATGCTTTCGAGCCCTTTGAAGTCGGAAATCCGGGCTTCGAGATAGGGCCCGAGCGCTTCAGCATCGATCGCATTCGGGTCGCTCACGCCTCTTCTCTTTTCGGCTCGACATAAGTGAGCGTCAGCCAGCGGGCCGTCAACGCCGGCTTCCTTGAATTCTCGATCTCGATCGTCACGTCATAGGTCAACTGGATCCAGCCCGACGGCCGGATGTTGAGATCGGCCAGAACGAAGCGCGCCCGGATGCGGGCGCCCGACTTCACCGGCGCCTGGAAGCGAACGCTGTCGAAGCCGTAATTGATGCCGATGCCCGAGCCTTCAAGCGGCGGTATCGCTTCAAAAGCGAAGGTCGAGAGCAAAGCCAGGGACAGGAAGCCATGCGCAATCGTGCCGCCGAAGGCCGTCTCGCGGGCCGCCCTTTCCGGATCGACATGGATAAACTGGTGATCGTCGGTCGCGTTGGCGAACTGATCGATCATCTCCTGCGTGACGGTCCGCCACGGCGAGACGCCGACTTCCTTTCCGACGCCCGACTGAAGGTCGCCGAGACCAACGGCCTGCAATGCTCTTTCCCCCATGGAATGTCTATCTCGAATCCTTGAACAGCGTCATGCCGTGGTTCACCGATTCGCCACCGTCGATCGGCAGGATCGCCCCAGTGACATAGGACCCGGCTTTCGAGCATAAATAGAGCGTCGCGCCGGCTATGTCATCCGGCGTTCCAATGCGTCGGAGCGGCACGTGGCTGCCGACTTTTTCCGCTTTTTCTTCGGTGCCGGTGGCGAAGGCCGTCATGCGGCTTTGGAAAGGTCCCGGAGCGAAGGCGTTCACCGTAATGTGCCTGCTGGCGAATTCGTTGGCCAGCGTGCGGGTGAGATGGTGAACCGCGGCCTTGGATGCGGTGTAGGAGTAAGCGCCGTCCGCGATTGGCTGGGTGCCCATGACTGAACCGAGATTGATGATTCGCGCCGGGTCGGCATGGTTCGCCCCCTTTTCCAGCAGTGGCAGAAGCGTCTTCGTGAGATGGAAAAGACCCGTCACGTTGACGTCCAGCACACGCGACCACGCCTTGTAAGGAAAGGTTTCGAGCGGCTCGCCCCAGGTCAGGCCGGCATTGTTGAGGAGGATATTGAGGCGATCGGTCCGCTTCCCGACCTCTTCCGCCAGAGCGGCGACGCCTTCCTCCGTGCCGACATTGCCGGCGAACCCCTCGACCTTGCCGGGCGCGCCCGATGCATTGATCTCATCCGCGGTGTGGGCGCAATCCTCGCCCTTGCGGGATGCGATCATCACATCCGCTCCTGCCATGGCAAGCGCTGTCGCGGCCATGCGGCCGATGCCGGTCGCGCCGCCCGTCACAAGGGCGGTCTTTCCCTTCACCGAAAACAGATCGTCGAGATAGGCCATTTTCCCTCCCATCAAACTTGCCCCGGAACGCCCGCAGCGGAGTCGCGTTCCCGCGTTGACAACATACCCGGTAGTATGTTCATCATTTTACACCCCGTAAAGTCCGATGTCGCTTCCGCGTTTTGCGTCGGCGATACGGAACGGGAGGAAGGAGCCGGGACGCGTGGCGCCCAGTGTCGGTGAACATCGTGTCGGTGATTATGCCTCTGATGGCTCGCGCGCCGATATCCTCGAAGCGGCCGCTCGCTGCTTCACCGAACGCGGTTATTACGCCACCTCGATCGACGATGTGGCGCGCAGCCTCGGCGCGACCAAGGGCAGGATCTATCATCATTATCCTTCAAAGGCCGATCTCTTCGCCGATGTTTACCGGATCGGCATGGACATGAACCACGCGGCGATCGAGCCGGTGCTCCACCTTCCCGGAAGCGCGCTTGACCGCTGGAGGAAGCTCGCCTTCACCCATGTCGTCCAGATGATCCTCACGCGGACGTTCCAGAGGGTCGTGTGGGAGGGGACGGAGATGTATCTGCGCGGCGCCACCACGCCCGAACAGCGGAGCGCCTTCGCCGAATTGCATGCGAGCCGGTCGCGCTATGGCGATATCTTTCGCCGCACGATCGCGGAGGCAAAAAGGGAGGGCGACATGCGTTTCAGCAATCTCAGCATCGCCAACCAGCTCATGCTCGTGACGCTCAACTCGCCCATTTTCTGGTACTCGCCCCAGCCTGGAGAGACACGCGACGATATCGACGACATCGCATGGCAGATCGTCGCCTTTGCGGCGCGCGGCCTTGGAGCAAGCGGAGGAGATTTCTGATGGCCGATATGAATCTGGGCATGACCGATCGGGTCAAGGCCCTGCACGACAAGGTAAGCCGCATGGTGCGCGAGGAGATCGCGCCGCTCGACGAGGAATTCCTGGCCGAAGTGGGCAAGGGCGACCGCTGGACCTACACGCGGCGCCAGACGGAAATCCTCGAAGGGCTGAAGGCAAAGGCGAAAGAGCGCGGCTTGTGGAATTTCTGGCTGACGGATTCGGAACGCGGCTACGGGCTGACGACTGTGGAATATGCCTATCTCGCCGAGGAAATGGGCAAGGCGCATCTTGGGGCCGAAACCTTCAACTGCTCCGCGCCCGATACTGGCAATATGGAAGTGCTCGAACGCTACGGAACGGCCGAGCACAAGGAGCGCTGGCTGAAGCCGCTTCTCGATGGCCAAATCCGCTCGGCCTATCTGATGACCGAGCCCGATGTCGCGTCATCGGACGCGACGAACATTTCCATGCGCTGCGAGAAGGATTGCGGCGACTATGTTCTCAACGGCGAGAAATGGTGGTCGTCGGGCGCCGGTGACCCCCGCTGCGCCGTTTACATCGTCATGGTGAAGACGCCGAATGACGGGCCGAAGCACCGCCAGCATTCGATGATCCTGGTTCCGGCAGATTCGCCCGGCGTCACCAAGCTGAGGGCTATGACCATCTATGGCGAGGACGATGCGCCGCACGGGCATCTGCATTTGCGCTTCGAAAATGTGCGCGTGCCGCAGTCGAACCTGCTGCTCGGCGAAGGCCGCGGCTTCGAGATCGCGCAAGGGCGGCTGGGTCCGGGCCGCATCCATCACTGCATGCGGGCGATCGGCCATGCCGAAAAGGCGCTCGAACTGATGTGCCAACGCTCGCTCCGCCGCGAAGCCTTCGGCCAGCCGCTCGCCAAGCTCGGGGCCAATTACGACATCATCGCGGAAGCGCGGATGGAGATCGAGATGGCGCGGCTCTTGTGCCTTAAGGCCGCCTGGATGATGGACCAGGGCGATCCGCGCGCCGCCGCCCCCTGGATCAGCCAGATCAAGGTTGTCGCGCCGCGCATCGCGCTCAGGATCACCGACGAGGCGGTGCAGATGTTCGGCGGCCAGGGGATCAGCCAGGACACGCCGCTTGCCCGCTCCTGGACGCATCTAAGAACACTTCGCCTCGCCGATGGTCCGGACGCCGTGCATCGCCGCCAGGTGGCGCGCGCGGAATTGAAGAAATACACGCAGGAAAAGGTGTAGCGGCTCATGAAGGCGATTGTTGCGCATGAGTACGGCCCGATCAGTAATCTGGCCTATGAGGATTGGCCGGAGCCTCAGGCGACAGGCAACGATATCGTCATAGAGGCGGAAGCCATAGGCGTGAACTTTCCCGACGGCCTGCTGGTCCAGGGCCTCTATCAGGCGCGACCTGAGACGCCCTTTATTCCGGGAATGGAGGCGGTGGGCCGCGTCGTGGCTCTGGGCGAGACAGTCCGGTCGCTGAAAATAGGAGACCGGGTCGCGGTGCTGCCCTCGACCGGAGCCTATGCTGAAAAGATTCTCGGCTCCGAAACCGCGGCAACAAAAATTCCCGAAGGAATGGACGCAGGCGATGCGTGCGCGTTGCTTTGCGGCTATGGCACGTCGCTTTACGCCCTCAAACAAAGGGCGCAATTGGCGGCCGGCGAAACGCTCTGCGTGCTTGGCGCATCGGGGCTGACCGGGCTTGCGGCCGTCCAGATCGCCAAGGCGATGGGCGCGCGTGTGATCGGGGTGGCTTCATCCGCCGAAAAACAGGAAATCGCCCGCCGGGCCGGTGCGGATGTCGTTCTCGGCTACGACAATCTTCGCGATGCGCTGAAGGAGGCCACTGACGGCAAGGGCGTTGACGTCGCCTTCGATCCGGTCGGCGGCGGTATGTTCGACATTCTCGCCCGCGCCATGGGCTGGAACGGAAGGCTGCTCGTCATCGGCTTTGCCTCGGGGCGCATCCCGCAATTGCCGGTTAATCTGGCGCTGGTCAAGGGTTACAGCGTCGTCGGCGTCTTCTGGGGCAGCTTTACGCATAAGGAGCCTGAAGCGCATGCCGCCAATATTCAGCAGCTCATTGCCTGGTATGAGACAGGCCGGATCCAGCCGATAATCGAAAATGTCTATCCGCTCGCCGAAGCAGCGTCCGCGCTGGAGCGCATTCATTCACGCGGGGCAAGCGGGAAGCTCATCCTTCGTCCCTGAGGTGGTTCGGATTATTCCCGCCGCAGATTCTCCATCTCGCGAATACGGGCGGCACTCTCCGTCTCGAGACTGCGCGTCACCTCGCTGATCAATGTTTCCGCCACCACGAGAAGCGAGGCCGACGAGTCCCAGGCCGACGGCACGGCCGTTCGCCCGGCGACGACATGGCGGGCGAACCGCGCGATGGGAGAGAGCCAGCGGTCGGTGAAGAGGATGATGTGGACGCCGCGCTCATGCGCCTTTGCCGAAAAGCGGACGAGGCTTTCCTGGTAGCGGCGGATGTCAAAGACGAGCAGCACGTCGCGCTTACCCATGTCGATCAGCCGGTCGCGCCAATTGCTTTCCTGCCCAGTGAGATGAAAGACGTTCGGCCGGATAATGGCCAGATGCGCCGCCATGTAGCGCGCCACGGGATCCGTGAAGCGCCCGCCGATGAGAAAAATCTTCAGGCGAGGATTGGCGATCAGGCCGGTCATGTCGCCGATCTGCGCCTTCGAGAGATGACGAAAGGTTTCCCGGATATTGTCGATGGTCGCGGCGACCATCGGGGAGGTGTCCCCGGCGGCGGAGGACGCCGGCGTTGCCGACCGGATGAGTGGCGATTGCAACTGGGCGGCAAGTTCGTCCTGCAACGCGGACTGGAATTCGGGATAGTTCTGGAAACCGAGACGGGCGACGAAGCGTAAAATGGTCGGCGCGCTGACGCCGGCCTGGGCGGAAAATTCCGCCACCGTCTTCAGGCCGCATAGCGGGTAATTGCCGATCAGCGTGTGCGCCGCCCGGCGCTCGCCGGCGGGCATCGTCTGGAGTCGCTCCGTGATGCGTTCCGCGATGCTTGCAGCCATTCTCCCATCCTTTGCCGTTCAAACTGGCTGAAGCTCCCTTACCGAGGGGTTAGACGCCGTGGAAAGAACGCGTTTGACAAAGCCGCGAAATGTGTATGAAATCATACGGACGGACGCAATGATAACTTATCCGTAATTTTTGTTACAGCGTCCCGAGGGGCATGCCGATGAAGGCGGCGGAGGATAATGCAGCGATGGAAGCTGCCGTCCGGGTTTCCAATCCCGACGGGAAAAGCGCTTTTATCATCGTCTGCGATCACGCGTCCAACCACATACCGGCGGAGTTCGGAACGTTGGGGCTCGACGCCGCGAGCCTCAGCAGCCATATCGCCTGGGATCCCGGCGCCATAGAGGTCGCGCGGAGGCTTTCGGACAGGCTCGACGCCACGCTTGTCGAATCCAGTGTTTCGCGCCTTGTCGCCGACTGCAATCGGCCGCTCGATGCTCACGATCTCGTTCCCGAGCGGAGTGAATTGACCGTAATCCCCGGGAACACGGGCCTTAGCGTTGAGGGGAGGGAACGCCGCATCGCGCTCGCGCATGCCCCTTTCCACGAGCGCCTTGCCCGAGTCGTTGACGACAGGCTGGCGCAAAGCCGCGAAACGCTGCTGGTCGCCATCCATTCGTTCACGCCGGTCTTCATGGGCGTCCCGCGGCCCTGGCAGGTCGGGGTCATCCATGACGGCGACATGGCGCTTGCGCGGCCGGTCATGGACGCCTTGCTCACGGAAAAGGACCTCGACGTCGGGGACAACGAACCCTATTCGCCGGCCGACCGTGTCTACTACACGCTCGAGCGCCATGCCCGCGCGCTGGGGCTCCGCGCCGTCATGATCGAAATCCGCAATGACGAGATCAGGACCGACGCTGGCCAGTCCTTGTGGGGCGACCGGCTCGCGGCGATCCTCAGCGGGATCGCAGCGCCGCAAAGCGGAGAAGCAAAAATAACAACAAAAGAAGGTGGGAAAATCCAGCCGGATGCGGGCGGTATCCGGCGACAGACAATGGGAAGGTGACGATCATGCCGATTGTGGATTATGGCGAAACCGACAAGCAGGAGGACGTGAAGGTCCTACACTCGATGGGGTATGCGCAGGAACTGGAGCGGCGGCTCTCGCGCTTCTCCAATTTCGCGGTTTCCTTCTCGATCATCTGCATTCTCTCGGGCGGCATCAATTCGCTCGCCCAGGCGACGTCCGGCGCAGGGGGCATCGGCGTCGGCGTCGGCTGGCTGGTCGGCTGTTTCGTCTCACTGGTCTTCGCCGTCGCCATGTCGCAAATATCATCAGCCTACCCGACGGCCGGCGGCCTTTACCATTGGGGCTCGATCCTCGGCAATCGCGGTACCGGCTGGGTGACGGCGTGGCTTAACCTGCTTGGCCTCGTGACGGTGCTCGGCGCCATCAATGTCGGCACCTGGACCTTTTTCGCCGGCGCCTTTGGGCCGGCGCTCGGCATCGAGAACAATCTGGCCAACCAGATGATCTTCCTGATCATCATCACCGGCGGCCAGGCGCTCATCAACCATCTCGGCATCAAGCTTACCGCCAAACTCACGGATTTTTCCGGCTATCTCATCTTCTTCGGGTCAATATTGATCGCGGTGGTGTGCCTGGTGTCGGCCCAAAGCTGGGACTTCTCGCGCCTGTTCACCTTCCACAATTATTCCGGCGATGCCGGCGGCGGAGTCTGGCCGCATGTGTCGAACGCGTGGGTCTTCGCGCTGGGCCTCTTGCTGCCGATCTATACGATCACGGGCTATGACGCCTCCGCCCATACGTCCGAGGAGACGATGAAGGCGGCGCGCTCGGTACCGCGTGCGATGGTCATGTCGGTCATCTGGTCGGCGCTGTTCGGCTATCTTTTTCTGGCGTCATTCGTCCTGATGATCCCGAATATGGACGAAGCCGCCAAACAGGGCTGGAACGTGTTCTTCTGGGCTTTCGACCAGCGCGTCGGTTCCGGCGTCAAGGAATTCGTATATCTGGTCGTCTTCGTGGCCCAACTGCTTTGCGGCCTCGCGACCGTCACGTCGGCTTCGCGCATGATCTTCGCCTTCGCCCGCGACGGCGGGCTGCCGGCATCGCGGAGCCTATCGAGGGTCAGCCCTACCTATCGCACGCCCGTCGCGGCGATCTGGACCGCCTCCGTCCTCTCGGTGCTTTTCGTCTGGGGGTCCTCTCTGGTTTCGGTGGCGGGTACGTCGGCCTATACGATCGTCGTTTCCTGCACGGTGATCTTCCTTTTCCTCTCTTTCACCTTTCCCATTACGCTCGGGCTCATCGCCTGGGGGACGCCGAAATGGGACAGGATGGGTCCCTGGAATATGGGGCGCGTCGTCTTCAGCCTGTTCGCGGTCCTTTCTGTGTTGGCGATGATCCTGATCTTCGTCATCGGCATCCAGCCACCGAACGATTGGGCGCTCTACATAACGGTAGGCTTCTTCATCCTGACCGCGATCGTCTGGTTCGCGTTCGAGAGGCGGCGTTTCCAGGGGCCGCCGCTCGGAGATATCATTGCGGCAAGGCAGGCGGCGATCGCCGCCGCCGAGCAAGCCGTTGGAGAAAAAGCCTGATAGGGAATGGGCCGGCCCGACCGGCTCTTCCGACCGAAAGCCAGGGACTGGAGTTTTGAGAGAATGTCCGGAGAACTCACGTTCGATCAATTGAAAACGGATGTCGGCGCCGGCGAAATCGATACGGTGCTGGCCTGCGCCGTGGATATGCAGGGACGCCTTATCGGCAAGCGGTTCCTCGCCTCCTATTTCGTCGAATCCGCGCATGACGAGACGCATGGCTGCGACTATTTGCTCGCCAACGACATCGATATGGAGCCGGTGCCTGGCTACAAGGCGGCGAGTTGGTCGAAGGGCTATGGCGATTTCGTCATGAAGCCGGATCTCGGCACGATCCGCAGGATACCTTGGCTGGAAAAGACGGCGCTAGTCTTGTGTGACGTGCTCGACCATCATCACCATGAGGATCTGGCGCATTCTCCCCGCGCGCTCCTGAAGCGGCAGATCGCGCGTCTTGGGGAACGCGGCTGGATGGCCTATTTCGCCTCGGAACTCGAATTCTACCTCTTCGACGAAACCTATCGCAGCGCGCGCGAGAAGCGTTGGCAGAGCCTCGATACCGCTTCGCCCTATATCCAGGATTATCTGATCCAGCTCACCACCGCGGAAGAGAGCGTGATGAGGGCGATCCGCAACGGGCTGGAAGGCGCCGGCATTCCCGTCGAGAATTCAAAAGGCGAGTGGGGGCCTGGGCAGGAAGAAATCAATGTTCGCTACGCCGAGGCGCTCGCCATGGCTGACCGGCACGTGATCCTGAAGAACGGGTGCAAGGAGATCGCCGCCCAGCAGGGCAAAGCCGTCACCTTCATGGCGAAATATAATTATGGGCTTGCCGGCAACTCCAGCCATATCCACAATTCGCTGTGGAGCGCCGACGGCAAGACGCCGCTTTTCTTCGACAAGTCCTCAGAACACGGCATGTCGGCGCTGATGCGCTCCTGGGTGGCGGGGCAGCTCAGATATGCGCGTGACTTCACCTGGTTCTTCGCGCCCTACGTCAATTCCTACAAGCGTTTCCAGGCGGGCACCTTCGCGCCGACAAAGGCGGTCTGGAGCATGGACAACCGCACCGCCGGCTTCCGCGTCTGTGGCGCGGGGTCGAAGGCTGTCCGCATCGAGTGCCGCGTCGGCGGCGCCGACCTCAATCCCTACCTCGCCTTCGCCGCGCTGATTGCCGCCGGACTCGCGGGCATCGACGAGAAGCTGGAGCTTTCGAAGCCGTTTGAAGGTGACGCCTATCAGGGCGCGCAATTGGCGGAGGTGCCGAAAACGCTGCGTGATGCAACCGATGCACTGGCGAAATCAGAGATGCTGAAGACCGCTTTCGGCGAGGATGTCGTGGAGCATTATGTCCATACGGCGAAATGGGAACAATTCGAATATGATCGGCGGGTGACTGATTGGGAACTGCACAGGGGGTTTGAGCGGTATTGAAGTTGTAATACAGCTTTTAACAGTTGACATTTGGCTATAGCCGGCGCACGTTCGCTCGTCACGCTTTGCCAAGTTCGCTGGAAGGAGCAAGCCAATGGGCAAGTACTCGCCTTTAAAGGAATTTCTTGCCGCCAATGCGCAGGATTATGTGCCGATGACATTCGATGAGATCGAGAAAGTGCTGGGCCTGCAGCTTCCTGCTTCGAAGCAATATCCTGCGTGGTGGAGCAATAATCCGAGTAACAATCCCATGACGAAGGAATGGCTTGAGGCGGGTTACGAGACCGAGTCGGTGAATACTGTAAGCGGCAAACTCGTCTTTCGGCGCGTCAAAAAGCCAACTCCTCAAGGGGGATCGGCCTTGTTCGGACCGAAGGAGGGCCAACGCCGGCCATTGCACTCCGGAATTGGCTTCATGAAAGGGTTGATCACAATCGAGGCAGGGTTCGACGTCAGTGGGCCTTTTTCCGACGAGCCATGGGACGAGGGATATCTTGGTGAGGATCGGCTGGCGGACGACGAAGCCAGGAAGCAGCGCAAGTGAACACGCGTCCGGACTTCCTACTGGATACGTGCGCCATGCTTTTCTTGGCCAATGACAGCCCGATGGATGCGGAGGCACGCTGGGAAATTTCGGAGGCAGCCTATGATGGCCGCCTCTACCTCTCGCCAATGTCCGCGTGGGAGATCGGTATGGGCGTGGCAAAAGGACGGATCAGCCTTCCTCTGGCCCCGCTCGATTTTGTCGAAAGATTCATTGATCGAATGCAAGCAAAGCTTAGCCCCCTGACACCCGCCATCCTGATATCGTCATCTAATCTCCCGGGAAGAGTTCATGGAGACCCCATGGATCGGATTTTGATCGCAACGGCGCGGGCGCTCGATATGGTTTTAGTCACGAGTGACCGGCCTATTCTGGCCTATGCCAAGTCTGGTCAGTTACGCATCCAACCTTGCTGAAGTTTTGGAGTCCAATTTGGAAACGGTAAAACTGAAATCCCCGATCGACGGTTCGATCTATGCCGAGAGGCCTGTCGCCTCCGATGCGGAGGTGAGCGCGGCTGTCGAGCGCGCCAAGGCGGCGCAGGCCGAATGGGCGAAGACGCCGGTCGCCGAGCGCGGCAAGATTGTGTCGGCGGCAATCGACGCGCTTGTCGCCATGAATGATGAGATCGTGCCGGAGCTCGCCTGGCAGATGGGCCGGCCGGTGCGTTATGGCGGCGAAAAGGGCGGAGTGGAGGAACGCGCCCGTTACATGATCGAGATTGCCGAAGCCGCTTTGAAGCCGATGCCGGCTTCCAATCCGAAGGATGGCTTCCGCCGCTATGTCAAGCATGATCCGCGTGGCGTCGTGCTCGTCATCGCGCCGTGGAACTACCCCTATTTGACAGCTGTCAACACCATCGTCCCGGGCCTGATGGCCGGCAATGCGGTGCTTCTGAAACACGCGGCGCAGACGCTGCTCGTCGGCGAGCGTTTCCAGGCGGCTTTCGACAAGGCTGGCCTGCCGAAGGGGCTTTTCCGCAACCTCCTCATGAACCATCAGCAGACGGAAAAGCTCCTCGGTTCAGGCCGCATCGATCATTGCAATTTCACCGGGTCCGTCGCCGGCGGGCGCGCCATCGAGAAGGCGGCGGCGGGGACATTCATGACGCTCGGCCTGGAACTCGGCGGCAAGGACCCAGCCTATGTCTTACCCGACGCGAAGATGGACCATGCCGTCGCCAATCTCGTCGACGGGACGTTCTTTAATTCCGGCCAGTGCTGCTGCGGGATCGAGCGCATCTATGTGCATGAGAAGGTCTATGATGAGTTCGTCGAGGGCTTCATCGACCTGACGAAGCAATATGTCGTCGGCAATCCGCTCGAAGCGGGAACGACGATGGGGCCGATGGCGCACAGCCGCTTCGCCGATCTCGTGCGTGAGCAGAAGGCGGAAGCGCTGCGCAAGGGCGCGCGCGGGCATATCGGCATGAAGGTGGACAAGGATGAGGCGGGCTCCCCCTATCTGGCGCCGGAAGTGCTAACCAATGTCGATCACCAGATGAGCGTCATGCGCGAGGAAAGTTTCGGGCCGATCGTCGGCATCATGAAGGTGCGCGACGACGAGGAGGCGATCCAGCTGATGAATGACAACCCCTACGGGCTTACGGCATCTTTGTGGACGCGCGATACCGACCATGCAGCCGCGCTCGGCGACCGTATCGAGACGGGAACGGTCTTCATGAACCGCTGCGACTATCTCGATCCGGCGCTTGTGTGGACCGGCGTCAAGGATACCGGCAAGGGCGCATCGCTTTCGCCGCTCGGCTATGAAAGTCTGACGCGGCCGAAGAGCTATCATTTGAGGGAGGCGATCTGACTCCGAAGAAAGCTCATTCCTATTTTACTCGTCTTTCCGAAAGCTCATCTTCATGACCACCTTCACTTCCAAATGGAACTATCCCACCACCGTCCGTTTCGGCCCGGGCCGCCTCAAGGAACTGCCGGAAGTCCTGCAGGCAGCAGGCATCAAGAGGCCGCTTTTCGTCACCGATCCTGGACTGGCAAAACTGCCGGTCGTGGCGAAGACATTAAAATTGCTCGACGACGCCAAAATCCCGCACGGCGTATTTTCGGAGGTCAAGCCGAACCCGGTGGAATCGAATCTCACCGCCGGCATCGCCGCCTATAAAAAGGGCGAACATGACGGCGTCATCGCCTTCGGCGGCGGCTCGGCGCTCGATCTTGGCAAACTCGTCGCTTTCCAAGCGGGGCAGACGCGGCCGGTCTGGGATTTCGAGGATATCGGCGACTGGTGGATGCGGGCGAACGGCGAGGCCATCGCGCCAATCATCGCGGTTCCGACAACAGCCGGAACCGGTTCGGAGGTCGGTCGCGCCGCCGTCATCACCAATGAGGAAAGCCATACCAAAAAAGTCATCTTCCATCCGAAGATGCTGCCTGTCATCGTCATCGCCGATCCGGAACTGACCGTCGGCATGCCGCCTTTCATCACCGCGGGTACGGGCATGGACGCGCTGGCGCATTGCCTGGAGGCCTATTGCGCGCCGGGCTATCATCCGATGGCCGACGGGATTGGCGTGGAAGGAATCAGGCTGGTGTTCGAGAACCTGCCGCGCGCCTTCGCAGACGGACACGACATAGAGGCGCGCGCCAACATGATGGCCGCCGCCGCCATGGGCGCGACAGCCTTTCAGAAGGGACTCGGCGCCATCCATTCGCTGTCGCATCCGATCGGCGCGCTCTACGACACGCATCACGGCATGACGAATGCGGTCTTCATGCCCTATGTCCTTGCCTTCAATAGGGAGGCGATCGAGGAAAAGATCGCCCGTCTCGCGGCCTATTGCGCCATTCGCGGTGGATTCGACGGCTTTTCCAAAGCCGTGATGAAGCTTCGGAAAGAGCTGAAGGTGCCTCACGCCTTGCCCGACCTGATCAAGGGGCTCGATATGGACAAGAAGAGGAAGACGCTGATTGCCGATATGGCGGTTGTCGATCCGACGGCTGGCGGCAACCCTGTCAAGCTTACCAAGAAAGCTGCGTCTGCCTTGCTCGATGCGGCTATCGCAGGCGAGAATTGAACAGATTCCAGAGGAGGGCTGCCAAAAGGGAGGAACAAACGATAAAATGGGAACACGCGGTCGCGGACAAGGATTGCCGCGATCGTGGAAAGCAATCGGCACGCATTCACTTTCGCCGCGAGGGCTGGTCGTCCACCATTCATCCGACTGTCACGGGACGACTGTAACCGCTTCGCAGGCGCCGAAAAGCATCAGTCAAACGGAGAGACACAATGTTCAAGATAACGGGGCGGCTGCTATCCCTGATGGCAGTGGGGCTTTTTGCCTCGACTTCCATTTCTTCCGCAGCATCCATGGACGATCTCGTCGCTGCGGCGAAGAAGGAAGGGCAACTCACGACGATCGCACTGCCGCACGACTGGTGCGGGTATGGTGATCTGATAGCCGGCTTCAAGAAGAAGTACGGCCTGACGGTCAATGAACTCAATCCGGACGCCGGTTCGGGCGACGAGATCGAGGCGATCAAGGCCAACAAGAACAACAAGGGACCGCAGGCGCCGGACGTGATCGATGTCGGCCTCTCCTTCGGTCCGCAGGCCAAGGCCGACAAGCTGATCCAACCTTACAAGGTGGCGAAGTGGGACGAAATCCCCGACAACGCCAAGGATGCGGACGGCTATTGGTATGGCGATTATTACGGCGTGATGTCCTTCGAGGTGAACAAGGATCTGGTCAAAAACGCCCCCGCCGACTGGTCCGACCTCACCAAATCGGAATACGCCAATTCCGTCGCGCTCGCCGGCGATCCGCGCTCCTCGAACCAGGCGATCACCGCCGTTTACGCTGCCGGTCTTTCCAAGGATAGCGATGCGGCGAAGGCGGCCGAAGATGGGCTTAATCTGTTCGCGGCAATCAATAAGGCGGGAAACTTCGTGCCCGCAATCGGCAAATCGGCGACGCTCGCCCAAGGCGCGACGCCGATCATCATTCGCTGGGACTATCTGGCGCTCGCCGACCGTGACGCGCTCAAGGGCAATCCGCCCGTGGAGGTTGTCGTGCCGAAGAGCGGCGTTATGGCCGGCGTCTATATCCAGGCGATCAGCGCCTATGCGCCGCACCCCAATGCAGCAAAGTTGTGGATGGAATATCTTTATTCCGACGAAGGCCAGATCGGCTGGCTCAAGGGTTATTGCCATCCGATCCGCTTCAACGCCATGAGCAAGGCGGGCTCGATCCCCAAGGATCTGCTCGACAAGCTGCCGCCGGCGGAAAATTACGCCAAGGCCGTCTTCCCGAGTCTGGAAGATCAGGCGGCGGCGAAGAAAATCATCACCAGCAAGTGGGATTCCGTCGTCGGGGCCAATGTCAAGTAGCGGCGACATATTGAATGGCAACAGATTCGGCCCGGGCCTACCGCCCGGGTCGGGTCTCGCTGTATCGGGGCCGCGCCGCGACTGGCTGGGCGCGATCGCATCGGCCGGTACGCTCGGCATCGCGCCATTCCTGATCTTTGCTCTGCTGTTCCTGCTCCTGCCGACGCTCGGCCTGGTGAGCGGAGCCTTTTTCGATACGCACGGCCATTTCACATTCGCGAATTTCGGGCAGCTGACGCAGCCGACCATCGTCAGCGCCTATCTCATCTCGATCGAGGTCTCGGCGGCCTCGGCGCTTCTGGGCGCTGCTGCCGGCCTCATCATCGCCCTTGCGATCGGCCGTGGCGGCCTGCCGAGCTGGATACGCTCTACGGCGCTGACCTTTTCCGGCGTCGCCTCGAATTTCGCGGGCATCCCGCTCGCCTTCGCCTTCATTGCCACTCTTGGCCGGCTTGGCCTCGTGACCGTGCTGCTTCGCACCTATTTCGATTTCAACATCTACAGATATGGCTTCAACCTTCTCAGCTTCTGGGGGCTTACCATCACCTATCTTTATTTCCAGATCCCGCTGATGGTGCTGATCGTCATGCCCGCCGTCGATGGGCTGAAGCGGGAATGGAGCGAGGCGGCAGAAACGCTTGGCGCCTCGACGATGCAGTTCTGGCGCTATATCGGCCTGCCGGTGCTGTGGCCGACCATTCTAGGAACGCTGGCGCTGCTCTTCGCCAATGCCTTCGGCGCGATCGCCACCGCCTATGCGCTGACTGGCTCCTCGCTCAACATCGTGCCGATCCTCCTCTATGCGCAAATCCGAGGCGACGTGCTTCACAATGAAAATCTCGGCGCGGCGCTGGCGCTCGGCATGATCGTCATCACCGGGGGCGCCAATATACTCTACATCGTGCTCAGGATGCGCGCGGAGCGGTGGCTGAGATGAGACGTTCGCGTTTCCTGCCTTGGCTGGTCTTCATTCTGGGCGCGGCTTATTTCCTCCTGCCGCTGATCGCGACCTTCGATTTTTCGTTGAAGCTCAAGCGAAATGTCTACAGCTTCGCCGCCTATGCCAACGTCCTCGGCGATCCGCTTTTCCGCCAGACGTTCGGATATTCGGCGCTGATCGCTGTCTGCACCATCATCGTCGGGGCGGTTCTCATCGTTCCCGCGGCCTATTTCGTCAGGCTCAAATTCCCGGCGCTGAGGCCTTTCGTGGAATTCATAACGCTCCTGCCTCTGGTGGTGCCGCCCATCATTCTGGTTTTTGGCTATATCAGGATGTTCGGCTCTTCGTCCTGGTTGCCGTTCACGGCCTCAAGACAGGGGACGAATGTGCTCTTGACCTTCGGCTATGTAACGCTTGCTATGCCCTATATGTACCGCGCCGTTGATACAGGCCTCCGGACCATCGACGTGCAGACATTGACGGAGGCGGCGACCATTATGGGCGCCAGCACGCCGAGAATCCTGCTGCGCGTCATTTTTCCGAACATATTGGTGGCGGTGCTTTCAGGCGCCTTCCTGACCTTTGCGATCGTGATTGGCGAGTTCGTCATGGCGAGCCTGCTCAATCGCCCGGCTTTCGGCCCCTACATGCAGAATGTCGGCGCCAACAAAGCCTATGAACCGGCGGCTCTCGCCATCATCGCCTTCGCCGTCACATGGGCGGCAATGGGCATGATCCAGCTTCTGGCACGATTCGCGCCGAAGGCGGCAAGCCATGACGAATGAAGCGAAAGGACAGAACCGTATGGCCGCCGATTTCCTGCGCCTCGAAGGCCTGACCAAGGCATTCGGTCCGAATGTGGTGGTGAAGGATGTCGATCTGGCGGTCGGAAAAGGCGAATTCGTCTCCTTCCTCGGTCCGTCCGGCTGCGGCAAAACGACGGTCCTGAGGATGATCGCCGGTTTCGAGCGCCCGAGCGGCGGCAGGATCATCGTCGACGGCAGAGATATCACCAATCTCAGGCCCAATCAGCGCAAGATCGGCATGGTGTTTCAGGCTTACGCGCTCTTTCCCAATATGACGGTGGCGGGAAATATCGGCTTCGGCCTGAAGATTGCCGGTATGGGAAAGGACGAGGCGGCGGCGCGTGTCTCGGAAATGCTGAAACTGATCGGGCTTGCCGGTTTCGAGAAACGCTATCCCTATCAATTGTCGGGCGGCCAGCAGCAGCGCGTCGCGCTGGCGCGGGCGCTTGCGGCGCGGCCCTCCATGCTTCTTCTCGACGAGCCGCTTTCAGCGCTCGACGCCAAGATCCGCATTTCGTTGCGCGAGGAAATAAGGCAGATCCAGAAGGAACTCGGGATCACCACCATCTTCGTCACGCATGACCAGGAAGAGGCGCTATCGATCTCGGATCGCATCATGGTGATGAATGCGGGCCGGGCGGATCAGGTCGGCACGCCCTTCGAGATATACAACCGTCCTCAGACCCGGTTCGTCGCGCAGTTCGTCGGCACGCTGAACGTGCTGAAGGGCAAGGTGGCCGATCCAAGCCGGCGCGCGGTGCAGGTCAACGGCACGCTGATCAACATCGCCCACGATCTCGGCGCCCGCAAAGCGGGCGATCCGATCTCGCTGGCGGTCAGGCCCGAATCGGTTTCGCTCGGCTCGCATGAGGGGCGGGAATCGCGACTTCACGGCCAGATCGACGAGGTCAGTTTCCTGGGGTCCGTCATCCGGGTGCGGGTCGGCGTTGGCGGCGACAATACGCTCTCGCTCGACACCTTCAACAATCCCGCCGTGCCGCCGCCGGTCGCCGGCTCGCCGGCGGAGATCAGCTTTTCGGGCAAGGACCTGCTCGTGCTGCAGGATTGAGGGCGTTCGGCGCCGGAAGCTCGGAACCTCTCACAGCGGCAGCTTGGTCGAGAGCTTGATGTCCTTCAGTACGAGATTGGTGCGGACATGGGCGATGCCGGGCAGGCGGAAAAGGAAATCCTCGAGGAAAGCGTTGTAGGCATCCTTGTCGCGGCAGACGACGCGCAGATGATAGTCGGCCTCGCCGGTCGTGGCGAAGCAGTCCAGCACCTCCGGCCGCTCGACGATACGCGAGATAAAGGCCGAGACGGGATGCGCCTCGTGCCGCATCAAGGTCACATGGACGATAGCGCTGAAGGAGAGTCCCGCTTTTGCGGCGTCGAGCACCGCTGGATAGGCGGCGATGACGCCTTCCTCTTCCAATAAGCGGACGCGCCGCCAGCAGGCCGATGCCGACATTCCGACGCGATCGGCAAGTTCCTGATTGGCGATGCGGGAATCCGCCTGCAAGAGCGCCAGAATGCGCCGATCCTGTTCGGTCAGCTCCATGGAAGCCTTTTGGATAAACTATCCGAATTCCTTGTTGTAGCGGATGTTTGTACCACATTCGCTTCCGTCTGCGAACGATCAGAAAAGAATTTCCCGCCTGCAACCCTATAATTCTTGCTGAGAAGACAGAGAGGTCTGGATGCTCAAGCGCATCGACGGGTTACTGGATCGCGATTATCGGCTGGAGGATCGTTATCTTAGGGAGAGCGGCCGTGTGTTCCTGACCGGCACGCAGGCGCTGGTGCGCGTCGCGCTCGATCAGGCGCGCCGCGACCGCTCGGCAGGCCTTAATACGGCAGGTTTCATATCCGGCTATCGTGGCTCGCCGCTTGGCGGCGTCGATCTGGAACTGTGGCGCGCTCAGAAACTGATCGAGGAAAACCGCATCGAATTCATGCCGGCGGTCAACGAGGATCTCGCCGCGACCGCCGTGCTCGGCTCGCAGCAGGTCGAGACCAATCCGGACCGGCAGGTCGAGGGCGTGTTCGGCCTCTGGTACGGCAAGGGGCCGGGGCTCGACCGCGCCGGCGACGCGCTGAAGCATGGCAATGCCTACGGGTCCTCGCCGCATGGCGGCGTGCTGGTCGTCGCCGGCGACGATCATGGCTGCGTGTCGTCCTCCATGCCGCACCAATCCGACGTCGCCTTCATGGCGTGGTTCATGCCGACGCTGAACCCGGCCTCCGTCGCCGAATATCTGAGTTTCGGCGAATATGGCTATGCGCTGTCACGCTTCTCCGGCATGTGGGCCGGTTTCAAGGCGATCTCAGAGACGGTCGAATCGGCGGCATCGGTCGAGATCGCGCCGCCGCGTCTCTTCAATACACCGAACTTCACCCCGCCGCCGGGAGGCCTGCACTATCGCTGGCCGGATCTGCCTGGACCCCAGATCGAAGAGCGCATGGAGGCGAAGAAGCACGCCGTCTATGCCTTCGCGGAGGCCAATCCGATCGACCGGCACATCTACCGAGTCGGCCATGCCAGCTTCGGCATCGTCACCACCGGCAAGGCGCATCTCGATCTGATGGAGGCGCTGCGCTTGCTTGGGTTTGGCGAGGCGGAATGTCGGCGGATCGGCATCGACATCTACAAGATCGGCATGGTGTGGCCGCTCGCCCGGCGCGATGCGCTCGATTTCGTCAGGGAAAAGCAGGAGGTGCTGGTCGTCGAGGAAAAGCGCGGCATCGTCGAGAGCCAGTTCAAGGAATATTTCTACGACTATCCCGGCCACAAGCCGGAACGTATGGTCGGCAAGAATGACGAGAGGGGCAATCGGCTGATCCCCTGGACGGGCGAGCTTTCGCCGCACATGCTGGCGCCGATCGTGGCGAAGAGGCTCGACGCGGTCTTTCCTGGCCTGAACTTGGGCGAACGCGCCGCAGCGCTTAAACCATCCGGGGACCATGTCATCCAAATCTCAGGCGCGACGCGGACGCCGTACTTCTGCTCGGGCTGTCCGCACAACATTTCGACCAAGGTGCCGGAAGGTTCGAAGGCGCTTGCCGGCATCGGCTGCCATTTCATGGCGAGTTGGATGGACCGCGAGACGACGTCGCTGATCCAGATGGGCGGCGAAGGGGTGAACTGGGCGGCGTCGTCGAAATTCACCGGCAATGGCCACATCTTCCAGAATCTGGGCGAGGGCACCTGGTATCATTCCGGCTCGATGGCGATCCGGCAGGCGATCGCGGCCAAGGCGAACATCACCTACAAGATCCTCTATAACGACGCCGTTGCCATGACCGGCGGACAACCCGTTGATGGACCGATCAGCGTCGAGGCGATCGCGCATGCGGCGCGCGCGGAAGGCGTCGAACGCATCGCGCTGGTTTCCGATCAGCCGGAGAAATTCGACATCGCGAAATTCCCCGCTGGAACGACGCTCGACCATCGCCGCAACCTCGATCCCATCCAGCGCGAACTGCGCGAGGTGCCGGGGGTTTCGGTGTTGATCTACGAGCAGGCTTGCGCCACCGAGAAACGTAGGCGCCGCAAGCGCGGTACGATGGACGATCCGGCACGTTTTCCCGTCATCAACGAACTCGTCTGCGAGGGCTGCGGCGATTGCTCCGTGGAATCGAACTGCCTGTCGGTCGAGCCGGTGGAGACGGAATTCGGCCGCAAGCGGAGAGTCAATCTCTCCTCCTGCAACAAGGATTTCTCCTGCGTTAACGGCTTTTGCCCGAGCTTCGTCACGGTCGAGGGCGCGAGGCGTCGCAAGAAGGATGTCGCCGCCGGCGACTTCGTGGCGCGGGCGGACGCGCTTTCCGAGCCTGAGATCAAGCCGCTCGGCGAGCCCTACGATCTTCTGGTCACGGGCGTCGGCGGCACGGGCGTTATCACCGTCGGGCAGATTGTCACCATGGCGGCGCATCTCGAAGGCAAGGGTGCGTCCGTGCTCGATTTCACTGGCTTCGCACAAAAATTCGGCCCGGTTCTGAGCTATATAAGGCTTGCAGCGACGCCGGATGCCGTCAATCAGGTCAGGATCGACGCGGCGAGCGCCGACGCGCTGATCGGTTGCGATCTGGTGGTAAGTTCGTCGCCGAAGGCCTCCAATACGTATCGCCATGGCACGCGCGCGGTGGTCAACACCGCGGAGATGCCGACCGGCGATCTGGTGCGCTTCCGGGATGCCGATCTGCGCGTGCTCGACCGCATCGGGGCGATCCGCGATGTGCTGGGTGAGGAGAACGTCTCGACCGTGAATGCCAATCGTATGGCGGAAACGCTGCTCGGCGATGCCGTTTTCTCCAATATGCTCCTGCTCGGCTTTGCCTGGCAAAAGGGAATCGTGCCGGTCTCGCTTGCGGCGATCGAGCGCGCGATTGAGCTGAACGGCGTTGAAATCAGCCGCAATCAAGAGGCGTTTGCGATCGGCCGACTGGCTGCCGCAGGCGAAAAATTCGAGGCGGATGAGCAGGAAAAGCCATTGAAAGAGACGCTTGATAAGGTAATCGACCGTCGTGCGGCCTTTCTTGGGGACTACCAAAACGATGCATGGGCGGCGCGCTACCGCGCCGCCGTGGAGCGGGTGCGGCAGGCGGAAATGCCGTTCGGCAGCGAGGCCGTGACGGAGGCGGTCGCGCGTTCGCTCTTCAAGCTGATGGCCTACAAGGATGAATATGAAGTGGCGCGGCTTCAAATGGAAACTGGCTTCCTCGATCGGCTGAAAGAGGATTTCGAGGGCGATTACAAGGTCAACTACTATCTCGCGCCGCCCATGCTGCCGCTCGGGCGCGATGCACGCGGCAGGCCCCGCAAGGTCCGGTTCGGCCAATGGATGCAGACGCCGTTCCGTCTTCTTGCAAAAATGAAATTCCTGCGCGGCACGGCCTTCGATCCGTTCGGCCATACGGCGGAGCGGCGCGAGGAGCGCGCCCTCATCGGCTGGTATGAGGACATCATCGACGTGCTTGTTGCGTCATTCGGCGGAGCGGACGCTGCTTCACTTGCGGCCATCGCCGCGCTGCCGATGGAAATCCGCGGCTATGGGCCGGTGAAGAGCCAGGCGACCGCCAAGATAAAGGCGGAGGCCGCGGTGCGTGTTGCCGCGTTGCAAAACAACGGGAAGGCGCGTATGGCCGAGCCGGCCTGAATTCAGGTGCAGTTCAATCGGGAAGAAGCGCATGTTCGAGATGCTCAAGGCGGCAGAGCCGGACAAGATCCTGGCTCTGATGGAGGTTTTCCGCGAGGACAAGAGGCCAGGCAAAGTCGATCTCGGCGTCGGCGTTTACAAGGACAGCGCCGGCAACACGCCGATCATGCGCGCCGTTCGCGAAGCCGAAAAGCGGCTCTACGACCAGCAGACGACGAAAACCTATCTCGGGCCGGTCGGCGACCGCGCCTTCACCAAGGCCGTCATGGGGCTTGTGCTCGGCGAGAAGGCCGATCTGTCGCGGGCGCGCGGCGTCCAGGCGCCGGGGGGTTCCGGTGCGCTGAGAATCATTGCCGAACTTCTTCATCGCGCGCGGCCGGACGCCACGGTTTGGCTTCCCGATCCGACATGGCCGAACCATCTGCCGCTCATCGGCGCGGCCGGTCTCCAGACGCGCACTTACCCCTATTTCGATGCCGCGACCGGAACCGTCCGCTTCGACGCGATGATGGAGGCGTTGAAAAAAATCCCATCCGGCGACGTCGTGCTCCTGCATGGCTGCTGCCATAATCCGACCGGCGCCAATCTTAGCCGCGAGCAATGGGCGGAAGTCGCCGATCTGCTTGTCGAGCGAGGACTCTTTCCCTTTGTCGACCTTGCCTATCAAGGCTTCGGCGACGGTTTGGAAGAGGACGCCTATGGCGTCAGGCTCGTAGCCTCGCGCGTGCCGGAAATGGCGATCGCGGCAAGCTGCTCGAAAAACTTCTCCGTCTATCGAGACCGGGTCGGCGCGGCGCTTATCGTCGGCCGCAGCGCCGCGGAAGCCGACATCGCGCTCGGCCAGCTCGGCAGCGTGGCGCGCGGCATGTATTCCATGCCGCCTGATCATGCTGCCGCCGCCGTGCGCATCGTTCTGGAAGATGAGCAATTGCGCCGCGACTGGATGGAAGAGCTGGAGGCCATGCGGCAGCGGATGGTGTCGCTCCGCCTCGGCTTTGCCGAAGCGCTGAGAAGACAATCGAACAGCGACCGCTTCGATTTCCTTGCCCGGCACCGGGGCATGTTCTCGCGTCTCGGCATCACGCCGGAGCAGGTCCGCCGGCTTCGCGAAGAACACGGCGTCTATGTCATCGGCGACAGCCGCATCAATGTCGCCGGTCTGCCGCAGGATGGGCTCGACAAGCTTGCGGCGGCGGTGGTGTCGGTGGTGGGGTAGAGCTACCCGGCACTCACCCTCAAGGGCGGGTGACTACATAT
>JBQCEL010000202.1:0-7312 GCA_051960255.1 Rhizobiaceae bacterium
CTGAACCATCGCCAGGTCTATCGGCCATGGGGCCATTATGATTCGATTGATTTCGGCAAAAGGGACCAGGTGAAGCGGATCACCGTCAAGCCTGGCGCTAAATTGTCGGTGCAGATGCACCATCACAGGGCGGAGCACTGGGTCGTGGTCCGCGGGACGGCCAAGGTCTACAAGGGCGATCAGACCCTCATGCTGAGCGAGGACCAGTCCACCTATATCCCGCTCGGCGAAATCCATGCGCTTGAAAATCCGGGCAAGATTCCGCTCGAATTGATTGAGGTGCAATCCGGTTCCTATCTGGGCGAGGACGACATCGTCCGCTTCGAGGACCGTTACGGCAGATCGTAGCCTCTGGCTTCCATCTCCCAGGAAGGACCCGTTCGTTGCAATTCGACAGGACGTTCGAGCCCCGTTATGAGGAGGCGGTCGAGATTGCGCCCGACCTGTATCGCATAACCGTCAACAATCCAGGCCCGTTCACATTCCTGGGCACGAACAGCTATATTGTCGGCAAAGATACGCTGGCCGTCATCGATCCCGGTCCGGATGACGATGCCCATCTCGATATGTTGAAAAAGGCGATTGCCGGGCGGCCGGTGAGCCACATCTTCGTCAGCCACACGCACCGAGATCATTCGCCGCTTTCCTCAAGGCTGAAGGAATTCACCGGCGCCCCTTTGGTGGCGGAGGGGCCGCATCGGCCGGCGCGCCTGCGCCTCGAAGGCGAGACGACTCCGCTCGACACCAGCGGGGACACCGATTTCCGCCCTGACATTATGCTGGCGGATGGCGAGATCGTGGAAGGCGACCGCTGGTCGCTGCGCGCGATCCATACGCCTGGACACACGGCAAATCATCTCGCATTCGCCCTCGAAGGGACGGGCATCCTTTTCTCGGCCGATCACGTCATGGCCTGGTCGACCACGGTCGTCGCGCCGCCAGACGGGTCGATGAGGGACTATATGGCGTCGCTGGACAAGCTGCTGGAGCGCGACGATCGCATCTTCTTTCCCGGCCATGGCGGTCCCGTCACGGCTCCCAAGCCCTTCCTGCGCGGCCTGAAAGCACATCGCAAGATGCGCGAGCGCGCGATCCTGGAACGCCTCGCAGCGGGCGACCGGTCCATTCCCGCCATCGTTCGCGCTATCTACCGCGACACCGATCCGCGACTTTACGGCGCGGCGGGACTCTCCGTCCTGGCTCATATGGAAGATCTCGTGTCCCGCGGCGTTGTCGAGGCCGAAAGCTCCGTTACGCTGGAAGGATTTTACCGTCCGGCCTGATGGCGCCGGGAGCCATGCAGAAGCCATTCCGGGGCTGTCACGCGGCGGCCAAACGAAGGCTGCAATTTCGCCAAAAAGTGCGATCAAGGCCACAGCGGATGGCGTTGTCGGGCGGGCAAGGCGCACGGTAAAAAGCGAGCTTCGTGGACAGGTCTTCTATGGACTACGAGGGAAGAACGGCGTACCAAAAAAAGCAATCCGCTTCCAAGGGTTCGATAACGTCAATGCACGCGATCATTGAGGCAGTCTCCGGCCTCCGCCCGCATTTGCGGCGGGTGGTCATCATGCTGATGGACGTGCTGATGGTCATGCTGTCGATCCCCCTCAGCCTGCTCCTCTCCAATTCGGCGCTGTCGTTCGACCCCTTGAGCCTGTTCGGCATCGCCGGCTGGATCCTGATCGGGCTGCTGAGCCATGTGCTTTTCCGCTATAGCGGCCTCTACAACATGATGTGGCGTTTCGCCTCGACGCCTGATTTCTACAACATCTTCAGGAATTGCGTCGCGCTGTCCCTTTCGCTTTACGGCGTCACACTGCTCGTCCGTTCGTTCACTCCGGTGACAGGACTGAACGAACGCCAGTTCATCATTTTCTTCTTCCTGACATTCACATTCATTTCCGTACCGCGGCTGGTCTATCGCTATCTCCGGGATGGTTCCGCCTGGACCAACCGGGATGGAAATTTCTCCGCGGCGGGAAAACGCACCCTTTTCCTTGGCACGCTCGACGAGGCGGACGTCATCATCAGCTACGCCAGGGCGTCCGTGACCGCCGGAATGCGAATTCTCGGCATCATCACCAATGACAAGTCCGCCAGCCTCGGTGCCCACATACAGGGCATTCCCATCGTCAGCGACCAGATGAACGCGCTCCTGACGCTGGAGGAATATGTGAAGGACATCGAAAGCCTCGACCTCGTGGTGTTCGGGCAGGGCGCGGAGAAGGCCTTTCCGAATTTTCCGGAACTCGTTCGCGTTGCGCGCCAGGGCGGCCTTGCCGTCGAGCAGTTTTCCGGCCTTTCCGAGTTGCGCCAGGGCGGCAAGCTCGTGCTCGAAAAGGTCGAGATGGAAACGATCCTCCGGCGCTCGACCGTATCCGCGGACCGGAATCGCCTTGCGTCGCATATGGCGGGCAAGAAGGTGCTCGTGACGGGCGGCGCTGGTTCGATCGGCAGGGTGCTGGTCCGCCGCGCGCTCGATCTCGGGGCCAAGGAGGTGCTGGTCGCCGACACATCGGAGTTCAACATATTCCGCCTGCAGTCGAGCTTCGCCGGCCAGGACGCCTCGAAGCGTCTTTCGCTGCGCATCATCGACATTTGCGACAAGCGGCAATTCACGAGCGCCGTGCGCCATTTCCAGCCCGACATCATTTTCCACGCCGCGGCCTTGAAACACGTTCCGCTGCTCGAGGAAAACTGGGTGTCGGCGGTAAAGACGAATGTCTTTGGAACGCTGAACTGCGTCGATGTGGCCGTCGAATGCGAAGTCCCGCAATTCGTGCTCATCTCGAGCGACAAGGCGGCCGACCCGACTTCCGTCCTGGGCCTGACCAAGAGAACGGCGGAGCAGATCGCCAACGCCATGCATTTTTCGCCCGGTAATTCCGCCACGGGCGACAGGGGCAAGACTAATTTCATTGGCGTGCGCTTCGGCAATGTCTTCGGCAGCGACGGCTCGGTGGCGACGGTGTTCCGAAGCCAGATCGATGCGGGCGGTCCCGTCACCATCACCGATCCGACGATGACGCGTTACCTGATGACCATCAGCGAGGCGGTGGATCTCGTCATCATGGCGGCGGTCGTGTCGGAATCTCAGCCGAAAGGCGGCGGCCACGGCATCTTCATGCTGGAAATGGGCGATCCCGTCTCCATCATGACCGTCGCGGAGACGATGATCCGGCTTGCGGGCAAGAAGCCGCATCTCGACATTCCCATTGTCACCATCGGCGCTCGCCCCGGAGAAAAGTTGCATGAGGCGCTGAGTGCGCCAGGCGAGGAAATTCGCGAGATCGGCGTTCCGAGTATCTTCGGCCTGAAAACGGGTGCGTTCAGCTGGCAGGAAGTCCAAAAGGCCTTGGCGGCGCTCGACCGTGCGGCGAAAAGCGAGGATCGCGCCGCCGCGCTCGACCTCATGCGGAAACTCTTCCGTCCGGTGGACCAGGATGTCGTGGAGGCGCCGCATTTGCCGCGCGGCGCCGTCGTCGCCCATGATCCCGTAGAAAGCCAGGATCCGCGGGCGAACGCCGGCGGGAATGGCGCTGTGAAGGCCGGCGCATCCGAAAGAGCGGCTTCCGAGGTTGTTCGCTTCCACAGCCCGAAATCCGCTGGCAGATCGCATCCGCGCGCCGAGCGCGCCGATGCTGCCCAGGACGCCGGAACGCCCGAAGCGGAGCATGAAGAGGGCGGTAACGAAAGCGCGTTCCGCCTGCGGGCGCGATAGGGGCCAAGGGCCTGGTCGGCCTATAAGAATTTTGCGGGGCGCTCGGGCGGCTTGCTTTCAAAGACCAGGAAGGCGGCAACCACGGTCGAGATGATGAAGACCGCGTCGAATATGTCGTGGCCGAACATGATGCCGAAGAGGCCGCTCAAGAGATAGCAGGCCTCGATCGAGAGCACGAAAGCGAGGCCATAGGCGCCGATTTCGGTCCCGGCGTGACGCATGCAGACGAGCGGCGGAACAAAAATCAGCCCGAGGATCGCCAGCACCCCCAATATGCCGTCCCGCACCGCAAAGTTCAGGAAGACATTATGATAATGGGAAAAGTGGAAGTCCCGACCGGTGATCGCCTTGGTGCCTTGGCCCAAAAGCTCAGCGGCATGGCCGGGACCCTGCCCGAACAGCGGCGCCTTCTCGAACAGTTCCGCCCCAAGCTTCCAGACGATCAGCCGTTCGCCGAGCGAGCCGGAATAATTGTCGGATTCGATCGCGGCGATGTCCTTCACGCCGCTTGATATCCTGTCCCCGATGAATCCGGAGACGGCAAAGCCGAACACGGCGACAGCCACCGTCGCGACAGCAAGGGCCCAGAGGATGCTTCTTGTGCCGGCATGCTTCTTATAAACGAATGCCGCGATGATCGGCACCAGGATGAGCGCCGGCCACACGCTGCGCATGCCGGAAAGTAGCACGGCAGCCGCAGCGGCTGCTGCGGCAAGACCGAAAAGCAGTTTTTTCCACCGCTCCATCCGCATGGCGGCAAGAAGATTGACGGTGTAGGCGATCAGGGCGCCGATTGCGAACGGCCCCGCATTGCCGGCCGACCCTTCCGCTCTGATGCCGAGATCGCCGACCTGGCAGATCGCGATCGCCAGCGTCGCGAAGGCCGAGGCAAGAGCCGCGATTTCGACGGCGTAGCGAATGTCCTCCGGTTTCGACAGGCGTAGACGGGAATAGATTGGCAGGAAAAGCAGAAAGGGCAATCTGTCGACGATTTCGCCGATGGTGGGCATGCCGTTATAGGTGAGAAGGCCGCAAAGCGCCTCGACCAGAAAAAGCGCTGCGAAGGCGGAGGCAATCCAGACGATTTCCTTCCGCCGCACCAGCGGAAAATCGCCATGCGCTATCCTTATGATGGCCCAAAGCCCTGAAATCGCGACCAGGAAGCTCACGCCGCTGCCGATGATCGGCGCCCAACTGACCGCCGGCGCAACGAAAGTCCGGTTCATGCGATCCATGGAAGGGCGGGGGAAAGGAAGCCGCATTCAATGTCCGTTCTTCAGCGCTTGCGCCAGCCTTTGCAGCTGTTCCGTACTATCGGCCGGCTGCCACCCTGTGCCGGCAAGGCCTGAGGGGTCGCAAATTTCGTCGGCAAGAAGCCTTTTCCATGCTTGCTCCTTTCCCGCAAGCCGGGCGGCGATCTTTATCAGCGCGGGAGACACGCCGACCAGACGTTCCGGCCGGCCCAAGCCCCGGCGGAATGAGCGGAAGATGTCCGCGATCGTGATCGGCGAGCTGTCGCTTACGGTGAAATGCTGGCTAGCGACTTGCTCGATTCGGATGACGTGAAGAACCGCCTCCGCGAGGGCATCGACCGAGAGCAGCGAACGGCGGTTGCGGAAAGTGTCGAAGGGCAGGGGTAGAGCGCTATCGGCAAGCTTCAGCATGCCGGCGAGCCCGCCCTTCATGCCCTTGCCATAGACGGGCGCTGGCCGGAGCATAATGAGACGTTCGGAGCCGTCCCGCTTTTCAAATTCTTCGCCGAGCGCGATTTCCGCCGCTCTTTTCGAGCGTCCGTAAGCGTCCGCCGGCGCGGGCGCGATATTATCGTCGATCCGTCTACCGTCTCCCGCCCCTGCTACGGCCCGGATCGAGGAAAGAAAGACGAAACGACCGGCCACCGCCCGGGCCGATGCCGAGCCTAGCGCGGCGCTCAGCCGGACATTGGCGTTCATGAATTCGTCTTCGCTCGCCATCCTATCGGCATTTGTGAGCGCCGCCGCATGAACGATATGATCGACCCCTTCGACCAGCGCGTGAAAGGCATCCGGTAGAGCATCACAAGGCGGCAGGATCGCGGTCTCCACATATAATCCGGAGGGAAGAGGCCGCCTTGACGCGCCTCTGACCGCGAAGCCCGCCCCGACGAGCTGGCGGGCGATAACCTGGCCGACGCTGCCGGTGACGCCGGTGACGAGGACCCTCTTCATCCAAACTCGGGCAGGCTAGACATTGTAATAGTCCCGATACCAAGAGACGAAGGCCTCGATGCCCTTTTCGATCGGCGTGTCGGGACGAAAGCCAATGGCGGCGGAAAGCGCGTCGATATCGGCATAGGTCGCTTCGACGTCGCCCTTTTGCATCGGCAGCATGTTCATGACCGCCTTCTTGCCGACGGCTTTTTCTACCGCCACGATGAAGTCGAGAAGCCGCACCGGCTTGTTGTTGCCGATATTGTAGAGCCGGTAGGGCGCAGAGGAAATGGCTGGGTCGGGAGCGCGCGCGTTCCATTCGCCCGAAGGCGTGGCTGGATGGTCGAGCGTCCGCACCACCCCCTCCGCGATATCGTCGATATAGGTGAAGTCGCGCAAATGGCCGCCATTGTTGAAGACATCGATCGGCTCGCCCGCGAGGATTTTGCGCGTGAAGAGAAAGAGCGCCATGTCCGGCCGGCCCCAGGGCCCATAGACCGTGAAGAAGCGCAGGCCCGTCACCGGCAGGCGATAGAGATGCGCATAGGCATGCGCCATCAGCTCATTCGCCTTCTTGGTCGCGGCATAGAGGCTGACCGGATGATCAACCGGGTCGGATTCCGAGAAAGGCAGTTTCTCGTTCGCGCCATAGACGGAACTCGACGAGGCATAGACGAGATGGTCGATCCCGTTATGCCGGCAGCTTTCCAGAATGTTGAGGAAGCCCGTGAGGTTGCTGTCGGCATAGGCGTGCGGGTTCACGATCGAATAGCGCACGCCGGCCTGCGCGGCGAGGTGAACGACGCGCTCAATCCGCTGCTGGGAGAAAAGCGTCGCGATCCCCTCGCGGTCGGCGACGTCGAGATTCACGAAGGTGAACTGGTCATCGCCTTCCAACTGCGACAGTCGCGCCTGCTTCAGAGCCGGATCGTAATAGTCGTTCAGATTGTCGACGCCGACGACCTCGTCGTCGCGCGCCAGAAGCTTGCGGGCGATATGAAAGCCGATGAACCCGGCGGCGCCGGTGACGAGGACGCGCATGATCTTCCTATAGCCTCAGATCGCTGGATTCAGCCGGCAGGATGCCCTTCACGTCGAAGACCAATCCGTCCGGAACCAGCCGCCGGCGCACGGCTTGGCCCGTCATCTTGCGGAAATCGTCGTGCGCCACCGCGATAATGACGCCTTGGTAATGTCCCTGTTCCGGCTCGGCAACCAGATCGATCGCATATTCGGCCTTCGCTTCCTCTGGATCGGCCCATGGATCATGGACATCCACGGCGACGCCGTAACCTTCCAATTCCCTCACCACGTCGATAACGCGTGTGTTGCGGATGTCGGGGCAGTTTTCCTTGAAGGTGAAGCCCAGCACGAGCACGCGCGCACTCGGAACGTCGAAGCC
>JBQCEL010000203.1:0-20439 GCA_051960255.1 Rhizobiaceae bacterium
CATTGTGCGTAGCGACGACGATCTTCCTCGAGTCGAGTTGCCGCATCTAAAGTCCCCAGATTCTCGGCTCGGCGAATTCGATCGAATTTCCCGCCGGATCGCGGAAATAGATGGACCGGCCGCCGGAGGGCCATTCGAAATCAGCCTCTATCGCGACGCCGTGGCCGGCGAGATGGTCCTTCCACTCCTCCATCTCCTCGCCAATTGCCCGGAAGCATAGATGGCCGGAACCACGCGTGCCGTGCGGCGGCACCGGCAGCTTCGCATCCGGCGGCGGCGGAATTTCGGTCGCCGCCGTGACGAAGAGCAGGAGCACGCCATCGCCACAGCGAAAAAAGGCGTGCCGCCCCTCGGCGCGCGTGATTCGCTTGAGCCCGAGAATACCACCATAAAACGCCTCGGCGGCATCGAGATCATCGACATAGAGCGCGGATTCGAGGATGCCGGAGGGGGTCATGCAATCCTACGCGATCGCCATCTGCTGCAGGTTGACGAGGCGCGAAATGCCTTTCTTCGCCAGCGCCATCAAAGCGGTGAACTGCTCTTCGCTGAAGGGCTCGCCCTCAGCCGTGCCTTGAATCTCGACAATGCCGCCCTTCCCCGTCATGACGAAATTGGCGTCGGTGCCGGCGGCGGAATCCTCCTCATAGTCGAGATCGAGGACAAGTTGACCGTCATGGATTCCACAGGAAATGGCGGCGACGTGGTCCTTCAAAACCTTGTTCAGCACAATCATCTGGCGCGCGGCCATCCAGGCGAGGCAATCGTGGAGCGCCACCCAGCCGCCGGTGATCGACGCGGTGCGGGTGCCGCCGTCGGCCTGCAGCACGTCGCAATCGACGGTGATCTGCACTTCGCCAAGCGCCTGGAGATCGACGACGGCGCGCAGAGAGCGGCCGATCAGCCGCTGGATCTCCAGCGTGCGCCCGCCCTGCTTGCCGGCGGAAGCCTCGCGACGCATCCGATCCCCGGTCGAGCGCGGCAGCATGCCGTATTCCGCCGTCACCCAGCCCTTGCCGGAGTTGCGCATCCAGCCGGGCACCCGTTCCTCCAGGCTCGCGGTGCAAAGCACATGCGTGTCGCCGAATTTCACCAGGCATGAGCCTTCGGCATGCTTCGACACGCTCCTCTGGAAGGAAATGGCGCGCATCTGATTGTTTTCGCGCTTGGATGGACGCATCTGGATTCTCCGGTTCGATGGGCGCTTGTAGCCGTCCGTCGAAAATGACGCAAAGGAAAAGGCCCGTTCTCCTCCGTTGCGTTGATGCTTGCTGGACTTATATCTTGGCCGCACAGGAGGTTGCGAAGGGAATGACAAGACCCGTGCTCGACCAGACATTGCAGGCCCTCGACCAACGGTCGCGCGAGATTTTCCGTCTGATCGTGGAATCCTATATGCGGGACGGCGAACCGCTTGGCTCGCGCAATCTGTCGCGTCTTCTGCCGCTCTCGCTGTCGCCGGCCACCGTGCGCAACGTGATGAGCGATCTCGAACATCTCGGGCTCATCTACGCGCCACATATTTCCGCCGGAAGGCTGCCGACACAGAAGGGTCTCAGATTCTTCGTCGACGCCTTCATGGAACTCGGCGACCTCTCCGACGAGGAGCGGCGGTCGATCGAATCGCAGGTCAGGGCCGCCGGCCAGGGCGCGTCGCTCGAACATCTCCTGACCGAGGCGAGCCAGATGCTTTCCGGCCTGTCGCGCGGCGCGGGCCTCGTGCTCACGAGCAAATCGGAAGCGCCGCTCAAGCATATTGAATTCGTTCAACTGGAGCCCGGCAAGGCGCTTGTCGTGCTGGTGGCGCAAAATGGCGATGTCGAAAACCGCGTCGTGGACACGCCCCTCGGCATAACCGCGTCGCAATTGCACGAAGCATCGAATTTCTTGAACGCCCATATCCGCGGCCGTACGCTTATCGAGGCGCGCACGGAGATCACACGGCTGAAGGAAGAGACGAAGGCGGCGCTCGACACACTGTCGCGCGACCTCGTCGAGCGCGGACTTGCGGTCTGGGCCGGCAGCGGTGACGGTCTTCCGGCGCGCATCATCGTGCGCGGTCGCGCCAATCTCCTGGAAAACGTGACGGCGGCCGCGGATATCGAGCTTCTGCGGCACCTCTTCGACGATCTCGAAACCAAGGACGGCCTCATCCAGCTTCTCGACCTCGCTGAACAGGGTTCCGGCGTGCGCATCTTCATCGGCTCTGAAAATAAACTTTTCTCGCTATCGGGTTCCTCGGTGGTCGTGGCGCCTTATCGCGACAAGGACCAGCGTGTCATCGGCGCTCTCGGCGTGATCGGCCCGACAAGGCTGAACTACGCCCGCATCGTTCCGATGGTGGACTATACGGCGCAGATGATCAGCCGGATCCTGGGGTCCTGAGACGCGGGAATGACGTGGTGACAAGAAGGAGAAAGCCGACATGTTCGGCCTGATCGCAAGAATGAAGGCACAAGCCGGCAAACGTGATGCCCTTCTCACGATTCTCCTTGAGGCGACCGGTGATATGCCGGGATGCCTGAGCTATGTGGTGGCGAAAGACGCTTCCGATCCGGAAAGCCTATGGATCACCGAAGTATGGGACAGCCCGGAGAGCCATAAAGCATCGCTTTCCCTACCCGTCGTTCAGGCGGCGATCGAAAAGGCGCGCCCCTTGATCGCGGGATTCGATAACCGCGTGACGACAGAGCCTGTCGGCGGCGCTGGCCTTCGGCAGCCGGATAGGAAGGAAATCCTGCCCGCCTCTTGATTTTCCTCGTCCGAACCTCGATATCGGGCGCAATTTCAGGATCATCACATGGGGTGAAAGACACGCAATGAGCGACCAGGCGAAGAAGGACGGCGTGCCCGAGGAGAATGTGAGCGAAAACAACGGCATGAGTCCCGAAGCAGCGGCCCAGGGCTCCGGCGGCGGGAAACCGTTCGAGGCCGATTACGAGGCTCTCGTGAAGCTCGCCAAGGAAAACGAGGAACTGAAGGACCGTTCCTTGAGACTTGCCGCCGATATGGAGAATCTGCGCCGCCGCACGGCGAGGGACGTCCATGATGCGCGCACCTACGCTATCGCCAATTTCGCGCGCGACATGCTTTCCGTCTCCGACGATCTGAAGCGCGCGCTTGATGCAATCCCGGCCGAGGCGAAGGCCTCGGGCGATGGCGGGTTCAAGGCGCTGATAGAAGGCGTCGAGCTGACCGAGCGGTCCATGCTGGCGGCGCTCGAGCGCCACGGCGTCAAAAAGCTCCAGCCGGAAGGCGAAAAGTTCGACCCGAATTTTCACCAGGCAATGTTCGAGGTTCCGAACCCGAATGTTCCCTCGGGAACCGTCATCCAGGTTGTCCAGACGGGCTACGTCATCGGCGACAGGGTTCTGCGCCCGGCCATGGTCGGCATAGCGAAAGGCGGCCCGAAGGTTGCGGCTTCGGAGACCGCGGCTGAACCCGGTCCGCTCAACGCCCGCGCCGAAAAAGACGCGTAAGCGCGAGCGTCGCTCCAGTCGCTTTGTTGCCGATCGGCCACACTCTCTTTCCCTTCAAAATTTTTCCGGAACAGAACTCCGTTTCGCCGCATTGAGCCGTGCATAAGGCGCCCGCACCGGCGGAGCGGGCAGGGAAAAGGAGTGAAAACATGTCTCGTATGATCCTTGCGGCGGTCGCCGCCGTGGCGCTCGCCACCACCGCTTTCACGACGGCAGCCCGCGCGGCGGACGTGATCGAACAGCCTCCGGCCCCCCCGGCCGCGCCCATCATTACGGCGCCCGCTTTCACCTGGAGCGGCTTTTATATCGGCGGCAACATCGGCTACGGCTGGGCCGACGCCGGCCCCGCAGCCGACAACGGCATCATCGGCGGCGGTCATATCGGCTACAATTACGAGTGGAATCCGATCGTCATCGGCATCGAAGGCGATATTGATGGCACGGGCATGAAATTCGATGGCCGCAGCGTCGACTACACGATCACGGGGCGCGGCCGCCTCGGCTATGCCATCGATCGCTGGATGATCTACGGCACGGGCGGCGTCGCCTATGCCAAGGCCGGCCCGTTCAGCGATACGGGCTGGGTCGCCGGCGCCGGTATCGAATGGGCCGCGACGGACCACATCGTCCCCGGCATCGAATATCTGCATTACGGCTTCGGCAATTTCGACCATACCGGCATCGACGCCAACGCGGATGTTATCCGCGCGCGCATCAGCTTCAAGTTCTGACCGCAACCGGCAGGAACACTCTCGATATACCTCCGGCGGCCATGCCGGGGGTATTTTCGTAAGGACCGCTTACCGCGGGATTGATGACGGCCCAGTAACGCCGAGGTGAAGTCACGCGCTGCATCGATGAACTCGGCATCAAATGCGTGTGAGACTTTCTCTTTTCATGGAAACGCGAAAACCACGCCCGTATATTCGCAGAGTGAAATTTTATTTCATTTCAGTATCGGGAGGTTCGCGATGGCCACGAGGCGCTTCTTTTTGACAAGCGTTGCCGCGGGAGCGGCATTCGCCGCCACTGCTCCATGGTGGGATACGCAATCACGCGCCGAGGAAAAATTCGCGGTCACGCATACCGACGCCGAATGGCGCAAGCTTTTGACGCCGGCGCAATACAACATCCTGCGCCAAGGCGGCACGGAAGCGCCCTTCACCAGCCCTCTCCTCAACGAGCATCGCAACGGCGTTTTTGCCTGTGCCGGATGCGACCTCGATCTCTTCTCGTCAAAAACCAAATTCAACAGCGGTACCGGCTGGCCGAGCTTCTGGGCTCCACTCAAGGGCGCCGTGGCGACGACGCGCGACCTCTCCTATGGGATGATCCGCACCGAGGTCCATTGCAGCCGCTGCGGCGGGCATCTCGGCCATGTCTTCGACGACGGCCCGCAACCGACAGGCCTGCGATACTGCATGGACGGCCTCGCGTTGACCTTCAAGCCGGCGGTCTCCTGAGCGCCGCAGGAACGATCGTGGCGGGCAACGGCAACGATTGTTTCTTGGACGATATTTTTTTCATCAGCTAGACAGGAAACGGACCATGACCATTCCTTCTCCCGAAAAATCCCCGTTGCGCGGTTTTCCATGGAAGCTGACTTTGAGCACGCTGCTGCTCGCGGCCGCCGGGGGTTTCCTCGCCACTGGCTCGCAGGCGGAGGACGCCCATGCCGTTCCGGCGCCCGTGATCGACGAGCCGGCCGGCAGCAGCCATTCGGAAGTAGCGGTTCTGGCGGGTGGCTGTTTCTGGGGCGTACAGGGCGTTTTCCAGCACGTCAAAGGCGTCGAGCAGGCGGTTTCAGGCTATGCCGGCGGAGCGAAGGCGACCGCGGAATATGAAACCGTCGGCACCGGCACCACGGGCCATGCGGAATCGGTAAAGATCACCTTCGACCCGCACAAGATCAGCTATGGCAAGATCCTGCAGATCTACTTCTCCGTCGTCCAGGACCCGACCGAACTCAACCGGCAGGGACCGGACTACGGGACCCAATACCGCTCAACCATCTTTCCGCAGAATGGGGAACAGGCGAAGGTGGCGAAGGATTACATCGCTCAGTTGGACAAGGCGCATGTCTTCGACGGCAAGATCGTAACGACGATCGAGCCGGGAAAGACCTTCTATCCCGCCGAAGGATATCATCAGAATTTCCTCGTCCGGCATCCCGACTATCCTTACATCGTCATCAACGACATGCCGAAGATCGCCAATTTGAAGCAGTTCTTCCCGAAGGAATATCGCGGCCAAGCCGTTCTTGTGGCCAACGCGACCGAATAGGGGCCTCATCCGGAGACGGGAAAACGGCCTTAGCCGCCGAACAGGCGTTCGCTATACCTCGTCGAAACGGCTCTTTTCCCGCGTGGGATCGCGCCTAAGTGCCGCTTCCTCGCGGTCATCGGGAAGAGCTTCGTCGCTCTCTTGATAGGCGTTGTCGTCCTCTTCGTCATAAGAATGGTCTTCCCGCTGCCCTTCATGAGGGAAGTCGCCATTTTGAAACGCATCTTCTGGCCGGACTTCCGCACCCTCGATCTCGTCCCAGTTCCGCTGTGCGATCTCAGGTCCTTCATCCGGCTGCCACTTGTCCTTCGGCGCGATCATGGTTTCGAACTCCCGTTTATCTCAGGAGGTAACAGCGACCACCACGCCCTTGTTCCGCCGGAGCGGGACGCCCCGCAACGCCTTTTCTCCTGAATATTTCCCTGCAAAAGCAGGGCAATCGCGCCTTGCGTCGAAAATGCCCGGTTCTTATATACGCCTCGACGCCGTCCGGGCGGCAGCGGTGCTCGTCCGGCGGAAATTCTTGTGAACAGGGGCTGTCATACGGAACGCCGTATCGGGTCCAGGCAGCCTGCTTAGTGGAGAGAAGACATATGGCAAAAGTAATCGGCATCGACCTCGGAACGACCAATTCCTGCGTCGCCGTCATGGATGGCAAGGACGCGAAAGTGATCGAAAACGCGGAAGGCGCGCGCACGACGCCCTCCATTGTCGCTTTCACGGACAATGACGAGCGTCTTGTCGGCCAGCCTGCCAAGCGGCAGGCCGTGACCAATCCGGAAGGCACCATTTTCGCGGTGAAACGCCTAATCGGCCGCCGCTATGACGACCCCGTCACCGACAAGGACAAGAAGCTTGTCCCCTATCACATCGTCAAGGCCGACAATGGCGACGCCTGGGTCGAGGCCGGCGGCAAGAAATACTCCCCCTCGCAAATCTCGGCCTTCATCCTTCAGAAGATGAAGGAGACGGCGGAGAGCTATCTCGGCGAGAAGGTCGAGAAGGCCGTTATCACGGTTCCCGCCTATTTCAACGACGCGCAGCGCCAGGCGACGAAGGACGCCGGCAAGATCGCCGGGCTGGAAGTGCTGCGTATCATCAACGAGCCGACCGCCGCGGCGCTCGCCTACGGCCTCGACAAGAAGAAGGCCGGCACGATCGCCGTCTATGACCTTGGCGGCGGCACTTTCGATATTTCCGTTCTGGAAATCGGCGACGGCGTGTTCGAGGTGAAGTCGACCAATGGCGACACCTTCCTCGGCGGCGAGGATTTCGACATGCGCCTCGTCGAATATCTGGCGGCGGAGTTCAAGAAGGATCAGGGCATCGACCTCAAGAACGACAAGCTCGCGCTGCAACGGCTGAAGGAAGCCGCCGAAAAGGCCAAGATCGAGCTTTCCTCTTCGGCACAGACCGAGATCAATCTGCCCTTCATCACCGCCGACCAGTCGGGTCCGAAGCACCTGACGATGAAGCTTACCCGAGCGAAGTTCGAAAGCCTCGTGGACGATCTCGTCCAGCGGACGATAGCGCCGTGCAAGGCCGCGCTGAAGGATGCCGGCGTCAGCGCCGGCGAGATTGATGAGGTGGTTCTCGTCGGCGGCATGACCCGCATGCCCAAGATCCAGGAAGTCGTGAAGCAGTTTTTCGGCAAGGAGCCGCATAAAGGCGTCAACCCCGACGAGGTCGTCGCGATCGGGGCCGCGATCCAGGCCGGCGTGCTGCAGGGCGACGTGAAAGACGTGTTGCTCCTCGACGTGACCCCGCTGTCACTCGGCATCGAAACGCTGGGTGGCGTGTTCACACGGCTGATCGAGCGTAACACGACGATCCCGACCAAGAAGTCGCAGACCTTCTCGACCGCCGAGGACAATCAGGGCGCGGTGACGATCCGTGTCTTCCAGGGCGAGCGCGAGATGGCGGCGGACAACAAGCTGCTCGGCCAGTTCGATCTGGTCGGCATTCCGCCGGCTCCGCGTGGCGTGCCGCAGATCGAAGTGACGTTCGACATCGACGCCAATGGCATCGTCAATGTATCGGCGAAGGACAAGGGCACCGGCAAGGAGCACCAGATTCGCATCCAGGCCTCGGGCGGCTTGAGCGATGCCGAGATCGAGAAGATGGTGAAGGACGCCGAATCCAACGCCGAGGCTGACAAGAAGCGGCGCGACCTCGTCGAGGCGAAGAACCAAGCCGAGGCTCTGGCGCATTCGTCGGAGAAGTCGTTGAAGGAATATGGCGAGAAGGTTTCCGCCGATGACCGCAAGGCCATCGAGGACGCCATCGCCGCCCTGAAGACGGCCTCGGAAGGCGATGACCTCGAAGAGATAAAGGCCAAGACGCAAACGCTGGCCGAAGTGTCGATGAAGCTCGGCCAGGCTATGTACGAAGCCTCTCAGGCGGAAGCCGCCAACAAGGACGCCGCAGCCGACGCCAAGGCTTCGGGCGAGGATGTCGTCGACGCCGATTTCGAGGAGATCAACGAGGACGACAACAAGAAGTCGGCCTGATCGGTCGAAAATACTGGAAAAGCCCGGCTCGCGGCCGGGCTTTTTCGTTGCCACGATGCGTGAACGCGCGAAATATGCTTAATATCTGCTTAAATGGTAAGGAGCAAACATAAGGTTCTCCAAGCCGATGAGCAGGGGGACTGGCGTTTCGCGCCGCGGATCACTAAATCGAGAGGCATGCCGCGCCGCTGAGGACGCCGCTGTTCAGCCAGGCAGAGAAGAGCAAGAGCCAAGGGTACGATGAAGGCTGATTTCTACGAAACGCTCGGTGTCGCACGGGGGGCCGACGAGAAGGAACTGAAGGCCGCGTTCCGCAAGCTGGCCATGCAATATCATCCGGATCGCAATCCCGGCGACGAGACATGCGAGGTCAAGTTCAAGGAAATCAACATGGCCTACGAGGTCCTGAAGGACCCGCAGAAGCGCGCCGCCTATGACCGCTTCGGCCACGCCGCCTTCGAGGGCGGCATGAACGGAGGCGGCGGCGGTTTCGGCGCGCATGGCTTTGCGGCGGGCGGCTTCGCCGATATCTTCGAGGATATTTTCGGCGAGATGATGGGCGGGGGTCGCCAGCGCCGCTCGACCGGCGGACGCGAACGCGGCGCCGATCTCCGCTACAACATGGAAATCGCGCTGGAAGAGGCCTATACGGGCAAAACCGCACAGATCAGGGTTCCCGCTTCCATCCAGTGTTCGGAATGCTCCGGCTCCGGCGCCAAGCCTGGAACCTCTCCCGTCACCTGCACCATGTGCTCAGGTTCGGGCCGGGTACGTGCGGCGCAGGGCTTCTTTTCGGTCGAACGCACCTGCCCGGCCTGCCAGGGGCGTGGCCAGATGATCAAGGATCCCTGCCCAAAATGCTCCGGCCAGGGCCGCGTCACCGAGGAGCGCTCTCTTTCCGTCAACATCCCGGCGGGTATCGAGGACGGCACCCGCATCCGTCTCGCCGGCGAAGGCGAGGCGGGTTTGCGCGGGGGTCCGGCGGGCGATCTCTACATCTTCCTCTCAGTCAAGCCGCATGAGTTCTTCCAGCGCGACGGCGCCGATCTCTATTGCAAAGTGCCGATCTCGATGACCACGGCCGCGCTCGGCGGCGCCTTCGAGGTGGCGACGCTCGATGGCACGCAGACGCGCGTCAAGGTGCCGGAGGGAACCGAGCACGGGCGGCAGTTCCGCCTGAAGGGCAAGGGCATGCCCGTCCTGCGCCAGCCGCAGATCGGCGATCTCTATATCCAGGTCGCGGTCGAGACGCCTCAGAACCTGTCGAAGCGCCAACGCGAATTGCTTGAGGAGTTCGAGAAACTCTCCTCCAAGGAGAACAGCCCGCAATCCTCGGGCTTCTTCAACCGCATGAAGGACTTCTTCGAATCGCTGGGGGATTGACGCTGGCAAGACCGGCCCCGATACACCGCATTTTGCTAAGGTGTTGTGGTTTCGACTTGTTTTGTGCGGAAAGTGTTTTATCTAAGGGGGCGAGGGGCGGGATGAGAGGGACGCCGAATGCCTGTCAAGACGGGTCTGAAGAAGACCTTCGCCTCCAAATTCGATGATGAATTGCGCTTTTTCCGCGGCTGGCTCGACAAGCCCAAGGCCGTGGGCTCGATCGTCCCGACGAGTTCCGTCACGTCGAAGCGAATGGCGTCCGTCATCAACCCGCATTCCGGCCTTCCCGTTCTGGAACTCGGCCCTGGTACGGGCGTCATCACCCGCGCCATCCTGAACCAGGGCGTCAAGCCGCAAGATCTCTACCTGATCGAATATTCCGGGGATTTCGTCGATCATCTCCGGTCGCATTTTCCAGGCGTCAACGTCATCCACGGCGACGCCTTCGATCTGGACAAGACGCTCGGCGTAGCAAGGGACCTCAAATTCGACGCCGTGGTCTCGGGCGTTCCGCTTCTCAATTTTCCCGTCGCCCAGCGCATCGCCTATGTCGAGGGCATTCTGGACCGATTGCCGCCCGGCCGGCCGATCGTCCAGCTGACATACGGGCCATTCTCTCCGGTTCCGCCCGGACGCGGGAATTACACGGTCAGGCATTTCGACTTCATCTTCCGCAACATTCCGCCGACCCAATTGTGGATTTACAGCCGCGGCGGACCGGAGGTTGGGACGAATGTTCGTTTCCTGCGGAAACGCCGATAGCGCGTCCTACACTGGAATTGCTCTCGCCGCCGGATTGAGGCATCAAGCGCCTAGCGAATCCCTGCGGAACGACCGATGCCGCCGAAAATCCTTGTCTTTGCCGGATCGTTGAGGACCGGCGCGTTCAGCATCCGCACGGCGGACTGCGCGATGAAGGAACTGGCCCTGCAGGGGGCCGATGTCACCCGCATATCGCTTGGCGACTATCCCTTGCCGCTGATGGATCAGGATCTTGAGCAGGCGAAAGGCATCCCTGAAAATGCGATGGCGTTGGGCCGCCTTATCGCCGCGCATGACGGGATGCTGATCGCAAGCCCCGAGTACAATGCATCGATTCCACCTCTGCTCAAGAACGCCATTGATTGGGTAAGCCGCATAAGGCGTGACAATGGAAAGTCCTTCGCGCCGCTCGCCGGAAAAATTGCCGGGCTTTGCTCTTCGTCCGATAGCAGCTTTGGCGGGGCGCGCGGCCTCTATCATCTGCGCGCGGTGCTGATGGCCTGCCGCATCGAGGTGGTGACGCCGCAATGCATTGTGCCGCATGCGAGTACGGCCTTCGACGAAGAAGGGAACTTTCGCGAAGAGCGCCTGCAACACTCGATGGAAACGCTCTGCCAAAGCCTGATCGATCATGCTCGGCTCTTTTCCCACCACGCCGCACTATAGGAGAACGGAATGGATGAGCGCCTGATCGTCGGTCTCGACCTGCCGAGCGTCAAGGAGGCGGCCGATGCCGTCCAGGCGCTGGAAGGCGCCGTCAATTTTTACAAGATCGGCTATCAGCTCGCCTTCGTCGGCGGCCTTGATTTCGCGCGGGAGCTGGCGGCGGACGGCAAACGCGTCTTTCTCGATATGAAACTGCTCGATATCGACAACACGGTCGCGAAAGGGGTCGAGCAGATCGCCCAAATGGGCGTTGCGATGCTGACGCTCCATGCTTATCCGAAGGCGATGCGCGCCGCGGTCGAGGCGGCGCGCGGCTCCGGCCTGACGCTTCTTGCGGTCAGCGTCCTGACCTCGATGGACGCGCGAGACCTCGCCGAAGCGGGCTATGCCTATGAACCGGACGCGCTCGTCGCGCGCCGCGCCGAGCAGGCCCGCGCCGCAGGCATGGGCGGCATCGTCTGCTCGGCGGCCGAGGCGTCGGCGGTGCGCGGAATCGTCGGTAAGGAGATGGCGGTCGTCACGCCGGGCATCCGGCCGGCCGGCAGCGCCCATGGCGACCAGAAACGCGTGATGACGCCCGGGGATGCGATCCGCGCGGGCGCCAGCCATCTCGTCGTGGCGCGCCCGATCATCGGGGCGGTTGACAGGCGGGCCGCCGCGGACGCTATTCTTGCCGAAATGCAAAAAGCCACGGGAGTTTGAAATGGCGAAGGGATACTGGATCGCTCATGTCGATATGCGCGATCCCGACCGCTACAAGGATTATGTCGCGACGGCAAAGCCGGCCTTCGAAAAATACGGCGCCAATTTCCTGGCGCGCGGCGGCGCGACGGTGGCGCTCGAGGGCAAGGGCCGCGCCCGCAACGTGATCATCGAATTCCCCTCCCTCCAGGCGGCGAAGGACTGCTACAATTCGCCCGAATATCAGGCCGCCAAGGCTATCCGCGTCACCGTGGCGGATGGCGAGGTGATTCTGGTGGAAGGAAACTGAAAACGAATTCGTTTCTGACGGCGGTTCGACTGCCTGAATCGCCTGCAGCACCGATCATTTTACCTGCTTTTCCACACTGAAGGAACGAAATCGTCTCTATTTTGTTGCGTTGCAACAGATCGGTGATACTTTTTGCCGCATAATGGAATGACGAATGGCCCGCTCGCGCGCGACGGGACGGTGACGGGCGGGCATGTTCTACCAGCTTTACGAGTTCAATCACGCGGCGCTCCAGCCTTTCCGGGCCGCGGCCGAGGCGGTGAAGCTTCTCTACACCAATCCCATAAACCCTCTCTCGCAGACCGCCGCAGGACGTTCCATCGCGGCGGCAGCCGAACTCTTCGAGCGGACGACCCGCCGCTACGGCAAGCCTTCCTTCAATCTCACGAGTACGGTCGTCGATTGGAAGAAGGTCGATGTGCGGGAAAGGACCGTCTGGTCACGGCCGTTCTGCAATCTGATCCATTTCGAGCGGACGGTGGGCGCCCGGCGCAAAACGGACCCCAAGCTTTTGATCGTGGCGCCGATGTCCGGCCACTACGCGACATTGCTGCGCGGCACCGTGGAAGCCATGCTTCCCTATGCGGAGGTTTATATCACCGATTGGGTGGATGCGCGGATGGTGCCGCTTTCCGAGGGGAGTTTCGATCTCGACGATTATATCGACTACGTCGTCGAGATGCTGCATTTTCTTGGGCCGGACGTGAACGTCATGGCGGTGTGCCAGCCTTCCGTCCCAGTGCTTGCCGCTGCTGCGCTTATGGAGGCGCGCGGAGATAAACTGGCACCAGCGACGATGACGCTGATGGGCGGTCCGATCGACACCAGGCGCAATCCGACCGCGGTCAACAGGCTGGCCGTCGAAAAAGGCATCAATTGGTTCCGCGACAACGCCATTATGCAGGCGCCGTGGCCGGCGCCGGGCTTCATGCGCAATGTCTATCCCGGTTTCCTGCAGCTCTCGGGCTTCATGAGCATGAACCTCGACCGGCACATCATCGCGCACAAGGATTTCTTCATGCACCTCGTCAAGCATGACGGGGATGGTGCGGAGAAGCATCGCGAGTTCTATGACGAATATCTCGCGGTGATGGATCTGACGGCGGAATTCTATCTCCAGACAGTCGATTCGGTCTTCATCCGTCACGCGCTGCCCAAGGGTGAAATGATGCATGGTTCGGAACCGGTCGATCCGAAGGCCATCCGCAACATCGCGCTGATGACCGTCGAGGGCGAGAATGACGATATTTCCGGCGTGGGCCAGACCCGGGCGGCGCAGGATTTGTGTGTCAATATCCCGCGCGATATGCGCATCCACCACCTCCAGCCATCGGTCGGCCATTATGGCGTCTTCAACGGCTCGCGCTTCCGCGCGGAGATCGTACCGCGCATTGCCGATTTCATCACCAGCTACGGCCGCACCGGGCGGCCCATGGTGAAGTCACGCGCATCGACGCCGCCAGCAAAATAGAGAAACGGGCGACACCGAGCCGCCCTCATCTTCCGATCTCACATCGTCTGTTCGGCGCGGAGCATCATTTCGGCTGTCTCTTCCGCCGGTATCGCGGAACGCAGCGCCAACCAGATGACGATCAGGCTCCAGACAGCGACGGCAATCACGCCCTCCCAGAAGCCGAGGGCGCTGTAGCCGCCGCCGACATCGCCCAACGCCGACAATATCCACATGCCACCGAACCAGGCGAGCAGCCAGCCAATATTGCCCCAGCCGAATTCAGCTACCGGCTTACGCGCCACCAGATGGTAATAGAGCGCATAGAGGACGAAGCCGATGGCGACGAGGATAAAGAGGAAAGAGTTCGTCTTGTAGCCCGTCCAGTAGACGATCCAATTGCTGCAGATGAAGGCGACAGGCGCAAGAATATTTGCGCCCCACAGCCTGAAGGGCCGCTCCAGCGTCGGCTGGTTCTTGCGCAGGACGAGGAGTACGATCGGGCCAAGGCCGTAGGTCAGGACCGTGATCGAGGTGATGTAGTTCACCATCAACTGCCAGGCCGGAAAGGGGAGCAGGAAGAGGACACCGACGGCCCACATCACAGCAACCGCCGCCCAAGGGGCAGCCGCTCCGTTCAGAAGAGTCAGCCAGCGCGGACCGGCGCTCATTTCGCCATTCGCAAAGAGAATGCGCGAACCGCCGGTGATGTACATCAGGCCGGTGCCTCCGGGCGAGATATAGGCGTCGATGTAGAGCAGCGTCGCCATCCAGCCCAAACCGAGCGTCGCCGCCAAGCCGGCAAAGGGGCCTGCCTCGCCGGTAAAGCTGAGATTGGCCCAGCCATGCGCAAGGTCGGAGGGTCTGAGCGCCATCAGGAAGGCGACCTGCAGGAGGATGTAGATGACCGCGGAGAGCAGGACCGATCCGATGACGGCAAGCGGAATGTTGCGGCCCGGATTGGCGCTTTCGCCGCCGAGGTCGATCGCCGTGCGGAAGCCGAGATAGCTGAAGACGATGCCCGCCGCCGGCAGCGACGTGAAGATACCGTCGAAATGATAACTATTCGGGTCAGCCGACCAGACATCCCAATGGGTGCTGGCGGCGATCAGCACAATCACGGTCAGGATCGGCACGGCGATCTTCCACCATGTGACGGTCGAATTGACATTGAGCAACATGCGCACCGCGAGCAGGTTCAAGAGCGCAAGAATGCCGAGGAGAATGGCGCAGACGATGAAGCCGGTCGCTGTCAGCAGGCCATGACTACCCGGCTGGATGAAATAGGGCAGATAGTTGTTGGCATAAGTCACGATCGCCTCCGCCTCGACGGGCGGGACGGGAACATAGGCAAGAAAAAGCATCCAGCCCCAGATGCGGCCGAGACCCTCGCCGTGGCTGGCATGGCTCATATGAACGAGCGCGCCGCTGCGCGGGAAAAGAGCCGCCAATTCGGCAAAGCAAAGCGCGACCAGCATGATGATAATTGCGCCGACGACCCAACTCCAGATCGCGTAAGGGCCGGCAATCTTCGCCGCGTGAAAGGCGCCGAATAGCCAACCCGAGCCGATCATGCTGGTGGTGCTGGCAAAAAGGAGCCCGATGATTCGTGCGTCACGCCTGAGCGTGCCGGAAGTTTCGGCTTCGGCGGCCATACTCTTCTCCCATGCTTTCGGGCTGCCCGCCGGTCGGCGCCGAAAAGACGGAAGATTGTTTCGGCTGCGGGGGCAGACCTTCATCCACTCCATAGTCTGGGGCCAAAGTTGTAATCCAATTGGGACCGGATTGTTCCCGCCCCCTGGAAAACGGAAGCCGCATCAATTTGGGAAGAGCCGTTGGCGTCTTTTTTCCTTGGCCCGCCGCCTCAAGAACAGTCTTCGCCGGTTGTGCAGTCCGACGCAAAGTCGTTTTTCATAGCATCGGGATCAGACAGACTCCCAGCCGCCATGCTCGGCGGCGCGGTAGATCGCGTCGATTGCCTTCTGGTTCAGGACGGACTGCTCCAGCGTGAAGATTTCCACCGCCTCGCCTTGCGCGGCGCGAGCAAAAGTTTCGGCCTCCGCCCGGTATTGGCGTGTGTCGGGAAACCGCATCACCTTCGCTTCGGTGTGATTGCGGTTGTGCAGCACGATCCTGTGATGATCGTAGAGCCCGGCATTGAAGGGTGATGCGACGTCGATGAAGCCGTCGTCGCCGTGAAAGACCATCGACTGCCGCGCGGCCATCTGGGTGGCGCAGTAGAACGAAAGTTCAAATCCTTCGAATTCGGCCCTGACACTGGCATAGATGTCGGTGCCGAAGCGCGGGTCGCGTTCGACCGTCGCCTGCACCCTTCTCGGCTCCATACCCGTGGCGAAGCGGGTTGCGACGGTCGGATAGACGCCGATATCGGGCAAACCACCGCCGCCGAGAGCCATCTGGTTGCGCATATTGGCGGGATCCGCGTTGTAGTAGGAAAACGCGCCTTGAACGTGCCGCATCCGCCCGACCGCGCCGCTTGCAATCATCTCCCGGATGGCGATCCATTGCGGGTGATAGGCGACCATGAAGGCCTCGGCGACGAGGACGCTGTTGCGGTCGCGCGCGGCGATGACGGGCCGGATGTCCTCGGCCTTAAGCGCCAGTGGTTTTTCGACAAGCACATGCTTGCCCGCGTCGGCCGCCTTCACCGCCCATTCGGCATGCTGCGATGTAGGCAACGGGATATAGACGCCGTCGACCGTGTCGGACGCGAGAAGCTCTTCATAGGAGCCGAAGGCGTGCGGAATGCCGAAGCGGCCCGCCAGAGCTTTCGCTTTCGCAATGTCCCGGCTCGCGATAGCGGTGACAACGCCGTTTTCGGCGTCCTGCAATGCTGGGATGACATGATCCCGCCCGATCTTCGCCGTCGAAAGCACGCCCCAGCGAAACATTCTTCCCTCCCTCGTCGATTGGCGTAGGGGAATTTATTGCGGCGGCGTGCCGTTCAGCGCAAGAGCCTCGCCAGCGAGATAGAGCGATCCGCTGATCAGGATGCGGGGGGGCGGCTCGTCCGCGTTCCATGTCTGCCTGAGGAGCAGAAGCGCGTCCTCGATCGAGCTGATCGGCTCCGCGGGAAGGCCTGCCTCCTCCGCCCGAGCCGCCAGTTCGCTATTCGGCACACCGGCATCGCTCATATTGACGGGCACGGTGAAAACGTGGCGCACGATGCCTTGGAAAGCGGCGAAATAGCCGCTCTGATCCTTGGTGTTGATCATGCCGGAAATGAGAAAAAGCGGCCGCGGCAAACGCTCTTCCTGTTCGGCGAGCGCTTCGGCGATCACTGTGCCGGCGCCCGGATTATGACCGCCATCGACCCAGAGTTCCGATCCGGCCGGCGCAAACTCCGCCAACCGGCCCGATGTCAGCCGCTGCAGCCGGCCCGGCCAGTCGACCGCCTCCATGGCCTTTTCGGCGGCGGCATGGCTCAGCTTGAATCCCGCCGCTCTCACGGCGGCGATCGCGGCGGAGGCGTTGGCATATTGGTGCCGGCCGGGCAGGCGCGGGAGCGGTAGGTCGAGCAGGCCGGTTTCGTCCTGATGCGCGAGGCGGCCGTTCTCCTCGAAGGCGACGAAATCCTGCCCGTAGATCGAAACCGGACAACCGAGCCTTTCGGCTGTCTCGACGATCACCTGACGCGCCGTATCCGATTCCTGCTGGCCGACGACCACGGGCCGGCCGGGCTTGATGATACCGGCCTTCTCTGCCGCGATCAGTTCAACGCGATCGCCGAGATAGGCCTGATGGTCGAGCGAGACGGGCATGACGACAGATACGGCGGGGGTCTTGATGACATTGGTCGCGTCGAAGCGGCCGCCCAGCCCGACCTCGACGATCGCGGCGTCGGCCGGATGCTCGGAAAAGAGCACGAACATCACTGCCGTCAGTATCTCGAAGACGGTGATCTTCTCGCCGCGATTGGCGGCGGCGACGCGTTCGATGGCATCGGCGAGCACTTTGTCCTCGACAAAGCGGCCGCCATTCTCCCCGGCCATGCGAAAGCGCTCATGCCAGCGCACGAGATGCGGGGAAGTGTGGACGTGGACGCGATAGCCGGCGCTCTCCAGAAGCGCGCGGGAAAAAGCAACGGCCGATCCCTTGCCGTTGGTCCCGGCGACGTGGATCACCGGTGGGAGCTTGTCCTGCGGGTTGCCGAGCCTATCGAGAAGGCGCGTTATCCTGTCGAGCGAAAGGTCGAAGCCCTTCGGGTGAAGGGTCAGCAACCGCGCGATTGCGGCGTGGGCGGCGCTATCGGCCATGACAGGCGGCATCTCGGGAAAAGAAGTCATTTTCAGGGCTCTCCTGCCCTTGTTGCGTCGGATAGGGCAGGAAAAAGGTCTACGCTTCGGCGGCCAATTCCTGCGGCGGCCTGTGCGACGGCAAATCGCTTGAAAGCGCCGCATCGGCGGGCGCCTTCAACATGATCTTTAGAAGGCGTGCGACGGTCTTTTTCATTTCCAGTCGCGACACGACCATATCCACCATGCCGTGCTGCATGAGATATTCGGCGCGCTGAAAACCTTCCGGCAGTTTCTCGCGGATCGTTTGCTCGATGACGCGCGGCCCGGCGAAGCCGATCAGCGCACCGGGCTCGGCGATGTGGATATCGCCCAGCATGGCGTAAGAGGCCGTCACGCCCCCCGTCGTCGGATTGGTGAGCACCACGATGTAGGGCATACCGGCTTCCTTGAGCCGGTCAAGCGCAACCGTCGTGCGGGGCAATTGCATAAGCGACAGCGTTCCCTCCTGCATGCGCGCGCCGCCGGAGGCGGCGAAGAGAACGAGCGGGCATTCGCGCGCGACCGCGGTTTCGAACGCCTTGACGATCGCCTCGCCCGCGGCGAGCCCGAGTGATCCGCCCATGAAAGCGAAATCCTGCACGGTCGCGACGATCGGCAGGCCTTCGATCGTGCCTGTCCCGCTCAGCACCGTATCGTCCTGGCCGGTCTTGGCGCGATATTCCTTCAGCCGCTCGGCATAACGTTTCTCATCGCGGAATTTCAGCGGATCGGCGATGACCCTCGGGTTGTCGATGACGTCGTAGCGACCGTCGTCGAAGAAATAGCGCAGCCGTTCCCTGGCGGAGATGCGCATGTGATGCCCGGAGGAGGGGATAACATACTGGTTTTCCTCCAGATCCTTGTGGAAGACCATTTCTCCGGATTCCGGATCCTTGATCCAGAGGTTTTCCGGCATCTCGCGACGGCCGAGCATCGAATTGATCTTCGGCCGGACGTAGTTGGTGATCCAGTTCATCGCATCGCTCCGATTGTCACAGCGCCGGGATAAAGGTGAAATGTGGGGAAATTAGTAAGTGGGCGCAAGCCGGGCCGAGCGCACCCCCTGCGCCAGGCCGGAAACCAGCATCGCCACCGCCTCGGCCGGATCGGCGGTCTTTTCACCCTTCGGCCCGACCACATTGGCAATGGCGTTCACTATCGCCGTGCCGACGACGACACCATCCGCCGACTGGCCGACGGCGCGCGCCTGTTCCGCCGTCTTGACGCCGAAGCCGACGCAAACCGGCAGATCGGTATGGGCCTTGATGCGGCGGACGGCCTCGCCGATGCGGCTCGTTTCCGGCAGCGCCGAGCCGGTGATGCCGGTCATCGAAACGTAATAGACGAAGCCCGACGTGTTCTGTAGGACACGCGGCAGGCGGCGGTCATCCGTGGTCGGCGTCGCGAGCCGGATGAAATTGACGCCGGCCTTGAGCGCCGGAAGGCAAAGCTCCTCGTCCATCTCGGGCGGCAGGTCGACGACGATCAGCCCGTCTATGCCCGCCTCGACAGCGTCTTTCAGGAAGCGGTCGACGCCGTAGATGTAGATCGGGTTGTAGTACCCCATCATGATGATCGGCGTTGCGTCGTCGGTGCGGCGGAAGTCGCGGGCCATGGCGAGCGTCTTCACCAATGTCTGCCCACCTTTCAGAGCACGCAAGCCGGCAGCCTGAATGGCCGGGCCGTCAGCCATCGGATCGGAGAAGGGCATGCCGAGTTCTATGATGTCGGCGCCCGCCTTCGGCAGCGCCTTCATGATGGACAGCGAGGTCTCGTAATCTGGATCGCCACCCATGAAATAGGTGACGAGCGCCGGCCGGCCCTCTTGTTTGAGCTTTTCAAAGCGGCGGTCGATGCGGGTGGTCATGAAGCTTTCCTCTAAGAACGGTCGGATCACCGGTCAGCACGACCGTCGCGGACTCGCAAGACCTCTATTCGGCTGTTGGCAATGCGGTATTCAAATGAAAAAGGCGTGTGGAGCACAACAAATACGCGCTTACCCTCATCGGTCGGATGTCCGATTTCCGGATTATTTCTCAAGATCGCGAGCGCGCGCCGGTATTGGTTCTGTGCTCCTTGAGCGCCTTCGGGGAATACCCTCTCATAATAGCGTCTGAACCACACGAGATCACGTTGCGCCCTAGGCAAGAATACGATCTTCATGCCTATTTGTCGGGAAAAATGTCGGGCTCGGGAGGCGGTAACTCATTGTCCGTTCCCCAGCTTTCGACCCAGCGGTTCATGGCTTCTTCGGATATAAAGATGCCTTTATCCGCTTCGGCAATCCGCTCGCGCAGAATTTCCCGCTCTCGTTCGAGATATTCCAGGTAACTGGCAATCGCGCGCTGCGCCACGTCGTCGGCGGATACTTTCTGGAGCCTCGCCTCATTGTCCAGTTTTTCTTTCAGCTTCGTGTCGACATGCAGCGACAGCGGAACTTCGCCCATGGTCTCGCGTCCTCATTGGTCAATCTTAGGATATAGCATGTGTTATAGCTTCGGAACAAAAGCTCCGCCTAAATCTCCATACCCATCATCTGCGCCACCGTATGCACGTCCTTGTCGCCGCGGCCGGAAAGGTTGACGATGATGATCTGATCGGGCCGCATCTTCGGCGC
>JBQCEL010000204.1:0-2264 GCA_051960255.1 Rhizobiaceae bacterium
GCGCCGTCACCGACGAGGATATGGCGATGGCGAAATTGAAAGCGACGGAGGTTCTTGCCTTCATCGCCGACGAGGCGATCCAGATCCATGGCGGCATGGGACTAATGGACGATCTGCCGCTGGAACGTATCTGGCGTGACGCGCGTGTCGAACGCATCTGGGAAGGTACGAGTGAAATCCAGCGGCATATTATCAGCCGCGCGTTGTTGAGGGCGGTGGGGGGATGAGGAGATTACCGCCGATTTCCCTCCTCCTTGAGGGGAGGGTGGCCGCGAAGCGGCCGGGTGGGGTTCCTGCGGCCATGCTCCCACTTCATGCCTTATTAAAATTGAACGCTGAAGCCGGCTTCGGCTACCCCACCCGTCCAATCGCCTTCGGCGATTGTCCACCCTCCCCTCAAGGGGGAGGGAAATGACGCGCCTCGACCGCCTGCTCCGCCCCAAATCGATCGCCGTCATCGGCGGCGGGGCTTTCGCCACCAATGTCGTGGCGCAATGTCTGAAGATGAAATTCGCCGGCGATCTCTGGCCGGTTCATCCGACTAGGAGCGAGATTGCCGGCGTGCCGGCTTTCCGTTCGGTCGCCGAGCTTCCCGGCGCGCCGGATGCTTGCTTCATTGGCGTCAACCGCCGCCTGAGCGTCGAGATCGTGGCAGCGTTGCGCGAGCGGAACGCCGGCGGCGCCGTTTGCTTCGCAGCAGGGTTCAAGGAGACGGAGCGTTATGATCCTGATGGAGCGCGCCTGCAGGACGAGCTTGTCCGGGCCGCTGGCGATATGCCCATCATCGGACCGAACTGCTACGGCCTCATCAACTACGCCGACGGCGCGCTTTTGTGGCCGGATCAGCATGGCGGCAAGCGACTTCCGGTCGGCGCGCGCGGCACGGCGATCATCACGCAATCCTCCAACATCGCCTGCAACATCACCATGCAGAAGCGCGGGCTGCCCGTCGCTTTCCTGATGACGGCCGGAAACCAGGCGCAGACCGGCCTGTCGGAGATGGCGCTCGGGCTAATCGAGGATGAGCGCGTTTCCGTACTCGGCCTGCATATCGAAGGTTTCGATTCGGTTGCCGGCTTCGAACATCTGGCACAGCGCGCGAGAGAATTGAAAAAGCCGATCGTGGCAATGAAGGCCGGGCGTTCGGAACAGGCGCGCGCGGCGACGATTTCGCACACCGCGTCTCTGGCCGGCTCCGATGCCGCCTCCGATGCGTTCCTGAAGCGGCTCGGCATCGCGCGCGTCGATAGCATCCCATCCTTCATCGAAGCGCTGAAGCTGTTGCATGTCGCTGGGCCGCTCGCCGGCCGCAGGCTCTCCTCGATGAGTTGTTCGGGCGGCGAGGCTTCGGTGATGGCGGACAGCGCGGAAGGGAGGAAGGTCTTCTTCCCGTCGCTGACCGCCGATCACAAGGCGCGCGTGCAGGAGACGCTGGGGCAGCTGGTCGCCGTCGCCAATCCGCTCGACTACAACACCTTTATCTGGAACAACGAGCCGGCGCTGATCTCCACCTTTGCAGCGATGGCCGCGGGCGGCTTCGATCTCAATCTTCTTGTGCTCGATTTCCCGCGCAACGACCGTTGCTCGGACGAGGAATGGTGGGCGACGGTGCGGGCCTTCGACGCGGCGCAAAGGGCAAATGGATCGAAAGGGGCGATCGTTGCTTCGCTTGCCGAAAACCTGCCGGAGGATCATGCGTCCGATCTGATGGCGCGCGGCATCGCGCCCCTCAACGGCATTGAGGAAGCATTCGATGCCGCGGAGACGGCGGCTTTCATCGGTGAGGCGTGGATGCAGGCGTTTCCCTCCCCCTTGAGGGGAGGATGGCCAGCCGCAGGCTGGTCGGGTGGGGTCGCTGCGGGAGGGCATGGTCTGACGGTGCCCGGTTTTGATATGACCCCCTCCGCCCGCTTCGCGGGCACCTCCCCCTCAAGGGGGGCGGAAACTCTCGACGAAGCTTCAGCCAAATCCCTGTTTTCCGCTGCGGGCCTGCCGGTGCCGTCCGGACGAAAGGCCTCGACACCGACTGAGGCGATCGCCGTCGCCCAGTCGCTCGGCTTTCCCGTCGCCGCGAAAGCCCTCGGTATTGCGCATAAATCAGAGCAGGGCGCGGTAAGATTGAATTTGCGGGATGCCCATGAAGTTGGGGCGGCGGCCCGGGATCTGCTGCAAATCGGCACGGGTCTTTACGTGGAGCGGATGGTTGAGGGCGGTGTTGCCGAGCTCATCGTCGGCGTCACGCGTGATCCGCTCTTTGGGCCCGT
>JBQCEL010000205.1:0-9667 GCA_051960255.1 Rhizobiaceae bacterium
CGTTGGCCAACTCGGCGAGCCCGAGTGGAAAAAGGAACGCGACGCCAAGAACGCCGCCAAGATCAAGAAAAACAGTTGGTGGCCGTTCTGATCGGACGCACTGCCGTCGCGGCGGATTATATCACGGGCCGTTAGATCGACTTATCCCTATCGGAGGCGCACCCTCCGGTCCTTCGGACCGCCTCCCCCTCATAGGCGGAGGAAAGCCGTAGCGGCGACGCTTTTTCCCTCCCTGCCAGGGGAGGGTGCTGGGCGAAGCGAGGCGGGTGGGGTGGATGCCACGCGCGAATCTGCGTTTATGGCCCTTCCTATCCTATCAGCCCTTGTTCTCGGACAGTTTATCAGGGTCGAAAGGCTTTCCGACGATCAGCAGCGCCGGCTTGACCGACAGCAGTTTCTTTGCCGCCGCCTTCACCTGATCGAGTGTCACCTGATTGATCAGTCCCTCGCGCTTCTGGATGTAGTCGATGCCGAGATGATCGATTTCCAATTCGATGAGCGTGCGTGCGATCGACACCGAGGAATCGAGATTGGCGATCGCGAAGGCGCCGATGACATATTTCTTCGCCGCGTCGAGTTCGGCCTCTGTTGGCCCCTGGTCGATCATCTTCTTCACCTGCTCGCGGATTACCCTGAGCGTTTCCGCGGCACTTTGGCTGCGTGTGGCCGTCCCTATGACAAGCGCGTTTGAGTGCTGGTGATCGACAAGGCCCGAAGTGACCCCATAGGCCAGGCCCCGCTTTTCCCGCACCTCCTGGAACAGCCAGGATGAGAACGTGCCGCCGCCGAGAATCTGGTTCATCAGATAGGCGGCGAAGAAATCGGGCGCGTCCCGCTTCACGCCGCGATAGACGAGCTGCAGCGAGGTTTGCGGCAAGGGGTAGTCGATTGAAACCGTCTCGCCAAGCTTCGGCTGGATGTCCGGCACCGGCGTGAGATCCGCTTTTTCCGGCAAATTGCCGAAGACCTTGTCGAGAATGGTTTTCAACTGTTCGGCATTGATCGCCCCGACGACAGCAACATGCAGATTGTCGCGCGCGAAGAGCCGCGCATGAAAGGCCCTGAGATCGGCGGGCGTGATCGCCTTCAGGCTTTCGGCCGTCCCCTCGGGGCGCTTTGCATAGGGGTGATCGCCATAAAGCGCTTTCGCCAGGGCAATCCCGCCTTCCCTGTGCGGATCGCGTGCCTGCGATTCGATATCCGCGGTGACTTGCGCGCGCATGCGCTCGACTGGGTCCGGGTCGAAGCGCGGTTTTTCGACCGCAAGTCGGAGGAGGTCGAAAGCGGCGTCCTTCTCCGATGACAGCATACGCATCGTGCCGTAAATCTGGTCGCGGCTTTCGTCGAAGCTCATCTCGGCGCCGGAATCGTCGAGCTTTTCCTGGAACGCCTCGCTGTCGAGATCGCCGGCCCCCTCGTCGAACAAATCCGTCATCAGATTGGCCATGCCCTCCTTTCCGGCGGGATCCTGCGAGGAGCCGCCGGCAAAGGCGAAACGTATGGTGATGATCGGGACCGAATAATCCTCCACCAGCCATGCATGGACGCCTTTCGGGGAAGTCACGTCCTGGATCGACATCGCCGCGCGCGCGGGCTGGGCGAAGACGAAGAGAAGTGCGAAGAAGGCGGCCACCGACGGATAGAGCCATGCGGAAACGGAAGGCCGGGAAGGAAGAACCGCGTTCATTGCTTGTCTCCTTTTCCGGCGGGAAGCAGATAGCCCGTGACCGCGATGTTCGGATCGAGATATTTCACGGCGACCGCCTTCACCTGATCCGCCGTGACGGCATTGATTTTGCTTGTCCATTCCTCAATGTCCTTGACCGTCCCGCCGGTGGTCAGGGTCGAGCCGTAAAGCCGCGCCATGCCTTCCTGGTTGTCCCTGGCGAAGACCATCGAGCGGACAAAGCGCTTTTTCGCTTTCGCGAGTTCGTCTTCCGTGACGCCGTCCTTCTTGATGCGTTCGATTTCGGCATCGACGCCCTTTTCGAGATCCTGAAGGCCGGTCGGGCCGATCGTCGTCGCATAGACGCCGAACTTGGTGGCGTCGAGCATCGTGCCCTGGTAGAAAGCGCCGACGGATGAAGCTGCCTCCTTCTTGACGATGAACGCCTGATAGAGGCGGCTCCTCGTCCCGTCGCCGAGGATTTCAGCGAGAAGGTCAAGCGCCTCCGCCTCTCCGTTCTTGGCCGTGTGGTAGGACGGCACGATCCAGAGCTTCTGGAAACTCGGCAGCGTCACGCGCGGATCGCTGAGCGTCACCGTTTTCCGGGCATGATGGACCGGTTCGGTCGGGCGCACGCGCGGCGGAAGGTCCTCGCCGCGCGGAAGCTTGCCATAAGTCGCTTCGGCATCTTTCCGGACCTCTTCAGGCGTCACGTCGCCCGCAACCACGACGACCGCGTTATTGGGCGCGTAATAACGGTTGTAGAAAGCCATCGCGTCGACGCGGTTTAGCTTGGCGATCTCGTGCATCCAGCCGATGACCGGAAAACGGTAGGGGCTGTTCTCGAACAGGGTGGCGTCGAGTTCTTCCCCGAGAAGCGCCTGCGGATTGTTGTCCACCCGCATCCGCCGCTCCTCCATGATGACCTTGCGTTCGGGGATGATCACCTGATCCGTCAGGATGAGGTTGCGCATGCGGTCGGCCTCGTAGCGCATCATCTCCTCGAGCGCCGAAGGAGGCACTTTCTCGAAGAACGCCGTGTAGTCATCCGAGGTGAAGGCGTTCTGCTGCCCGCCTATGGCGGCGACCGCTGCCGTGAACTCGCCCGCCGGATGGTTCTTCGTGCTCTTGAACATCAAATGCTCGAAGAAATGGGCGATGCCGGATTTGCCTGGCGCTTCATCGGCGCTGCCGGCCTTGTACCAGATCATGTGCGTGACGATGGGGGCGCGGTGATCGGGAATGACGACCACGTCGAGCCCGTTGGCGAGCTTGAATTCGGAAACGGCGGGAGCGTCTTGCGCTGCGAATGCCGGGGCGGCGAGCACGAAAACGGCGGCGGCGATCCCCATCAAGGCAAGGAAAGGGCGCCGAATGGAAGAGGAATGGGCGAAGGTCATTGGGTGATTCGTCCTTGGATGGCATGCGAAAGATAGGGCAGTGATCCGTCCGGGGAAAATGAACGATCGGTTATTTTTCTCTTGCCGCGCTGCGTTTCAGGAACCGAATGACGGTATCGCCATAGCGGCGTTCGTCTACAAGGTGGAAACTGGCGCCGGTCTCGAAACGCGCATCGGCGGCTTCTTCCACCACGCAAAGCGCGTCATCCGTCAGCCATCCGCCGTCGAGCACGGATGTGAGCGCCAGCTCTCCCAGGCCCTTTCCATAGGGCGGATCGGCGAAGAGGAGCGAGAAGGGCTGCATCGTCCCGATAGTGCCGAGCCTCGTGGCGTCGCGGCGGAAGAGCTTCGTGCGGCCTTGAAGCTTGAAAGCTTCGATATTTTCGCGGATGAGTCCGCGGCCCTCCGCCGCTTCCTCGATGAAGAGGCAGAAGCCCGCGCCGCGTGACAGCGCCTCGATGCCGAGCGCGCCCGTTCCCGAAAAGAGGTCGAGCACGCGGGCGCCCTCGATCCTGCCGGGGAAGGCATGGGTGATGACATTGAACAAAGCCTCGCGCGTTCGGTCGGTCGTCGGCCGGATCGACTGCGAATGCGGCGTGGCGAGCGGACGCCCGCGAAACTCACCGCCGACGATCCGCACCGGGCTTGCCCTTTCTGTCGCCGCCGCGGCCGCGAGGCGAGCCGTCCGGAGCGTGATCGGAGGCTCTCCGTGGCGGACGCTTGCCTTTCATCGGCTTGCCCTTCGGGGTGTCGCCGCGCCGTTCCTTCTCATCGGTTCGCGAGGCGTTCTGTCTGAACGACTTTTGACCAAAGCCGGGCTTCGGTTTACCGTGCCGTACCGGCCGGCCCTCCCGACCCTCGGCATGGCCGCCTTCGGGCTTTTCCCTGAACGGTCTTTCGCCCCTTGGTTTCGCCGTGCGATCCTCTCCGCCGTCAGTTTGCCGCTCGCTCCTCCGTTGCGAGTGGCTCCGTCCGCGCGGCGAACCCTTATCGCGCGCTGTCTCGTCCGATCCGTCTTCTCCGCGTGTCTTGCCGCGACCGGGGCGCGCGCCGGGCGCCATCCACACATTGGCGCTCCGTCTTCCTGTCGTGGGCTGATCCCGCTTTTCCGTCCGGTCCGGACGCGGACCTTTCGTCGTCAACCGCCCGAGCGCTTGTTCGCGTTTCTGTTCGCGCTCGCGCTTTCGGTTTCGGATAAGGCCGCCTTCCTCGATCCGGGGGCCGCGCGCCGGCTGCGGAGGACGGGTGGCTTCCTGTTGTTCCGCCCGCGCTTCGGACTGCTTTCGCGAAAAGGGCGTCGTCACAGGCGCATCGAAATTCGCGCCGGCTTCCTCGATGAGCCTCTCGCCGAGCTGTTCGCGAAGCGCGCGGCCCCGCAGTTCTCGGACTTCGCCTTCCGCGAGTTCGCCGAGCTGGAAAGGACCGTAGGAAACCCGGATCAGCCGAGCCACCTCGAGACCGAGCGCGCTCATTATGTTCTTCACCTCCCGGTTCTTGCCTTCTCTGAGGCCAATCGTCAGCCAGGCATTCGTGCCCTGCTTGCGGTCGAGCGCGGCTTCGATCGCGCCGTAGAAAACGCCGTTGACCGCTATGCCGTCCTTCAGCCCGGCAATCGCCGCCTCATCCACTTCGCCATGGACGCGCACCCGGTAGCGCCGCAGCCACCCTGTCGACGGCAGTTCGAGCGCGCGCGCCAATCCGCCGTCATTGGTGAGCAGGAGCAGCCCTTCCGTGTTGATGTCCAGCCGACCGATAGTCATCAGACGCGGCAGTCCGGCGGGAAACGCTTCGAAAACGGTCCGGCGTCCCTCGGGATCGCGGTTCGTCGTCACCACGCCGGCCGGCTTGTGGAAGAGGAACAGCCGCGTCCGCTCGATCGCCGGGATCGGCGTACCGTCGATAGCGATCTGGTCATCCGCGGTAACATTGAAGGCTGGCGAGGCAAGCACCTTCCCATTGACCGTTACCCGGCCGGCCTCGACCAGCGCCTCGGCGTCGCGCCTGGACGAAAGGCCGGCGCGGGCGAGCCGCTTGGCGATGCGCTCCGTTGGGCGATCCGTCTCAGCACCCGAAGCGTCGGACTTCTTGCGCGGCCTGTCATTCTTCTTGCCGGCGCCGCTGGTTCCGCTTCGGAAACCGGGCTTGCCGCCCGGCCGGCCGCGCCCGGGGTTTTTCTGTCGTTCGCTCATATGGAATTTGCCTTTCAGGGCGCGTAACTATCAGGAGCTTGTCATAGGCGCGAGAGGAAATACGGACAATTGCGGAACCCGAGCCGACCGGATTTCATGGAAATGGCGCTCGACGAGGCCCACGCGGCGGCCGGTCGCGGCGAAGTGCCTGTCGGCGCCGTTCTCGTCATCGGCGGCAAGCTGATAGCGCGCGACGGCAATCGAACGCGCGAATATCTTGATCCCACCGCTCACGCGGAGGTGCTGGTGATCCGCGAGGCCGCCCAACTCCTCCAGGCGGAACGGCTGACCGGGGCGGATCTCTTCGTCACGCTCGAACCCTGCGCGATGTGCGCCGCGGCCATATCCTTCGCGCGCATCCGCCGGCTTTATATCGGCGCCATGGACGAAAAAGGCGGCGCGGTCTTCAATGGAGCTCGGTTTTTCTCGCTTCCAACCTGCCATCATGCCCCCGACGTTTATACCGGCTTCAGGGAAAACGAGGCGTCGAAAATCCTGAAAAGCTTCTTTCGCGAACGGCGTCCTGACTGACGGCGAGCGATGTCTCAACTCCACAGACTATAAGCAATCCCGCGAATTCCTTAGCTATACCGCGTCCGCCGTCGGCTCCTCCTCTTCCGGCTGTCTGTTGTCGTCATTAGCGCTGTCGAGCCGCTTCGATTCGCGTTTCGGCTTCATCAGCGGCTCCGGCGTGACCGGCTTGAGGCGCATCTTGTCGAGACCTGCGTAAAGTCCGCCGACGGCCTGCAATTCCAGCCGCTCCTCGTCGCGCTTGCGTACATCCTCAGTGATGGCTAGGGCCTGTTCGGCATCAATGCCGAGGCCTTCCAAGGTCATCCTTCCGAACATCAGACCGGATTCGAAGGTCTCGCGCAATTCGTAATCCACGCCGCGCGCCCTGAGTTGCAGCGTGTGCGTGCGATCATAGGAGCGGACATAGAGCTTCACATGCGGGAATTCGGCCTGGATCAACTCCACGATCCTGTCGGTGGTTTCCACGCCGCGCGTGCACACGGCGACGATCTTCGCCTGCCTGATGCCCGCGGCTTCGAGCACGTCCTTGCGCCGGCCGTCGCCGAAATAGATGCGGAAGCCGAATTTCTCCACCTGCCGCACCCGGTTGGCGGAATGATCGATGATGGTCACGCCCGTGCCGCCGGAGAGCAGGATTTGCGAGGCGATCTGCCCGAAGCGCGAAAAGCCGATCATCAGCACGTCCGAGCCGGCGCCGTCGAAATCCTCCTCGATCTCTTCCTCTTCCTCGCGGCTGATGAAGAGATTGCCGAGCCTGACCGAAATCGGCGTCAGCGCCATGGAGACGGTGACGATTGCGACCAGGAGGGAGGCTGTTTCGGCGCGGAAAATCCCGGCGGCTGCGGCCGTCGAGAAAAGCACGAACCCGAACTCGCCGCCCTGCGGCAGCAGGAAGGCGATGCGCACCGCATCGTCGTGAGATGAGCCGAAAAGCCTGGTGAGGGGATAGATGATCGCCACTTTAGCCAGCATCAGCACCGGCACGGCAACGACGATGACGAACCAGTTGTCGAGGATGACGGGCACCTTGAGCGACAGGCCGACGGCGATGAAGAAAAGGCCGAGCAGAATGCCGCGAAAAGGTTCGATATCCGCTTCCAGTTCGTGCCTGTAGGAGGATTCCGCCAGAAGCACGCCCGCGATGAACGCGCCCATCGCCATCGACAGGCCGGCGAACTGCATGAGCGCCGCCGATCCCATCACGACGAGCAGCGCCGCCGCGATCATCACCTCCTTCGCGCCGGTATTGGCGATGACGCGAAAGATCGGGTTGATGAGATAACGACCGATGAAGAAAAGCGCGGCGACGGCAAGAATGGCGACGGCGAATTGCGCCCTGCTCATCGCATGCGCGGCCTCGGTGCCGGCGGAGAGGAGCGGTATGAGCGCCAGAAGCGGCACGATCGCCAGATCCTGGAAAAGCAGCACGGCAAACGAGGTCTGCCCGTAATGCTTGCCCGTTCCTCCCTCATCTTCGAGGATCTGGAGGGCGAAGGCGGTGGACGAGAGCGAGAGGCCGAAGCCGGCGATGATCGCCGCGCCGAAGGAAAGCTGCATGCCATACCGACCAAGCAGCGCCAGCGCTGCGCCGCTTGCCACCACTTGCGCGAGGCCGAGGCCGAAAATGTCGCGCCGCATCGACCACAGACGCGACGGCTTCAATTCCAGCCCGATGATGAAAAGCAGGAAGACGACGCCCAATTCAGCGACATGGAGGATTTCCTCGCCGCCGGTGATCAGCCGCGCAAGCGGGCCGATCACCACGCCGGCCGCCAGATAGCCGAGGACCGTTCCGAGGCCGATGCGCTTGAAGAGCGGCGCGGCGACAACGGCGCCCCCGAGCAGGAGGAGCACTTCGGTGTAATACATCGGTCCTGCTGCGGCCAAGATCGTCCCCTTGGAGAATTGGCGCCCGAAGGCGGACATCCATTCCGGCGGTGTCCAAGCCATTGCACATGCCGGTCCGGAACAATAGATGGTGCAAAAGCAAATTCATGCCGACTCGCCAACGGCCGGCTTATCGGCCGCCTTTCGGCGATGGATTGTCAGGCAGGAAACCCAGCATGACCGATTCGCTCGACGCTGCAAAATTGAAGGAACAGGTTGCGGCGCTTGTCGACGCGGCGAAGAAGGCCGGCGCCGACGCGGCCGACGCGGTTGCGGTACGCTCCCGCTGGTCCGGCGTTTCCGTCCGGCTGGGGAAGATCGAAGGCACGGAAGCATCGGAGAGCGACGACGTTTCACTGCGAGTCTTCGTCGGGAAGCATGTCGCCAGTGTTTCGGCGACCGCCGCTTCGGATCCGAGGGTTCTTGCCGACAGAGCCGTCGCCATGGCCAAGGCTTCGCCGGAAGATCCCTATCAGGGCCTGGCCGACAGCAACCGTCTCGCGCGCGAAATCCCCGATCTCGACCTTTTCGACCCGACGGAGATTTCGGCAGATCGCCTGCGCGAGGATGCGCTGGCCGCGGAAGAGGCGGCGCTTGCCGTGAAGGGGATCACCAATTCGAGCGGCGCGAGCGCGAGCGCGGGTTTGGGAGGGCTGGTATTGGCGACCTCCGATGGTTTTCTCGGCGATTATGTCGCGTCGAACTTCTCCCGCTCCGTGAGTGTGGTGGCGGGCGAAGGCACCGGGATGGAGCGCGACTATGATTTTTCCTCGCGTCTGCATTTCAGCGAACTGGAGGCGCCCGAAGCGATCGGCCGGCGCGCCGGCGAAAGAACCGTTCGCAGGCTGGGAGCCAGGAAGGCGAAGACGGGACCCGTTACGGTCGTGCTCGATCCGCGCGTGGCGCGCGGCATGGCGGGCCACCTCGCATCGGCGATCAACGGCGCCTCGGTCGCCCGCAAGACGTCGTTCCTTCGCGACAAGATGGGGCAGAAGGTGGCCTCGGCCGGAATTACTGTCACCGACGATCCGCGCAAGATACGCGGCCCCTCCTCGCGTCCTTTCGACGGCGAGGGCGTTGCCGGCGAGAAACTCGTCGTCATCGAGGACGGCGTGCTAGCGAATTGGCTGCTCTCCACCTCGTCGGCCCGCGAACTTGGCCTCGAGACGAACGGGAGAGGCGTCCGCTCCGGCACGTCGATCTCCCCTTCCTCGACCAATTTCGCCATCGAGCCGGGGGAAATCGCGCCGGAGGATCTGATCGGCTCGCTCAAGACAGGTTTTTATGTCACCGAACTTTTCGGCCATGGAGTTGACATGGTCACCGGAGAATACAGCCGCGGCGCTTCCGGCTTCTGGATCGAGGACGGCAAGCTTGCCTGGCCTGTTTCGGAGGTGACGATCGCCTCCAACCTGAAAGACATGTTCATGCGCATGACGCCGGCGAACGATATCGACCGCCATTTCGGCACCGCCGCACCGACGCTTCTCATCGAAGGAATGACGCTTGCCGGAAGCTGAGGGTTCCGATCTCGATCTTATCAGGGGCGCGGCACGCGAGGCGGCCACGATCGCCATGCGCTACTTCCGCAAGAGTCCCGAGGCGTGGATGAAAGAGGGCGATTCGCCGGTGACGGAAGCCGACATCGCGGTGGACCGCTTTCTTCGCGATATCCTTCTTTCGGCGCGGCCGGACTATGGCTGGCTCTCGGAAGAGACGGCCGACAATCCGGACAGGCTGTCGGCGCGGCGCACCTTCGTCGTCGATCCGATCGACGGAACCCGCGCTTTCATCGGCGGTTCGTCGCAGTGGTGCGTCAGCGTCGCGATTGTCGAGAACGGCCGGCCGATCGCGGGCGTTCTCGATTGCCCGGCAAGGGACGAAGTCTATCTCGCCGGCGCCGCGACGGAAGCCACCCGAAATGGCGAAGCGATTCGCGTTGCGGCGCCGTCAGGCATATACAAGGTTGCTGGCCCGAGAACGCTTATCGA
>JBQCEL010000206.1:0-11894 GCA_051960255.1 Rhizobiaceae bacterium
AGGCGATCATCCGCCGCGACGAATTGATCCCGCGCGAAAATTTCAAATATGGCGATCGCGTGCGCGCCTATGTCTATGACGTGCGGCGCGAGCAGCGCGGCCCGCAGATCTTCCTGTCGCGCACCCACCCGCAATTCATGGCGAAGCTGTTCACCATGGAGGTGCCGGAGATCTATGACGGCATCATCGAGATCAAGTCGGTGGCCCGCGATCCCGGCTCCCGCGCCAAGATCGCTGTCATCTCGCGCGACAGTTCGATCGACCCGGTCGGCGCCTGCGTCGGCATGCGCGGCAGCCGCGTTCAGGCGGTCGTCGGCGAATTGCAGGGCGAGAAGATCGACATCATCCCCTGGTCGAATGACGCGGCGGCCTTCATCGTCAACGCGCTGCAGCCGGCCGAAGTCGCCAAGGTGGTGCTTGATGAGGATGCGGAACGCATCGAGGTCGTCGTTCCCGACGACCAGCTTTCGCTGGCGATTGGCAGGCGCGGCCAGAATGTGCGCCTCGCCTCGCAATTGACCGGCTGGGATATCGACATCCTCACCGAGGAAGAGGAATCGCAGCGTCGCCAGAAGGAATTTACCGAGCGCTCGACCCTCTTCATGGAAGCGCTCAATGTCGACGAGATGGTCGGTCAGGTGCTGGCCTCGGAAGGCTTCACGACCGTCGAGGAAGTCGCCTATGTCGATCAGGACGAGATTTCCTCGATCGACGGGTTCGACGAGGATACGGCCACGGAAATCCAGACGCGCGCCCGTGAATATCTGGAGCGCATCGAGGCCGAGCAGGACGAGCGCCGCAAGGCGCTGGGCGTCGCCGACGAATTGCGCGAACTTCCGGGCATCACGACCGCGATGATGGTCGCGCTCGGCGAGGACGGAACCAAGACGATTGAGGATTTCGCCGGCTATGCGGTCGACGATCTTGTCGGCTGGAAGGAGCGCAAGGACGGTGAGACGAAGGTCTTCGAAGGCGTGCTCGGCGATTACAACGTCTCGCGCGCCGAGGCGGAGCAGATGATCGTGGCGGCCCGGCTGAAGGCGGGCTGGATCAGCGAGGCCGATCTGGCCTCTGATGAAGAGACCGGGGAAGAAGAAACCGACGCCGCGGTCGCCTGATATGGTTGGGAATGGCCGGAACCGTCGGATCGACCCGTCATGAGAGGCATGGCGGGACAGAGAATTGGAGCGCTGCGGCGGGAAGCTCTTGAACGAGATGAACGAGCGCACATGTATCGTGACGAGAAGGGCGCGCGAGGCGGAAGAGATGATCCGCTTCGTCGCCGCTCCCGACGGTACGGTTGTTCCGGACCTGAAGCGCAATCTGCCGGGGCGGGGATGCTGGGTCTCGGCTGAGCGCAGCCTGATCGACAAGGCTGTTGCGCGAAAGCTTTTCGCAAGAGCGCTGAAGGCGGATGTTTCGGCATCCGGCGATCTCGGCGCTGTGGTGGACGATCTTCTGGTCCGTGCCGCGTTGGGTGCTGCCGGTCTTGCCCGCAAGGCCGGCGCGGTCGTTCTGGGCGCCGCAAAGGTCGAAGCGGCCGTTCGAAGCGGAGAGGCGCTTCTCGTGCTTCATGCGCGCGAGGCCGCGGATGACGGGATGCGAAAGATCGCGCAGGCGTGGAGGAGCCGCGTTGGCGGCGCTGCCTCGCTGGTGCCGGCATACAAACTCTTCTCGGAAGCCGAATTGGGTTTGGCATTGGGGGGGGCAAATGTGATACATGCTGCCGTGCTCGCAGGCGGGCCGGGCAAGGCGGTGCTGAAACGCGTTGTAGCGCTCGACCGATATCGCGGCGGGCGCGGCGGCGATGCGTTGGTGGTTGCGGAAGTTGCGGGCAGGAATGGCGCCGCAGAGGATGTGGAATGAGTGATATCAAATCGAGTGACGACAAGACGCTGAGCGTCAATACGAAAAAGACTTTGACGTTGAAGCGGCCCGGCATCGAGCAGGGCACGGTGCGGCAGAACTTTTCGCATGGGCGCACGAAATCCGTCGTTGTCGAAACCAAAAAGCGGAAATTTTCGCTGCCGGGCGAGAAAACCGAAGCCGCGCCCGCCGTGCCCGGATTGAAGCCGAGGGTTCAGCAGCAGGCCGCGCCGGCTCCCGCCGCGGTCGCGCCCGCGCCTGCGCCCGCGCCGGAAAAGTCGCCCCGCCTCCCCAGCCGAAGCCGCAGGGCGGCGACAGGGGAACCATTGTTCTAAACGAGCTCTCCCGCGACGAGATGGAAGCGCGCCGGCGAGCGCTGGAAGACGCCAAGCTGCGCGAGGTCGAGGACCGCAAGCGCGCCGCGGAAGACGCCAAGCGCCGGGCCGACGAGGAAGAGCGCCGTCGCCGCGAGCGCGAGGAATCCGCGCGCCGTCAGGCTGAGGAAGAAGCCCGCGTCAAGACCGAGGCCGAGGCGCGTCGCCGGGCCGAGGAGGAGGCGCGCCGCCGCACGCCCGCCCGCGCCGAAATTGCTTCCGCCGCGGAGGAGAGCGAGGACGAGCCGCGCAGCCGCGGTCCAGTCGCCAAGCGCGGCATCCGGCCCGAAGTGGCGCGGCCGGCGAAGCCGACCCGCGGCGAGGAGGATCGCCGTCGTGGCAAGCTGACGCTCAATACGGCCCTCTCCGACGAAGAGGTGGCGCGCGGACGCTCGCTCTCGTCGATGCGTCGCCGGCAGGAGAAATTCAAGCGCGCGATGCATCAGGAGCCGCGCGAAAAGATTTCGCGCGAGGTCGTCTTGCCCGAGACGATTACTATCCAGGAACTGGCAAGCCGCATGGCCGAGCGCGCCGTCGATGTGGTGAAGTTCTTCATGAAACAAGGCCAGATCATGAAGCCCGGCGATGTGATCGACGCCGATACGGCGGAACTGGTCGCGTCGGAATTCGGCCACACGGTCAAGCGCGTGGCGGAATCGGACGTCGAAGGAGGCCTCTTCCAGGTCACCGACAGCGAGGAGAATCTGGAGCAGCGGCCACCGGTCGTGACCATCATGGGCCATGTCGACCATGGCAAGACGTCTCTGCTCGATGCGATCCGCCATGCCAATGTCGTCTCCGGCGAGGCCGGCGGCATCACGCAGCATATCGGCGCCTATCAGATCGAGCACAACGGCCAGAAGATCACCTTCATCGATACGCCCGGCCACGCCGCCTTCACCGCCATGCGCGCACGCGGCGCCCAGGCGACGGATATCGCTGTGCTGGTCGTCGCGGCCGATGACGGCGTGATGCCGCAGACGATCGAATCGATCAATCATGCCCGCGCCGCCGGTGTTCCGATCATCGTCGCCATCAACAAGATCGACAAGCCCGACGCCAAGCCCGAGAGGGTGCGGACGGAATTGCTGCGCCACGAGATCGTCGTGGAGTCCATGGGCGGCGAGACGCTTGAAGTCGAAGTCTCGGCGGTGAAGGGCACCAATCTCGATAAATTGCTCGAAGCCATTCTGCTGCAGGCCGAGATTCTCGATCTCAAGGCCGATCCAGGGCGCACGTCCGAAGGCGTGGTCATCGAAGCCAAGCTTGACCGCGGCCGCGGCCCCGTCGCCACCATCCTCATCCAGACCGGCACGCTTCTGCCGGGCGACATTCTCGTCGCCGGCAACGAATGGGGCCGCGTCCGTGCGATCGTCAACGACCTTGGCGAGCAGATCGATGAGGCCGGCCCGTCAATGCCGGTGGAAGTGCTCGGACTGCAGGGAACGCCGCAGGCGGGCGACCGGTTCGGTATCGCCGAAAGCGAGGCGCGCGCGCGTGAAATCTCCGAATATCGCCAGCGCGTGGCGCGCGAGAAGGCCGTTGCCCGCCAGGCCGGCCAGCGCGGCTCGCTCGAACAGATGATGTCGCAATTGCAGACGTCGGGTCTTAAGGAATTCCCGCTCGTCATCAAGGGCGACGTCCAGGGATCGATCGAGGCCATCATCAGCGCGTTGGACAAGCTCGGCACCGACGAAGTCCGGGCCCGGATCGTCCATGCCGGCGCCGGCGCCATTACCGAAAGCGATGTCTCCCTGGCGGAAACGTCGAATGCGGCGATCATCGGCTTCAACGTGCGCGCCAACAAACAGGCGCGCGACGCGGCCGAAAAGGTCGGGACCGAGATCCGCTACTACAACATCATCTACAATCTCGTGGACGATGTGAAGGCGGCGATGTCGGGCCTGCTTTCACCGGAACGTCGCGAGACCTTCCTCGGCAATGCGGAAATCCTCGAGGTCTTCAACATCACCAAGGTCGGCAAGGTCGCCGGCTGCCGCGTGACCGACGGCAAGGTGGAACGCGGCGCGGGCGTCCGTCTGATCCGCGACAATGTCGTCATCCACGAAGGCAAGCTGAAGACGCTGAAGCGCTTCAAGGACGAGGTCGGCGAAGTTCCAGCCGGCCAGGAATGCGGCATGGCGTTCGAGAATTACGAAGACATCCGCCAGGGCGATGTCATCGAATGCTACCGCGTCGAGATGGTGACGCGCACGCTGTAGGCGATCTTGCCGGGAACGGGAGAGCGGGCTCGCTTTCCCGATTCGGCCTCAGAAGCGATAGCCGATGCGGAAACCGGCGGATTCAGCCCCCGCGTCGGGCTTGCATAGCTTGGCGTTGGAGAAATGGTCGGCGTAGAGCTGTAGCGATATATCCTTCGTGATATCGTAACCGATGCCGGCGCCAAGGTGGAAAAGCACCTTGCATCCCATCGGCTTGTAATCCGTCGGATCGTGAAGATTGGTGGCAGACGTGATCGCTATGCCCAGACTCTCCGTCGTGAAGAGGCGTTGCGTGAAATAGGTGTCCCAGGTGAGGCCGCCATAGGCGAAGTCGATCGCGTGCGAACGCGTCGCTATATCGACGCCGATATGGGGCCGCGGCGAGCCGAGCCAGTAGAGGAAATCCGGCGAGGGGAAGAGCAGTTCGCCATAGATGTCGGCGCCGTTGAATTTATGATGGGAAAATATCCCCGTGTCATAGGCGCCCAGGCCGAGACGAAGTTCGTAATTGTTGGAATATTTCCCGATCAGCCCGAAATTGGAAAAGAGATAACGGTCCTTGGCGAGCGCGGAACCGGTCGCGGGAAGCGCCAGAATCAGCGAAAGGATGGCAACCCGCATAGGTGTTTTCACGGCGAATCACCCCGATTAGGATGATGAATTGCTTGCAATTGATGCGAGTCGCTGTCAAGCAGACCCTTGAAGCCGGTAATTTCCAGCAACGGGACGGCGGTCCGAATCCGTTCGGCCGTTCGTTGCGCAATCGTATTGCCGGCACGTTCGAAAGCAGGTTGTGTCGATGAAAAGCGGCTCCTCCCAGCGCCAGTTGCGGGTCGGCGAACAGGTGCGTCACGCTCTGGCTGAATTCTTCCAGCGCGGCGAATTGCGCGATGAACGGCTCGGCTCGACGGTGCTTTCCGTTTCCGAGGTGCGCATGTCGCCGGATCTGAAGATTGCGACGGCGTTTGTTTCGCCACTCGGCGAGGCCGATGCGGATACCATCGTTGATACGCTCAATCGCCATGCCCGCTTTATCAGGGGCAAATTGTCCCATTCGCTAGGACAGATGAAGTACATGCCGGAATTCCGTTTCCGGGTCGATACGAGCTTCGAGAATTTCGCCAGGATCGACAGGCTGTTGAAATCGCCGGAAGTCGCGCGCGACCTGGAGGATGACAAGGAGGACGAATGAAGAGCGGCATCTGCCCCTCACCTGGCTGCCGGCATCCTTTCCCCGCTTACGGGGAGAGGAGACGAGCGGCGACGCCGACGCCTTCCTCACCCCGTTTACGGGGAGAGGGTAAGGATGAGGGCCAGTTCTGATGCCCCGCCGCGGCAAGAGAAAGGGCCGGCCCATCTCCGGCTGGGTGGTTCTCGACAAGCCCGTCGGCATGGGCTCGACGGAAGCCGTTTCCAAGGTGAAATGGCTATTCAACGCGGAGAAGGCGGGTCATGCCGGCACGCTTGATCCGCTCGCGTCCGGCATGCTCCCGATCGCGCTCGGCGAGGCGACCAAGACCGTGCCTTATGTCATGGACGGCGCCAAGATTTACCGTTTCACGATCGCCTGGGGCGAGGAGCGCTCGACCGACGATCTCGAGGGCGGCGTGACCGTTCGCTCCGACCTGCGCCCGAGCGCCGAGGACATTCTGGCGCTTTTGCCGAAATATACCGGCCTCATCCAGCAGATACCGCCGCAATTCTCGGCCGTCCGCATCGGTGGCGAACGCGCCTATGATATCGCTCGCGATGGTGAGACAGTCGATATCCCGCCGCGCGAGGTGGAGATCTTCCGTCTCGATCTCATCGAGCGGCCGGACGACGGCCGCGCTATATTCGAGATCGAGTGCGGCAAGGGGACCTATGTCCGCAGCCTTGCCCGCGATATGGGCCGCGATCTCGGTTGCCATGGTCATATAGCGGATTTGCGGCGCACTCTGGTCGAACCCTTCACGCCCGAGGATCTGGTGACGGTTGCGGAGCTTGAGGAAGCGCGCGCTTCAGGGACGCAGGAAGCAGCCGAACCTTCAGGAGAACCGCCATCCTTCCAGGCCATCGACGATCTTCTCGTCGATACCGCCGCCGCGCTCGAGGATTTGCCGCAGATCAAGGTGACGGATGACGCCGCGCACCGAATCCGCCTCGGCAATCCGGTAATCGTGAGAGGACGCGACGCGCCGGTGGAAGCGGTGGAGGCCTGCGCGACGGCGCGCGGACGCCTGGTCGCGATCGGATCGGTCGAGGCGGGGATGTTCAAGCCGAAACGGGTGTTCTCTTAGCCTATCCTCCCCGGCAGACCATAACGGCGCGAGGGCAGCGCCGACGTCACCACCTGCTTTTTCCCATATGAGGGACAAAAATGCCGCCCTTCACACGGGCGGGAACCCGATGACGGTCATCGCAGCTTGTGGAATTGAATTGCCCTGTGACTGGCGATGGGCCCGGTCACGAAAAAGATGTTATTGCCTGTCTTAGGCGTTATGATCGATGAAATCGATGGCGCACATCCGGGTGATTCAAGGATCGGCGAGGCACGGGAGGAACGTGAAGCGCGTTGCGTTGCGGATCGCCGGGTGGCTTTCGGACGCTATCTGGCGCTCCTTCCGCTGTTTTGCCGAAAAATGCGATTTTGAAGAGCGATAAGGAAGTCAGGTTTCCCTTTCTCAGGCGCGTTGGCTGGCGTGAACGGGCTCATACCGCGCCCCGGCCGATCGCGATTTTCCTTATCCTGGTGGTGGCTGTCACCATTCTGCCGGCGCTCGGCTTTTCCATTGTCCTCCTCAAGCGCAACAACGAGGCGCAGCAGCAGGTCGTGTCCACGCTTGCCGCGGCAACCGCGGCATCGCTGTCCGAGGCAGTGGACCGTGAGGCATCGGGGATGCTGACGATCCTGCGCGTGCTTTCCTCGACGCCTTCGCTGCGCCAAGGCGATTTGCAGGGCTTCTACGATCGCTCGCAACGGGCGCTTGCGGGGACGGGCGGCTTCCTGATCGTTCTCGATCAGAATTTCAATCAGTTGATGAACACGCGCGCGCCCTACGGGAGCAAACTCGAAAAACCGGTCGACACAAAGTCCCCCGCTTTGGCGCTCGAAAAGCGGCAGCCGATCATATCCGACATCTATTTTGGCAAGACGGCGAAGAACTGGGTCTTCAACGTCGCCCTGCCTTATTTCCCCGACAAGGGGCCGCCGCTTGTCCTGGTCCTGACGCAAAGCACCGACAGCCTGGCCCGTGCGCTGGTGCGGCACAATCTGGCGGACGGATGGAATGTGACGCTGGTCGACCGCAGGAACGTGGTCATTGCGTCGTCCTCGGACCATGATCCGATCGGCAAGCCATTTTTCCTCGATCTCATCTCCCGCGGGCCATCGCCTTCCGGCCGCGTTCCCGTCACCTATCAGGGTGTCGCTTACAGGGCCTCCGTCCAGGTTTCCGGCCTGACCGGCTGGACGACGGTGATTTGGGCGCGTTCCTCGGTGATCGACCGATCGATGCGGCGGAGCCTGTGGTGGCTGGGCTTCGGCGGCTTGATCGTCATCGCGCTCGGAACGGCAGCCGCGCTTTTCCTCTCCCGAGAGATAACAAGGTCCGTGCGGCGGTTGGCGCGGGACGCCCGCAGGTTGGGGGCGGGCGCATCGGTGGAACCCGTCAGCCATCCAATAGCCGAGATCACGGCCGTTTCGGCGGCGCTTGCGGCAGCCTCGGAACGGCGCAAGCAGGCCGAAAATGAAATCCGCTTTCTCATGCGGGAGGTGGCGCACCGTTCGAAAAACCAGATGACGGTCGTGTCCTCGATCGCCAAGCAGACGGCGCGAACCGCGCGCAACGTCGACGCTTTCCACGACAGTTTCCAGAAAAGGCTGTTCGGCCTTGCCCGTTCGACCGACCTTCTGATCGCCGGCGGGGTCAGCGGCGTGGAATTCCGGGAACTTCTTGCAACCCAGATCGAGCCCTTCCAGCCGAGCGACGGCGAGCGCATCGAACTTTCCGGCCCGGAGGTCAGGCTCTCCAACCAGGCGGCGCAGATGCTCGGCCTCGGCTTGCATGAGCTTGCGACCAATGCCGCGAAATATGGCGCCTTTTCAGCTCCCAAGGGGCGGTTGAAGGTGCATTGGCAGGTGCGCGGCGAAATCTTCGATCTGGTCTGGCGCGAATATGTCCCCCGGCTGCGCAAGCGCACCGAGCGGCGCGGCTTCGGAACCGAGGTCATCGAGCGCATGCTGGTTGGCGCGCTCGATGCCGAGCCGCAACGGATTCTCCACCGGGACGGCATCGAATGGCGTTTCGCCATCCCGCTCGACAGGATCCGTTCGGCCTCCCAAATCGAGGGCGCAGACAGGCAGGAGGAGTGATCCCGGGCCCGCTTTGGCGATTCCGCTGGCGTTTCGCCGTCTCTTGCACTATATGCGCGCCATCGTTGCGTTTGACGCTCCGATAGTTGGCCCCTGCTGGACGACATCCCGGCTGTGGGCGTCCCATTCCGGACGAATTCGTTCCGGGCAGATAGAAAGGAAGCTCGATGTCGATCACTGCAGAGCGCAAGAAAGAACTCATGGGCGAATTCGCCACCGCGGCCGGGGATACCGGGTCCCCGGAAGTTCAGGTTGCAATTCTCTCCGAGCGCATCAAGAACCTGACCGAGCACTTCAAGGATCACAAGAAGGACAACCACTCCCGTCGTGGCCTGTTGAAACTCGTTTCCCAGCGTCGCCGCCTTCTCGACTACCTCAAGGGCAAGGATGAGGGCCGCTACCAGACGCTGATCGAAAAACTCGGCCTGCGTCGCTGACGCTTTCGCCGGCGGATTGCGCATGCGGTCCGCCGGCTTCCATTCCGGACCGCGAAAATGATGGTCCGGCGAGGCATCATCGGAAGGCAATGCAATCTTCCCGATGTCTGAAACAGCATGATCCGGATAGCCGGTACCGACGTTTCCAGCGGATCATGCAGAGAAAAGAGCATGATGCTTCGCATCTGATCGCATTCATGCTCTTGCCATGGACCGGTCATGGGGCAGGATTGCAGGATACCCGGCGCGCCTTTCCGGTCGCGCGTTTGGAGAAGGATATCCTGCTGTCTTGCCCGTGGCTCGTCCGCGAAAGAAGCCGGAACGCTGATCCCGCAAAAAGGCGGACCGTTCCGTAGGAAAAGGACAAGACATGTTCAATCATCATCAGGTGGAAATAGAATGGGGCGGCCGTCCCCTCAAACTCGAAACCGGTAAGATCGCGCGCCAGGCAGACGGCGCGGTGCTCGCCACCTATGGCGAGACCGTCGTTCTCGCCACCGTGGTTTCCGCGAAGGAGCCGAAGCCCGGCCAGGACTTCTTTCCGCTGACCGTCAACTACCAGGAAAAGACCTATGCCGCGGGCAAGATTCCCGGCGGCTATTTCAAGCGCGAAGGCCGTCCGAGCGAGAACGAGACGCTCGTTTCCCGCCTCATCGACCGCCCTATTCGCCCGCTTTTCGCCGATGGCTATAAGAACGACACGCAGGTGATCGTCACGGTTATGCAGCACGATCTGGAGAACAATCCGGACGTGCTGTCGATGGTCGCGGCTTCGGCGGCGCTGACGCTTTCCGGCGTTCCCTTCATGGGACCGATCGGCGGCGCGCGCGTCGGCTACATCAATGGGCAGTATGTGCTCAATCCGCATATCGACGAGATGCCGGAATCTAAGCTCGACCTCGTCGTCGCCGGCACGTCGGAAGCCGTCCTCATGGTGGAATCCGAGGCGCAGGAATTGCCCGAGGACGTGATGCTCGAAGCCGTGATGTTCGGCCACCGTTCCTTCCAACCGGTGATCGATGCGATCATCAAGCTGGCCGAAGTGGCGGCGAAGGAGCCGCGCGAGCACGTCACGGAAGACTATTCCGAGCTCGAAAAGGAAATGCTGGCGATCGTCGAGACTGATCTGCGCGACGCCTACAAAATCACCGACAAGCAGACGCGCTATGCCGCCGTCGACGCCGCCAAGGCCAAGGTGAAAGCCACGCTTCTCCCGGAAGGCGATGGCGAGTCGAAATGGAATGCCGAGCAGGTCGCTTCGGTTTTCAAGGAGCTTCAGGCCAAGATCGTCCGCTGGAACATCCTCGACACGGGTTCCCGCATCGATGGCCGTGATCTCAAGACCGTTCGCCCGATCCTGGCCGAGGTCGGCATCCTGCCGCGCACCCACGGCTCCGCGCTCTTCACGCGTGGCGAAACGCAGGCGATCGTCGTGGCGACGCTCGGCACGGGCGAGGACGAGCAGTTCATCGATTCGCTGACGGGCACCTATAAGGAAACGTTCCTGCTGCACTACAACTTCCCGCCCTTCTCGGTGGGCGAGACGGGGCGCATGGGTTCGCCGGGCCGGCGCGAAATCGGCCATGGCAAGCTGGCATGGCGCGCCATTCATCCGATGCTGCCGGCGGCTGAGCAGTTCCCCTATACGATCCGCGCGGTCTCCGAGATCACCGAATCGAACGGCTCCTCGTCCATGGCAACCGTCTGCGGCACCTCGCTTGCCCTGATGGACGCCGGCGTTCCGCTGTCGAAACCGGTCGCGGGCATAGCCATGGGCCTCATCAAGGAAGGCGAGCGCTTCGCCGTCCTTTCCGACATTCTCGGCGATGAGGACCATCTCGGCGACATGGACTTCAAGGTGGCCGGGACCTCCAACGGCGTGACCTCGCTGCAGATGGACATCAAGATCGACGGCATCACCGAGGAGATCATGAAGGTCGCTCTCGGCCAGGCCAAGGATGGCCGTCTGCATATTCTCGGCGAGATGGCGAAGGCGATCACCGAGAGCCGCAAGGAACTCGGCGAATTCGCGCCGCGCATCGAGGTCATGCAGATCCCGACCGACAAGATCCGCGACGTCATCGGCACCGGCGGCAAGGTCATCCGCGAGATCGTCGAGAAGACCGGCGCCAAAATCAATATCGAGGATGACGGCACGGTGAAGATCGCCTCCGCCAACGGCAAGGAGATCGAAGCGGCCAAGAAGTGGATCCACACCATCGTGGCCGAACCGGAAGTCGGCGAGATTTACGAGGGAACGGTCGTCAAGACCGCCGATTTCGGCGCGTTCGTCAATTTCTTCGGTCCCCGCGACGGCCTCGTCCACATCTCCCAGCTGGCGCCCGAGCGCGTGCAGAAGACCACCGATGTGGTCAAGGAAGGCGACAAGGTCTTCGTCAAGCTCATGGGCTTCGACGAGCGCGGCAAGGTCCGCCTCTCCATGAAGGTGGTCGACCAGAAGACCGGCAAGGAAATCGCCCGCGAGAAGAAGAGCGAAGACGGCGAGGAAGCCGTCGCCTGAGGCGATTTGTTCTCGTGACTGATCCGGCGGGGGGGGGGGGGGGGGGGGGGCGCGGGGCGGGTTGTGTGTTGTGGGTGTGTGGTGGTGGGGGGGGGGGGTGGGGTGTGGTGCTATCCGCTC
>JBQCEL010000207.1:0-5445 GCA_051960255.1 Rhizobiaceae bacterium
ATGATCGAGGCGATGGCCGCGACGCAGGGCCATACGCAATCGCTGCACACCAATTCCTTCGACGAGGCGCTGGCGCTGCCGACCGACCATTCGGCGCGGATCGCGCGCAACACCCAACTGGTGCTGCAAAAGGAATCCGGCGCCACGCGCATTATCGATCCATGGGGCGGCTCGGCCTATGTCGAGCGACTGACGCACGACCTCGCCAACCGGGCGCTCTCCCACATCGAGGAGGTAGAAAAGCTGGGCGGAATGGCCGCGGCCATCGAGAAAGGCATTCCGAAGCTCAGGATCGAAGAGGCTGCCGCCCGGACGCAGGCGAGGATCGATTCACGCCAGCAAACGGTCGTCGGGGTCAACAATTTCCAACCTGCGCAGGATATCGAGGTCGATGTCCTCAAGGTGGACAATGCCGAGGTGCGCGCACGGCAGCTTTCCAAGCTGCAGCAATTGAAGGGTACGCGCGATGTCGCTGCTGTCGAGAATGCGCTCGACCGGCTGACGGCGGCCGCGCGAAACGGCGACGGTAATCTGCTCGAGTTCGCCATCCGCGCGGCGCGCGCCAAGGCGACGGTGGGCGAGATATCGCTGGCGCTGGAAAAGGCGTTCGGGCGTCATGTCGCCGAAATCCGCACCATTTCCGGTGTCTATCGCAACGAAATCGGCGCGGACGCTACCATCGACCGGGTTCTCGCCAAAGTCGAGGAATTCGCCCGCAATACCGGAGCGGCGCCGCGCCTTCTCGTGGCCAAAGTGGGCCAGGACGGCCATGACCGCGGCCAGAAGGTGATCGCCACGGCTTTCGGAGATCTGGGTTTCGAGGTTATCGTCGGCGCTATGTTCCAGACGCCTGAGGAGGTCGCCAAGCTGGCCGTCGAGCGCGAGGTCGACATTGTCGGCGTTTCCTCGCTGGCCGCCGGGCATCTTACGCTGATACCCGAATTGCGCGAGGCGCTGGAGAAACGCGGCCGTGACGATGTCATGATCGTGGCCGGCGGCGTGATTCCACCGCAGGATTATGACGCCGTCCGCAAGGCCGGCGCGAGCGAGATATTCCCGCCCGGGACAGTGATCTCGGAAGCGGCCGAACGCCTCATGGACACGCTTCTCGCGGAGACGAGCAAGGCGGCAAGATACGCTACCCAGGATTGAATTTCCGTTTACCCAAGTACCACTCGCCTAAGGCCGCCGATGCTCACAGCTTATGTCAAGGAAGGCGAGTGCCTGCTGCCCGCGCCGCTCGATGTCGTCGCCGGGATCCCCCAATCGGCGGCATGGATCGACCTCAACACACCGACGCGCGAAGAGGAGCAGGCAGTCGAAAGGATGCTGGGTGTCGAGATCCCGAACCGCGAGGAGATGCGGGAGATCGAGGAATCGAGCCGCTTCTACGTAGAAAACAGCATCCAGTTCATGACCGCCTCGGTGCTGCATTCGGCCCATGTCGGCTCGCCAAGCATCGCTCCCATCACGTTCATCCTGGCAGGCAACCGGCTCGTTACTCTGCGCTATTCCAACCCGAAATCCTTTGTCCAGTTCGAGGCGCGCGTGGCAAAGCCCGGCAACGGCATCGTAACGCCGAAATGCGATGCGGGCTGGCTCTTCCTCGGGCTGATTGAAGCCATAACCGACCGCATCGCCGATATTCTCGAAAACGTCGCCGCGGGGCTCGACGAGACCTCGAACGGCCTTTTCGACACCACGCCCGGAGGCCGCCCCATGGGCACGGCGGAATTCCGTGGCGCGTTGCGCAGCATCGGACGCGAGGGGGCGTTCCTCTCCAAGGTGCGGGAGAGCCTGGCTGGCGTGAACCGCATGCTCGTCTATCTCTCGGCGGGGACAACCAACGGCGCCAAGACAAACAAGGAAACCCGCGCCTGGATGAAGTCGCTCGAGCGCGACACGCAATCGCTCAACGCTTATGTCGATTTCCTATCCAACAAGATCACCTTCCTGCTCGACACCGTCGTCGGCCTCGTCTCGGTTGAGCAGAACGCGATCATCAAAATTTTCTCGGTCGCGGCCGTCATTTTCATGCCGCCAACGCTCGTGGCGTCCATCTACGGCATGAATTTCCACAACATGCCGGAGCTTTCCTGGGCCTTCGGCTATCCCTACGCACTCGGCCTGATGGTGCTTTCAGCCGTGCTGCCGATCCTCTTCTTCCGCAAGAAGGGATGGTTGTAGGAGTGTAGCGCTTCCGCAAGCAAACTGCATGTAGTAGGCAGTTGTTCTACGTGGAGTAGTGTCATGCCGACACAAGACAAGGAAGAGCGAATTCTCGCCGCCACGCGCCGGTGCATGGATCGATATGAGGTCGCCCTTTCAGTCCTGGCACAGGGAGAAAACTCTCCGTACATGACCGACGAATTCAAGGAGCGGCTTGCAAAGCAAAGGAGAAGCTTGCGCCTATACAGTTGCCGAGCGGGGCAAGGTGAAATAGCCGCAAGAATCTAATTTACATGACGAATAGTGAACGGATAATCTAGTTCCTTGCTTCAATTGCTCCTCAATCAGCAAGCAACGAGATGATTGTGGCGCGTACAGGCGTCAGACCGCATCAACAGGTTTTTCAGATTACTCAGAGACTTCTTAAGGATGGCCGAATTGCCGGCCGACAATCGGGAAGGCAATGGGAATTTTGGCTTGCGAGAACGGAAGGATCGATTGAATCCGCAAACGATCAACCAATTCTGGTTAAAGACGTCAAAGGACAAATTACCTCGGAATTTGCCAAGCCGAAGCTGACCGTGGAGCGCCTGATTACGTCAGGCTTCGCACTGGCTGCCCAGTGGCGCATCGATGAACTATCCGGAAAAATTACCGCTCACGGAGTCTTGCCAAAGGAACCCGGTGTCTACGCATTCGCTATTTCAGGAACAGCTGTTTACGTAGGTGTTGCCAAAATGGGCCTAGGTAAACGTCTTTATTTCTATGGCAATCCCGGCTCAACGCAGCGGACGAGCCGGCGTCTTAACCAAACAATCAGACATACCCTAAAAGAGACGCGCCAAATTGAGATCTATACGGCACAACCGCAGGATTTAGAATGGCGAGGCCTTCCAGTAAGTGGCATAGCTGGACTAGAAGTTGGGCTCATACAGAAATTCCATCTTCCATGGAACATCCGAGCAGGTTGATGGCGGTAATCACCCCAGCGCCACGATCTCCCATTCCTTGCCGTTGACCGTCGCGACATCGCCGACGGATTTGCCGAACAGCGCGATCGCCATCGGCGCGACATGCGAGATCTTGCCCCGGCTGGCATCGGCTTCGTCCTCGCCGACAATCTTCCAGGTGTTGGTCTTGCCGTCCTCGTCCTCGATCGTCACGGTCATGCCAAAGCGGACGACGGCGCTGTCGGGATCGGGAACGGAAATTTCAGCCGTTTCGCGGCGCGCCACCCAGTAGCGCAGGTCGCGGGAAACGAGCGCCACCTTCTCGCGATCACTGATCGCCTCCGCGTCCGACATTTCCTTCTGCAGCGCCGCAATCTCGGCATCGATCGCTGCCAAGCCTTCCTCCGTCACCAGATTGCGATGCTGGCTTATCGGCCTTTCGCCAATATCGGGGGGTGAATTGTCGCTGTCCTGCTCACGTGTGAATGCTCTGCTCATTTTTGGAGTGTAGGCATTCACGTCCTCTTCCACAAGGTTTTGGGCCGGCAGACCTTTAACCAAAAAGCCGGTCTTGGCCATACACTTTGTTGACTGGCGCTTGGCCGAACGGGTGCCTGGCCGAACCGCGTCGATCCGCCGGAGCGAAGCAGCGGAAAGGATATGCCGGCGCTAGCAGAAAATGCCATCTGAAAGCGCGGCTTCGGCAGAAGCTGCCTCATCCCCAAACGCTATCACTCGATGCCGAAAGCCGGGCGAATAGCGCCGACCTCAATGCCATTCCAATTGCGCAAAACCGGTGCGGCAATCTCGCTCAGCTTCCGCGCGAGCTTTTCATCGGTCCTGAACAGCCGCGCGAGAATGTGCGCGATCGATGCTTCCGATGCGCGCGAGGCGCCGTCGTCGCATTTCAGCGCGATGCCCAGCCCCCTTTCGGGAATGGCGGCGCAGAAGACGCCTTCGGCTCCGGTCTTGACGAAGATGCGGCCGGCTCCCGCCTGCATGATCTCCGTGCAGGCCCGGCCGGTGCCGGCGACATAGAAGGGCTCCGCCATGCAGGCTTCGACAAGGCGTCTTGCCGCCGCGGCGCGTTTCGGCGCGAAACGAACGCCCGTCGCCATCCTGGCAAGGCCTATCGCCAGGCTTTTCAGCGGCACGGCATAGGTCGGGATGGAGCAGCCGTCCGCGCCGCAATTGTCGATGCCATGCGGCGCGCCGGTGACGCTTTCAAGGGCATCGCGCACCATATCCTGCGCGCGATGCCCGAGCGCGACATAGCCATGGTGACCGATGCCGAGGTGCCGGCAGGTGCACAGAAAGCCCGAATGCTTGCCGGAACAATTGTTGTGGAGCGTGGTCGGGGTAGCACCGGAGCGGGCGAATTCGATCAATATGTCCTGGCGGCTTGGCCAATGCGCGCCGCATTCGAGCGCCGACGGATCGAGGCCGGCGCGCTGAAGCATGGATGCGGCGAGATCGATATGAGGCTTCTCGGCATTATGCGAAGAACAGGCCAGCGCCAGTTCCTTCTGGCCAAAGCCATAATGGTCTGCCGCGCCGCTCTCGACCAGCGGCAGCGCCTGGATGGATTTGACGGCGGAACGCGGGAAGACCGGCAGATCAATATCGCCGATGACGGTGTGCGCGGTCCCGTCCGCGTCGAAAATGGCGATCGCGCCGCGATGGCGGCTCTCGACCCTGCCACCGCGCGTCACCTCGACCAGAACCGGATTTTCCATTCTGTTGGCGTCCGCAGGATACGCGGCCTACTTGATCCGTTCGAGGATGGAGACGTAGTTCGCCACCGCGGCGCCGCCCATGTTGAAGATGCCGGCCAGCGTCGCGCCCGGAATCTGCATGCCGCCGGCCTCGCCAGTCAGCTGCATGGAGCAGAGCGCGTGCATCGAAACGCCGGTCGCGCCGATCGGATGGCCTTTCGCCTTCAGCCCGCCGGAAGGATTGATCGGGAGCCGGCCTTCCTTGGTCGTCTGGCGCTCCTCCACCACCTTGGCGCCCTCGCCCCGCGGCGCCAGTCCCATCGCCTCATATTCGATCAGTTCGGCGATGGTGAAGCAGTCATGCGTCTCGACCAGCGAGAGATCGTCAAGCGCGACGCCGGCATTCTTCAGGGCGCGTTTCCATGCTTCCTCGCACCCTTCGAAGAGAAGGATGTCGCGCTTCGACATGGGCAGGAAATCCTGTACATGCTCGTTGGCGCGGAAGGCCACGGCGCGGCGCATCGAAAGCGCCGTCTGCGTGTCGGCCAAAACGATCGCCGCCGCGCCATCGGAAACAAGCGAGCAGTCGGTGCGCTTCAGCGGGCCGGCGA
>JBQCEL010000208.1:0-6206 GCA_051960255.1 Rhizobiaceae bacterium
CGGTCGCGGTGAGCGCCACGCCCAGCGCCAGGATGCGCGTGGCGCCGCTCGTCCACAGCAGGCGTGCAACGGCGATGCCAAGTGCAGGGAAGATCGCGAGCGCGGCGGGTAGGCCAATGACCGCGAACGGCATCAGCCAGGCGAAGGTCTGCGCGTCGACCAAAAAGGCGTAACCGAGCCAGTACAGGCCGGCGACGAAATAGCCGAAGCCGAACCACCAGCCGACGGCGAAGGCCGGCTTCATCCGCCCGATCAGGGTGGCGCCCGGCGCCGCGATTGCCCCATCAAGCAGCCAAATCAGCAGTGGAAAGGAGACGAAGCAGACCGCGAAGAAATCGAACGGCGCCTGCGCAAGAACCGCGAGCGCCCCCGCAAGGAAGGCGGCAAGCGCGCGCCGCCATCCCCATAGCAATATGAATTTGCCTGCAAGGCGACTCATGCTGCTATCCCGGCCCGAGAATCATGCTCGACCTTCTAGAGCCTTTCGGAGGCAGATGGAAACCCTCGGGAATCTTTACGAGCGCCGCCTGAATTCCTATTCCGCAGCTGTGGCGCGGCCGCCTTGGCCGCGACGGCGCGCGCCGGTGCGCGTCTGGACGATTCTCACCCGCTTGATACGGCGCGGATCAGCATCGAGGACATGGAATTCGAAGCCCGGTATTGGCTGGACCACCTCGCCGCGCGCCGGCACGCGGCCGAGCGTGTTGAAGATCATGCCGCCGATGGTGTCGACATACTCGCCATGCTCGCCGGGCTTGAAGGCGTCCCCGATCATCTCGGCGACTTCCTCGATCTCGGCCTTGGCGTCGACGACGAAGATGCCCTCGCCCGTCTTGGTGATCATGGGCTCGTCATCATCATGCTCGTCCTCGATATCGCCGACAACCATCTCGACAATGTCCTCGAGCGAGACGAGGCCGTCGGTGCCGCCATATTCGTCGATGACGAGCGCCATCTGGATACGCGCCGCCTGCATCCTCGCCATCAGATCGGAAGCCAGCATGGAGGGCGGCACGAACAGCACCGGGCGCAGGATGTTAAGATCTCCGAGCCTGCGCGAGAGATCGACATTGCCCAGATCGAGCGTGGGCTGCTCGGGCAGGGCCAGCTTGCGGGAGCGGCTCTTCTTCTGCCGGGCAGCCTTGGTGATGAAAGCCAGGATATCGCGGATATGGACCATGCCGCGCGGGTCGTCGAGCGTCTCACCATAGACCGGCATGCGCGAATGGCCGGACTCCTCGAATTTGAGAAGGAGGTCGCCCAAACTGATCGTCAGTTCGATGGCGTCGATATCGGCACGCGGCACCATTACGTCCTCGACGCGCACCTCCCGCAAACGCAGGATATTGTTGAGCATGGCGCGCTCGGCAGGCGAAAAGACGGCGGCATCCGGCGCCGTTTCGGCCAGCGCATCGGCCAAATCGTCGCGCAGGCTGGAGCCGTTGCGGTGGAGGAGAAGGTTTCTCAAGCGCTCGAAGAACGTCGGCCCCGGTGAAGAGGGGGCAAGGATCGTACTTCGACCCTCCGCGGACGCATCCGAGGCTTTCGCCTCGTTTTCCGGCCCTCGTTCGGGCGCGGACTGTTCTTTGTCGTTCATGACAGTTTGTTCGCTCAATAGCATTCCTTAGCGATACGGGTCGGGAATCGCAAGTTCGGCGAGGATCCGACGCTCGGTCTCCTCCATGCGCTCCGCCTCCACTTCCTCCTCGTGGTCATACCCTAGGAGATGCAGAAGGCCGTGCACGATCAGATGCGCGAGATGGTGATCGAAGGGCTTGTTCTCCGCGCCTGCCTCACGCTCCACAGTCTCGAACGCGAGCACGATGTCGCCGAGCATCGGAGGAAGCGGCAGCCCCGGCTCGGTGTCCATAAGCGGAAAGGAAAGCACATTGGTCGGCTTCTCCTTTCCGCGCCAGGTCGCGTTCAATTCCCTGATATGAGCATCATCGGTGAAGACCAAGCTGAGTTCCGGCGGTTCCTCGATCTCGATTGCCAGCACCTCAACCGCGGCGGCAAGCGCCCTGATCGCCACCGCCGAAAGCGCGTCCTCATCGGGCCATGTCCCGGCTTCCACAAGGATGGCGACGTCTATCGGCAAATCGTCCATCGCCTGAAATGATGCCGGTTCCGGAGGCAAGGCTTGGCTGCCGTTACTTCGCGCCGTTGGCACGGCCGCTCGCAGCGCGGTCATAGGCGGCGACAATTTCGGCGACGAGCGGATGACGCACGACATCGGTCTCGTTGAAGCGGACCGTAACGATGCCGGACACGCCATCGAGCACCCTCAGCGCCTCCACCAGGCCGGATTTCGTGTTCGGCGGCAGGTCGATCTGGCTCGGATCGCCGGTGACGATCATGCGGGCCTTCTCGCCGAGCCTGGTCAGGAACATCTTCATCTGCATCGGCGTGGTGTTCTGCGCTTCGTCGAGGATCACCGCCGCATTGGAGAGCGTGCGCCCACGCATGAAGGCAAGCGGCGCAATCTCGATCACGCCCGCCGTTATGGCGCGCTCCACCTTGTCGGCCGGCATCATGTCGTAGAGGGCGTCGTAAAGCGGCCGGAGATAGGGATCCACCTTCTCCTTCATGTCGCCGGGCAAAAAGCCCAGCCTTTCGCCGGCCTCGACAGCCGGACGCGACAGGACAATGCGCTCGACCATGCCGCGTTCGAGCAGCATCGCGGCATAGGCGACGGCGATATAGGTCTTGCCCGTGCCGGCCGGACCGATGCCGAAGACCAATTCCGAGCGCTCCAGCGCCCGCATATAGGCATCCTGGTTGAGCGAGCGCGCGTAGATCGTGCGCTTGCGCGTCGATATCTGCGCCGCCGCCATCTTGCCCTTGCGCTCCAGCGTCGGCAGGGTCAGCTGATCGTCGGCCGCGACCGCCATGCGCATCGCGCCGTCGACTTCCGATGGGGAAAGCTCGGTTCCCTTCTGGAGAAGGTCATAGAGATAGTCGAGCGTGCGCCGCGCCTGCTCGGCGGCAACGGGATCGCCCTTGATGGAAAGCTGGTTGCCCTTGGAGCGGACATCGACGCCGAGCTTCTGCTCGATGCGCGCCAGATTCTCGTCGAACGGACCGTAAAGCGCGCTGGCCAGCTTGTTGTTATCGAAGGTCAGGACGATGTGCGCCATATCGGACGCTCCGGCGGAGGCTTTGCTCAATTCCGTCGCGGCGCTCAACCGTTTTTCCTCATCGTGCGCAATATCGTCCTTATGGTTCGTCAGACCGTCTCAGCGAACAGGCTGTTCGACCCCGCCCGCGTGATTCGCACCTTTACAATGTCGCCGATCTCGCCGGCTTTTTCATCAACTATCACGGGCTGGAGCCAGGGCGAACGCCCTACCTTCTGGCCCGGCTGGCGGCCCGGTTTCTCTATCAGCAGATCGATCGTCCTGCCGACCGTACCAACACTGAATGCACGCTGCTGTTCCGTCAACAGCGCCTGCAGCCGCCGAAGCCTCTCATCCTTGAGCGCCTCGTCCACCTGATCGTCCATCTCGGCGCCGGGCGTGCCGGGGCGCTCGGAATATTTGAACGAGAAGGCCTGCGCGTAGCCGATGTCCCGCACCATCCTCAAAGTTTCGTCGAAATCCGCCTCGGTTTCACCCGGAAAACCGACGATGAAATCGCCCGAAATGGCGATATCCGGCCGCGCCTCGCGGATGCGCGCGACGAGCCGCCGGTAATCGTCGCCCGTATGCCGCCGGTTCATCGCCTTGAGGATGCGGTCCGAACCTGCCTGAACCGGCAGATGGAGATAGGGCATCAATTTATCAAGATCGCGATGCGCGGCGATCAGCGCATCATCCATGTCGCGCGGATGGCTGGTGGTGTAGCGCAGGCGGGCAAGACCTGGGATTTCCGCGAGGCGGAACAGCAGGCGGCCGAGTCCCCATTCCTTGCCGTCGGCGCCCTCGCCGTGCCACGCATTGACGTTCTGGCCGAGAAGCGTGAGTTCGCGCACGCCGGCCGCGGCTAGCTTTTCCGCTTCGGCGACGATCTGCGCCACGGGGCGCGACACTTCCGAACCGCGGGTATAGGGCACGACGCAGAAGGTGCAGAACTTGTCGCACCCTTCCTGGACGGTGAGGAAGGCCGTCACGCCGCGGCTCCTGACCACAGCGGGCCTCGCGTCGGGCAGATGTTCGAACTTGTCCTCGATGGCGTAATCGGTTTCGACTACGCGCTCGCCCTTCCGTGCGCGGCGAACGACGTCCGGCAGGCGATGATAGGTCTGCGGACCGATCACCAGATCGACCATCGGCGCGCGGCGAATGATCTCCTGCCCTTCCGCCTGCGCCACGCAGCCCGCAACGCCGATCAGCGTCTCTCGGTTGCTGCGTCCTGCCTTCAATTTCCTCAGGCGGCCCAGTTCCGAATAGACCTTCTCCGCCGCCTTTTCGCGGATGTGGCAGGTGTTGAGCAAAATAAGATCGGCTTCTTCCGCGTCGTCCGTCGGGGCATAGCCGTCCACCGCCAGCGCGTCGGTCATGCGCTGGCTGTCATAGACATTCATCTGGCAGCCATAGGTCTTGACGAAGACCTTTTTGGGCAGGGCTTCGCCGGCGGGATTGCGATCCAGTCCGAGGCTTTCGAGTTCCATGAAAGCGCTCTTAACTCTTTTCCGGCACCGGCAACAGTGTTTCGTTGCCCCGTTTCGCCGGCAGGGGATCACGCAAGGCCAAAGCCATCATGTCCCGGACGCGCGTTTCGATCAGCCTCGCGACATGCTTACGGTTGCTCGCAGCATCGAACTCGATCGGCTCGCCGAAAGAGATTTCGGCATCCATCGCACCCTCACGCAGAAGGGAGACGACATGGGGCACGAGGTCCTGGTCGCCGATCCAGGCCGAGTGGCGACGGTGCTGCCTTCCCATCGGCAAACCCTGCAGGCGGGTGTAGGCGATTGCTACCGGCTGGATAAAGACCTTGCCTTCGGGAGCGGCCGCGAGCGCCATCGACGCGGCGCCGAAAAGCGTGCTCTTGAAGGGCAGGAGCAGATTGCCGTCTGAGGTCGTTCCCTCGGCGAAGAGCACCATCGGGTCGCCGGCGGCGATGCGCGAGCCGATCTCATTCGCCTGCTCGCCGGACTGGCGCGGACGCGAACGATCGACGAAAACGGTGCGCTGGAGGGTGCAAAGCCAGCCGATGATCGGCCATTTGATCATATCGGCCTTGGCGATGAAATGAACGTCCGCCGAGGCCCCCAAAACCATGATATCGGTCCAGGAGACGTGGTTGGACGCGAGCAGGAGCGGTCGTCCTTCGGCGATCGCTCCGATCTTGCGGACGCGGATGCCGAAGACGCGCAGCGCGAAACGATGCCAGAGGCGCGGAATCGGTCGGTCGGAGAACAGTTTCGTCTTGAGCACGAAAGGCTGGGTGAGCGCCACCAGGCTCGTTGCCACGACGATACAGGCAAGGCCGAAGCCGATGCGGATACGCTCGATCATGTGACGTTCCAGCCAGTACCCCGCAGCGCGAACGAGTCCCGAGACAAGAGGAGCTTTCAGATTCGTTAGAGCATCATGCTCTTATCTATTTGTTTGGGCGTAACCTTTTCGGAAAACCGGCGCCGACTTTTCCGGAACATGCCCTGGATTGTGCCGCACGCCCCGCGGCGGAGAGGACGATTAGCGAAGATCGCGGCGCATGACAAGCGCATCGCTCCTGCCGCCGTCGCGGGAACGGTAATAGGCGGTGCGCCGGCCGACCTCACGGAAGCCGAGCCGGCGATAAAGGGCGATTGCCGCGGCATTGCTTTCGTCGACTTCGAGAAAGACAGCCTCGGTTCGTTCATGATGCAGCCGCCGCAGCACCGCATCCATGAGGCTCCGGCCTATGCCTTCCCTGCGCAGGGAACGAGCGACCGCGATGGTGAGGATTTCCGCCTCGCCGGCCGCATGGCGCGCAAGGACGAAGCCGGCGAGCTTGGCCGGACGCCAGCCGGACCCGACCGCCTTGAAGCCGAACACCGTTTCCTGCCCGAGAAGCGAGGCGAATTCCTCCTCCGCCCATGGCCGAACGAAATCCTCGTGATGGAGGCCGGCGAGGAAATGGCTGTCTTCCTCCACCAGCGCTTCGATCGAATATTCCCGCTTCACCAGTTGAGGGATGCGCATTCAACTCTCCACCCGCCGGAGCGTGAAACCGGCCTGCGGCTTCGCATCGGCGCCCCGGAGATAAAGCGGCTTCGGCTT
>JBQCEL010000209.1:0-23312 GCA_051960255.1 Rhizobiaceae bacterium
GTCGTGATGATCGGCGTGCCGTCCATCGACATGTCCATCAGGCCGCCCCAGGAGCGCAGGAGCCTGACGCGCGCAAGGCCGGGGAAAAGCGCCACCATCTCGGCCATGACTTCCTCGACGATCGGCAGATTGCCGCGCTGCGCATAGGTGTTGTAGCCGTCAATATCGCCGCCGAAGACCATACCGCCCTTGTCCGACTGTGTGACATAGAGATGGCCGGCGCCGAAGGTCACAACGGTATCCATGAAGGGCTTTAGCCCTTCCGAGACGAAGGCCTGCAGCACATGCGTCTCGATCGGCAGCCGGTCGATGCCGGCGAGTTTCATCACCGCGCCGGTATTGCCCGCGACCGCGACCGCCGTCTTCTTCGCCCTGATCTCGCCGCGTGTGGTGGTGACGCCGATGATGCGGTCGCCATCGCGCAGGAAACCGGTCACTTCGCAATTCTCGATGATATCAACGCCGCGCCGGTCCGCTCCGCGCGCGAAGCCCCAGGCGACCGCGTCGTGCCGCGCCGTGCCGGCCCGCCTCTGGATCAGCCCTCCGACGACGGGAAAACGGCCGCCGACAGAGGTATCGAGCGCGGGAATGAAGCGCTTTATTTCTTCGGTCGTCATCAGTTCGGCGTCGATGCCGCAATGGCGCATGGAATTGCCGCGTCGCGCGAAATCGTCGAGCTGCGCCGGTGTATGGGCGAGATTGAGACAGCCGCGTTGCGAGAACATGACATTGTAGTTGAGATCATGGGAGAGGTTTTCCCAGAGCTTCACCGAATGCTCGTAAAAATGCGAATTTTCCGGCAAGAGATAGTTCGAGCGGATCATCGTCGTGTTGCGGCCGATATTGCCCTGTCCGAGCCAGCCACGCTCGATCACCGCGACATTGGTGACGCCGTGCTCCTTGGCGAGATAATAGGCCGTCGAGAGCCCGTGACCGCCGCCGCCGATAATGATGACGTCGTAGGACGGTTTCGGATCCGGCTTGCGCCAGGCGGGCTTCCAATCCCGGTTTCCGTGTAAAGCGTTGCGCAAAAGCGCGAATGCAGAATATTCCGCCATAATTTCCTGCCAGACCCACACTAAAGCGCGTCGCCAAACGGAGTCACGCGATACGCTTTATCCCTTGTTTTTCAGCATCTCGCCATCCTGAAATCGGTTTCCACGGTCCGGGCGAGATGCTTGAGGGACATGCGAACCTATAGGGGAGGACGCGCGAACGAAAGCCAGGAAAGCGCCATGGCTTTTCGGAACGCCGACCTGGACAGCGAAGCGGGTGCAGCACGCTTGCCCGATTCGTTGGCCCTGACTATCAATGGCGCCGGATCGGAACGGGCAAAGCATTCGTGAAGATATCCCTCGGCAGGCATTTTTCGGGTCTTCTTTGGCTGGCGTTGCTGTTCTGCCTGCTCGCCCCGCCATTTTCCGCATCGGCTGACGAGGCTGCGAACCGGAACCCGTCATCGGTCGTGGCGGCGCAGCAGCTCGTCATCAACAATCTCATTCAGAAGGCGGCCGGCTTTGAGGGGCAAGTCGACGAATCCTCCCATAGCGATTCAAAGCTCACTGATTTGCGCCTGGGTCTCCAGCAGGTGGCGAGCGATCTTCAGAATGCGATCACGGCGCTCAACGCGCGGCTGACGGAAATCGACAATCGCCTGAAGCAGTTGGGTAATCCGCCGGCGCCCGGCGCACCGGCCGAATCACCGGACGTGGCCTCGCAGCGCAAGAATCTGACGACGGAGAAAGATCAGGTAAATGCGCTGATCTCCAAGGCGGACGAGGCGCAGGCGAAGGCGAATCACACGGCGGATAAAATAAGCGAGATGCGCCGCGACCTCTTCGCACGGGCGCTGTCGCGCCAGTACGACCTCAACTATTCCCTCAACTTGCAGACATTGATGGAATTCCAGCAGGAGCTTGCGAAACTCGGTCAGTCGGTCGGATCCTGGACGATATTTGTCGTGCGGAGCAAGCTGCTTTCCGCGCTTGCCGCGACCGTGCTCGCTTTTGCCGTCGCGCTCATCTTCCTGATCGGCGGACGCCGGGTGTTCGGGCATCTGATCGAGCCCAACCCCATGAGAACCGAGGTCTCCTACCTGGCGAGGCTTTCGGTGGCGTTCTGGTCCACTTTGCTGCCGACGCTGGCCGTCACCCTTTTTCTGTTCACGATCCTGTATTTCTACAGCTATTTCGGTGTCTTCCAGCCCGATATCCAGGAAATGGCGGTCGCGCTTTGTTCGGCGTTTTCAACCCTTTTCTTCGTCTATCGGCTGTCGCGCGCCGTGCTCTCGCCGGAACTGCCGCAATGGCGGCTTCTGGGGGTGGAGCCGTATGCGGGCCGCGTCCTTATTCGCCTGGCGAACGGAATGGCCTTTGCGGTGGCCGCCGATTTCGTGCTCGGCCGCTTCAACCAAATCCTGCATTCGCCCCTCTCGCTCACGGTCGCGAAAAGCTTCGTCGCGACGATGGTCGTGGGCGTGCTCGTCATTCTGGTCGGATTGGTGAAGCCGTTTTTCGATGCGGAAGGAAGGCCGAGGAGATGGCCTGCCGCGTTCCGCACCTTCCTCTTCCTGCTCGGCGCCGTAACGCTGGCCGCCGCCCTGCTTGGCTATATCGGTTTCGCCCGCTTCCTGGCGCAGCAGACCGTCATCACTAGCGCGATCCTGATCACGATGTATATCGGCTTGCTGAGTGCCCGCGCCGTGTCGCAGGAAGATGCTTTCTCCAATACGGCGATCGGGCAGCGATTGCGGGAAAAATACCATCTCGATGACGCCACCCTCGATCAGATGGCGCTGGCGATCGGCGTTCTGATCAATCTTCTCACGCTTTTATGGGGAATTCCTCTCATCCTGCTGCAATGGGGCTTCCATTGGGCGGACATACGCGGCTGGGGCTATCGGCTCGCATCGGAAATCCGCATCGGCTCGTTTTCATTTTCCCTGACCGGCATCGCGACCGGCATATTGATCTTTGTCATCGGCTATTTCATCAGCCGGTGGTTCCAGAACTGGGTCGACGGCACGGTCATGTCGCGGCGACGGGTCGATTCGGGCGTCCGCGACTCAATCCGCACCGCAATCGGTTACGCCGGCGTCGCCATCGCCGCCCTGATCGGCATCTCTGTCGCGGGCATCAACCTGTCGAGCCTCGCGCTCGTTGCCGGCGCGCTCTCCCTCGGCATCGGCTTTGGTTTGCAGAACATCGTCTCGAACTTCGTCTCGGGCCTGATCCTGCTTGCCGAACGTCCGTTCAAGGTCGGCGACTGGATCGTTTCCGGCAGCACCTCCGGCGTCGTCAAGAAGATCAGCGTCAGGGCGACCGAGATCGAAACGTTCCAGCGACAGAGCGTGATCCTTCCAAATTCGGAACTGATCAATTCGGCAGTGGGCAACTGGACCCATCGTAACAGGCTGGGACGGCTCGAGATTCCGGTCGGCGTCGGACAACGTTCCGACGCGCGCCGCGTTCATGACATCCTTCTCAACATCGCGAAGAGCCATCCGATGGTGCTGAAGAATCCGGAGCCCTTCGTGCTGTTTTCCGGTTTCGGCGATTTCACGCTCAATTTCGAAATCCGAATCTATCTTGGGGACGTGATGAATCAGGGGACGGTGCAGAACGATATCCGGTTCGCCATCCTCGATGCTTTCGCCGCCGAAGGGATCGAAATGCCGTTTCCGCAACGGGATATATGGATCCGCTCTGCCGCTGCCGCGCCGATTCAGGAACGGGATGTTGCCGAAGCGGTTGCAGAAAAAGATCCGCCGGCGAAGCGGAGCTCCGTGGGGGCGGTCTGACGCGCGGATATTGATCGCATTTCCGCGCCGCCATAATGTGGCGGCGTTCAATCCAGCCGAGGCATTGAGATGGCCCGCTCTTATAAATTCGCTTTGCTCGCCGTCTTCGCCATCGTCATAGCAGCGGGCGGCGCCGACGCGGCGAGCGTGATCAACAAGGACGCGACGAGCCAGACGATCGTTGTCGATGACGGTCACGGACGATCGGAAATTAGCATCCCCGCCGGAGGAAGCGTGGATGTGTGTCAAAGCGGCTGCCTCGTCACCTTTCCGGATGGTGAAAATCGCGCGCTGACCGGGGCCGAGATCATCGAGATCACCGCCACTTCAGTGTCACTACAGTAAATCCCGGTGCCCCGTCATAAAAATCGATCGGATTTGCCAACCCTTTATTAGCTTTGTTCGCGAATTGGTCAGCTTTTAAGCCAGCCGATTCAGTATTCGGAAGCATCCCCAGCCTATACCCGCCGGACAAGCGCCCGCCAAGCGGCGTAACTGAACAAGGGTAGGGCAACAATGGACGCGCGTTCCGATCGCAATGCGATACCTTTGGTCGTCGATCTCGACGGCACGCTGATAGCGACCGACCTGTTGTGGGAGGGGCTGTTCCTGCTTATCCGCAGGAACTTTCTCAATCTGTTCCTGATCCCTTACTGGATCGCGGCCGGTGGCCCATGCCGGCTAAAGAACGAGATCGCGGCGCGCGTGACGATCGACGCCGAAATGCTTCCGTATCGCCCGGAACTCATGGCGCGCCTCAAGGAGGAAAAGGCGAATGGCCGCCGCATCGTGCTGGCGACGGGCACGCCGGCGAAATTCGCCCAGGCGATCGCGGATCATCTCGGCGTTTTCGATGCCGTTTTCTGCACGGATGAAGCTGGCAATCTGACCTCGCGGCGCAAGCGCGCGCTGCTCGTCAAGAACTATGGCGACGGCGCCTTCGATTATGCCGGCAACAGCCGCCACGATCTCGCCGTCTTTGATGCCGCTCGGCAAGCGATCGTCGTCGCGCCGGACCGCTCCGCCGCCCGCTGGCACAAGGCGCATGGCGGCGAGCTTTTCCCGACACGCAAGCCGAGTTGGAAAACCATTCTGCGCATGCTGCGCGTGCATCAATGGCTCAAGAACACGCTGATCGTCGTCCCGACGATCCTCAACCATCAATATCTCAACCCATCATTGCTCTTCGCATGCTTTCTTGCCTTCGTCTCATTCAGCGCGGCGGCCTCGGCGATCTATATCGTCAATGACTTTTTCGACGCCTCACTCGATCGCCGCCATCCGACGAAGAAAAACAGGCCCTTTGCCAGCGGTCTCCTTTCGGTGCCGTTCGGGTTGGGCGTCTCCGCTTGCCTCGTCGTCCTCAGTTTCGCGATCGCGGCCTTCCTGCCGCCGCTCTTCATGCTGGTCCTTGCCGGCTATCTCTTGATGACGACGGCCTATTCCGTCGCCATCAAGCGGATGCTGCTGATCGACGTCTTCACCCTTGCCGGCCTCTATACGATGCGCATCCTGGCGGGCGCGACGGTAACGGAGATACCGGTTTCGTTCTGGCTGCTCGCCTTCTCGATCTTCTTCTTCCTGTCGCTTGCCCTGGTGAAGCGCTATGTCGAACTCGACGGGACGGAGATCGAGAAGGGGGTTCGCATAGCCGGCCGCGGCTACAGAATGGAAGACCGGGATATCATCGCGCAGGGCGGCGTCGCCGCCGCGTTCGGCTCAGCAATGGTGCTGGCGCTCTATATAGATGGCAACAGCGTCCGCCAACTCTACGAATATCCTTGGATGATATGGCCACTGGCGCCGGCCGTCCTCTACATCACGCTGAGAATCTGGGTTCTCGCCCGGCGCAGCGAAATGCATGACGATCCCGTCGTTTTCATCATCAGCGACTGGCGCAGTCAGATCGTGATACTGATCGGCGCCATCCTCCTCGTTACGGCAGGGCTGTGACGATGCCGGCGCCTTTCTCCAGCTTCGGCCGCAACGTCGCGGAAACGCGTCGGTCTCTGCCGCCAGCGGCAGGAGTCGCGCTCCTGCGGACGGGCAATGTGGAACCCGGCTCGCTGCTCGCCTATGGCAATGGCCGGACCTATGGCGACAGCTGTCAGAATATCCGCGGCAGCCTTATCGACATGCGGCCCGCCAACCGAATCCTGTCTCTCGACACCGAGAGTGGCATGCTCGAAGCGGAAGCCGGGCTCATGCTGTCCGACATCATCGCCCATGTCGCGCCGCTTGGCTGGTTCCCGCCGGTCTTGCCGGGAACGCAATATGTGACCCTCGGCGGCGCCATCGCCAACGACGTGCATGGCAAAAACCATCATGTCCGGGGCACCTTCGGCTGTCATGTCGAATCGCTGCTCCTGCTCCGCTCCGACGGCCAGACCTATCGCTGCAGCCGCACCGCGAACGCAACGCTCTTCAGCGCCACCATCGGCGGCATGGGGCTGACCGGCCTCATTCAGTCGGCACGGATCAGGCTGCGCCGGATTTCGTCGCCCGACGTCCTGGAGACGGTCCGGCCTTTCTCCTCGCTCGATGAATATTTCGCGCTCGCCGAAGCTGCGGACGAGGCGAACGAATATGCTGTTGCGTGGGTCGACCAACTCGCAAGCGGTTCGCATGAGGGGCGAGGCGTGCTGTTGACCGCCAACCATGCTCATGTGTCGCCGGCACGCCCGGAAAAAGGCCGCCATAGGCTTTCCGTCCCCTTCCGCCTGCCAATCACGGTTTTGAACCGCCCGTTTCTCAAGCTCTTCAATAGGGCCTATTACCACGGCAAGGCGCAGGCCGGAGATGTTCGTTTCACGACGTGGCGGAGCTTCTTTTTTCCGCTCGACAGGGTTCGTCATTGGAACCGGCTCTATGGACCGAGAGGGCTTTACCAGCACCAAAGCGTGCTGCCTCCCGCGGAGGCGCAGATCGCGGTCAGGGCGATGCTGGCGGTGAGCAGGGATGCAGGCGAGGGCTCCTTCCTCACCGTCCTGAAGCGGTTCGGCGCGACGCGCTCGCCGGGAATCCTGTCCTTTCCGCGCCAGGGTTACACGCTGACGCTCGACTTTCCCAATCGCGGCGCCCGAACGCTGGCGCTTCTGCGGGAACTCGACCGCATCGCGATCGCGGCGGGCGGCGCCGTCAACCCTTACAAGGACGCCCGCATGGACGAGCAGGTGTTCCAGGCTTCCTTCCCGAACTGGCGGGCGCTCGAAAGCTTGCGCGATCCGGCCTTTCTCTCCGACTTCTGGCGGCGCACGGCCCTCAAACTGAAAGGCGCGGAAGAATATGTGCATGCGGCGGAATAGATAAACTTGAAAACAATGATGGTTTACGATCGATTAATTCACCGATTTACGCAAATTGAATCGATTTCTTCATCAATCTTTTCAAGTCATCTACTATGAAGGACGCGGCGCGGGAAACATCATGAAATATATCGGCTTCATCCTCTTCACCGTCATGACCAATGCGGCGGCCCAGCTCATGCTCAAGCAGGGCATGACGAGCATGGGGTCCATCAGCTTCGAAGGGGTCAACCCGATTTTGAAGCTCTTCCAGATCGTCTTCAATCCCTGGGTCTTCTTTGGCCTTTGCACCTTTGTGATCTCGATGGGATCGCATCTGTTCGTCCTGTCGAAGGTCGAGCTTTCTTTCGCCTATCCCTTCCTGAGCCTCGCTTACGTGGCGGTGGCCATCTTCGCCTATTTCATCTTCCGCGAAGATTTGAATGCGTTCCGCATTGCCGGCATCGCCTGCATCTGCGTCGGCACTGTGCTGATCGCGCAGAGCGGTTCGGGGCTGAGCCATCGTGCCCACGATCAGACGACCGCTTCCATCACGTCCCAGCATCCCCAGACAGAAGAGCTTGCGCAATGAGACACGTCATTTTCGGAGGCGACGGCTTTGTCGGCCGCCATCTCGCTCCAAAGCTTCTCGCCGAAGGCGAGGAGGTGGTCGTCGCGGATATCGCCAACAGCCGCCTGCCGCACTATCGCGATGCGCGGCATGTTTATTGCGACGTCACTGATCCGGACTCGATCGCTTCGCTCGGTCTGAAGGCCGACGACATGGTGTACAATCTGTCAGCCAAAATGCTGTCGCCGATCCAGGTGCGCGCCAAGAGGCATGATTTCTTCTTCCCGGTGAACTATCACGGGACCGAGAACATCATCCGGGCCATGGACAAGGCGGGCGCGCCGGACCTCGTCCATTTCACCACGGACATGATCTATGGCCATACGGTGATGCATCCGATGACGGAGGAGCATCCGGTCGCTCCGCTTGGCGAATATGGGCTTTCCAAGCTGAAGACGGAGGAACTGGCGTCGGTCTGGCGCGAGCGCGGCATGAACATCTCGCTCTTCCGCCCGCGCCTCATCATCGGCCCCGGCCGTCTCGGCATTCTCGAGAAGCTCTTCAAGCTGATCGACTGGAACCTGCCGGTGCCGATGATCGGCTCGGGGAAAAATCCCTACCAGTTCATCTCCGTGTTCGACTGCGCCGAGGCGGCGAAGCTTGCCTGGAAGGCGGGCGTTCCGAACGAGGCCTACAATCTCGGCTCGCTCAATCCGCCGCCGGTGAGGAAACTGCTCGGCGATCTCATCCGTCATGCCGGATCGAAATCCATGCTGCTGCCGACGCCCGGTTGGGCGGTGAAGCGCACGCTCGATCTGCTTGACCTCATGAACATGCCGATCATGGACCCCGAGCAATATCTGATCGCCGACGAGGTCTGCGTCCTCGACGTATCGAAAGGCGAACGCGACCTCGGCTGGGTCCCGCAATATCGCGACGAGGACATGCTCATCGCCGCCTACAGCGAATATCGCGCCGGCAAGGACGGCCACGCCGTCACGGCGCGACAAATCGCCGCCGAATAGGAAAGCCGAACAGGGGAAAGACCATGACCGTAATGACCAAGCCTGAAACCCGTTCGGCGCGCGCGCTAATGGAGCCGCCTGCGCTTTCTCCGGCAGCGACCGCAAAGCCGAACCTGATCACGGTGGAGCAGGCGAAGGCGCTCGACATTGCTCGCATCACCGACCTTTTCAGGAGCCATGTGAATCCGGGCCAACTGCATTTCATGAAGCTGCTCGGCTTCCACAAGGTGAAGATCGAGCGCGCCGAAGGCATGTATTATATCGACCAGAACGGCCGGAAAATCCTCGATTTCTTCGGCGGCTTCGGCTCGCTCGCTTTCGGGCACAACCATCCGCGCATTCTCGAGGCGCGGAAGACGTTCCAGGAAGAGAAGCGGCAGGAGATCGCCATCGCCTTCATGTCGCAATACGCCTCGGCGCTCGCCTATAATCTGGCGCAATGCTCGCCGGGCGATCTCGACATGGTTTTCCTCGGCTCGTCGGGTTCGGAAGCCATGGAAGCGGCGGTGAAGGTCGCCGAACGCGCCGCCGGGCCGAAGCGGCCGAAGGTCGTCTATGCCGAGAACTCCTTCCACGGCAAGACCAAGGGCGTGCTCGCCATCACCGACGGCGCGCTTTATCGCGGCGAGTTCAAGGTCGCGGACAATACTGTGCGCATTCCCTTCGGCGATATCGAAGCGGTGGAGAATGCCTTCCGCTCCGATCCCGAGATCGGCGTGATCGTTCTCGAAACCATCCAGGGCGGCGGCGGCATCGTCTCGGCGCGGGATGACTTCTGGCCGAAACTCAGGGCGCTCTGCGACAAATACGGCGTGCTGTGGGTCGCCGACGAGGTGCAGTGCGGTTATGGCCGCACCGGCCGCTTTTACGCTTTCGAACATTATGGCGTCGTCCCGGACGTAACGGCGCTGGCGAAATCGCTCGGCGCCGGCAAGGCGGCCGTCGGCGCCATGATCGCGAAACGCGACGTCTATATGAAGGCCTATGGTACGCCGAAGACGGCGCTGATCCACGCCATGGCGACGTTCGGCGGCATCGGCGAGGCCTGCGTGACGGCTATCGAGGGGCTGAACGTCCTTTATGATGAAGGGCTGATCGACAATTCGGCCGCGACCGGCGGCTATCTGATCGACCGCCTTGCCGAGCTGAAGGCGAAGTACCCGAAAATCATCAAGGATGTGCGCGGCCGCGGCCTGATGGTCGGCCTCGAGTTCCACGATTTCTCGCAGACCCTGCCGATGGTCTTGCGGCCGGTCGTCAGCGTGCTTGACGACAAGCTGAAGGGTTCGCTCTCGGGCTTTGTCGGCTCGCTTCTCCTGCGCGATTATGGCGTGCTCGTCGCCTTCACCGAATATAACCGCAACGTCATCCGCTTGGAACCGCCGCTGATCTGCGAGAAGGAGCATGTCGATCGTTTCGTCGATGCGTTCGACGATCTGCTCTCGCGCGGCATTGTCGGCATCGTCAAGGATTTCGTGAAGAGCCAGGTGAAGTAGGGCCTGCTTCCTACCCGATCGCCTATGGAAAGGCCGCGGTGCGATCCGCGGCCTTTTTGCTGCGCCGCTTTGGCGAGTTATTGATCGGCCGTTTCAAAGCTTTCCGGCGAAGCGCGGGTTCACATAGGCGTCGAAGCAGGCGTCGAGCTTGATCTTGAAGTGGTTCTTCAGGGCCGGCGCATAGAGCTTGTAGAGATCGCGATTGGCCGGCGTCGGCGGGCAGGTCGGATAGAGAACGAGATCGACATCGCGAACTGCATTTTCCTCTTCCGAACCCGGCTTCGGCACGGCGCGGGCCGGGTCGGCCCCGATCGCCACATATTTCGGCGAGGCGCGGTTCATCAAATAAGGGATCGGATCGACGAAATTCAGCTCGAAGATCGAGTTGAAGTGAACGCCTTTTGCCGCTTCCAGCGCCCTGATGTCGCTGACGGCTCGGTCGATCGTCATCAGATGTTCCAGCTGGTAGTTGAATTCGGAATAGAAGATATAGCCCGGCAATTCGCCGATGCGGACGAAATCGTCGAAAGTGTCGGTGTGCCTGGGATAGAAGGCAACCATCTTTTCCGCCCGCGCCATGATTTCCGGCCGCGCCGTCACCCGGCCGAGCGTCTTCAGATTGTTGTTCCTGAGCGCCACGTTCTGGAACGCGCCGATATAAGTGCGCGCAGCCCTTTCCAGGAATGCCACGAAGGGGGGGAGGGCCGTCGCGCCGATCAGAATGGCGACGATCATATTCGATTTCGACAGCCGGGCCGCCGCCGGAACATGCGCAACGAAAACCGCCAGCAGGACCGGCCACAGGAAGATCAGCGCCTGGCTGCCGGTATTCTGGGATTCGAAGATGATCCCGGCCACGACGACAGCGGCTATCCAGAAGGCGTCGTGGTTGATGATCGCGGGGACGGCGGCAAAAGACGGGCGGCGGACGAAATCCCGACACTGCCCGAGAAGCGTCTGCCGATCCATCCAGAGCAGGAAAAGCGCGAGGAGGCCGGCAGAAGCGGAAATGCCGAAGGTGCGCGACGCGGCCTGCAGGAGACGCGGCAGGAGCGTGTCGGAATTCTTGTGAAGCAGCGAGAGGATGTCGGAGGCGTAGTTGGAAATGAGACCGTCCCATAATTCCAGCCCGCCGAGAATTGCGAAGAAGGCGATTGCTGAAACGACCGCGGTCCTGAACGCCATCCTGCCCGCGACGAAAGCAAAAAGGCAGATGAGGAAGCCCGCGACGAATCCTGTAATTTTGGTGAAGAGGAGCGCGGTCAGCGCCACCGTCACTAGAACGCCAAGCAAACGTTGGCCGCGCACGAAAATCAGCGCGGCGACGAGCGTGTAGAGGATCTGGCAGACCTGCCGGTTGTAGATGCCGAAGCCGTCGGAGCCGGGATAGGGGTAGTAGGCCTTGGTGTTGAACGGCAGGATGGTGAAAACGAGAAAAGGTATCAGCACAGCAAAAGCCACGGCGCGAGACTGGCGTTCCGTCTGCCAGAGTATGGCGGCCATGATGGGCGCTGTTACCAGAAGCAGCGACCAATCGACCAGAAGGAGTGGCTGCGCGTTCGGGAAGAGCTTCAGCCCGCCGGCGAACAGGTAATAGCCGAGCGGTCCGACAGGGACGAAGAAATCGATGACCGGGACATTGCCGTGGAAGATGCGGTTCGCCGCATCGAAATAGATCATCAGATCCCAGTACATCGCGCCGATCGGTGTCGAGAGCGGCAGGCAAAGCAGGATCGCCAGAACGGCCACCACGATGGCAAGGACAAACACCGATGAGGCGAAGAGCGGGATACGGGCCGTCGCCTGTCGGCCTTCATGTGCGATGGTCATCGTTTGCCCCTTCTGGCAGGAGCGGCCGCACGAGCGGCGCATCGGGCCAGGCCCGGAGTCCTTCGCATCGCTCGACCCGGCGCCGCCAATGCCGGTCACGAAGATGTGCCCACATCTTCAAATTGCAACTTCAGCTTATCAGGGCGGGGCATAAGATAGGGTTAAGAGAGGCGAAAAATCTTGCCGAAACACCGCCTCTCCAGCACGCGGAGGCCCGTCTTGCCCCGTCGTGGCGGAGAACGGAAACGCGCTCTGGTCGCGCAGCATTTTGCCGATGTCGCAAACAGGCTGCAATCCAGTCGCATCGCCTTATAGTGTGCGCGAAATTTCATTTTCGGAGCAGCGGGCTATGGCAGGTTTTCCGGCAAAGGCGAAGGTCGTCATCATCGGCGTCGGTGGTATCGTCGGCGCATCGGTCGCGCATCATCTGGTGGAGCGTGGCTGGGACGACATTGTCGGCATCGACAAGTCGGGCATCCCGACCGACATCGGCTCGACGGCGCATGCCTCCGACTTCTGCTACATGACCAGCCACGATTTCCTGTCCTGCTGGACGACGCTCTATTCCGTCGATTTCTACGAGAAGATGGGCCATTACGCGCGGGTCGGCGGCCTCGAAGTCGCGCGCGTCGGCGATGATGCCCGCATGGACGAGATCAGGCGCAAGGTGACGTCCGGCAAGGCCTTCGGCACGAATGTCCGCCTGGTTGAACCGAAAGAGATCAAGGAAAAATTTCCACTGATCGAGGAGGACAAGGTCCAAGGCGGCATGTGGGATCCCGACGCCGGCCTCGTCATCCCGCGCTCGCAGACGGTCGCCGGCAAGCTGATCGACCATGCGGAAACCGCCGGTAAGCTGAAAACCTTCGCCAGCACGCCGGCGAAGTCGCTGGTCATCGAGAACGGCCGCGTCAAGGGCGTCGTCACCGACCGCGGCACGATCGAAGCGGATTACGTCGTGGTCTGCGCCGGCCTCTGGGGCCGGCTGATCGCCGAAATGGCGGGCGAGGATTTGCCGATCATGCCGATCGACCATCCGCTAACCTTTTTCGGCCCCTACAAGGAGTTCGCGGGCACGGGCAAGGAGATCGGTTATCCGCTTATGCGCGACCAGGGCAATTCCGCCTATATGCGCGACACCGGCGATCCGACCACCTCGGAAGGCGGCATGATCGAATGGGGATATTACGAGGAGACCAACCCGCGCCTCGTCCACCCGCGCGACCTGCTCGAAAAGGAACAGGCGCGGCTGTCGCCGTCGCAGCGTGATCTCGACATGGAGCAGATCATTGAGCCTCTGGAGCGCGCGATCGAGCTGACGCCGATCCTCGGCGAACTCGGCTATGACGAGCGGCGCTCCTTCAACGGGCTGTTGCAGGTGACGGCCGATGGCGGACCGTCGATCGGCGAAAGCCAGAAGGTGAGGGGGCTTTGGTACGCCGTCGCCATCTGGGTCAAGGATGCGCCGGGCATGGCCAAGCTGGTCGCCGACTGGATGACGGGCGGACGCACGCCCATCGACCACAATCGCATCGACTACGCGCGCTTCTATCCGCACCAGCTTGAAGAGAAATTCGTCGAGGGCCGCTGTACCGAGGCGGCGCAGAAGGTCTACAATCCCGCCATCCATCCGCGCGAACCCTACGCGACGGGCCGCAATATCCGCCGTTCGCCCTTCTGGGAGCGCGAGAAGGAACTTGGCGGCTATTTCATGGAACTCGGCGGCTGGGAGCGCGCGCATGGCTACGCCGCCAACGAGCATCTCCTGGGAAAATACGGCAATCGGGTGCCGGCGCGCGAGAATGAGTGGGACAACCGCCATTTCTGGCGTGTCTCCAATGCCGAGCATCTGGCGCTGTCGGAGGATTGCGGCATCATCAATCTCTCCCATTTTGCCATCATCGATGTCGAAGGGCCGGATCATGTCGCGCTGATGGAATACCTCTGTGCGGCAAAGATCAGCGGCGACAATCTGATCGGCCGCGGCATCTACACCCATTTCCTCGACGATGAAGGCATGGTGCGCGCCGATCTGACGGTCATCCGCATGGCCGACCGGTGCCGCGTCATCGACGGCGCCGATGCCGGCCCGCGCGATTTCCATTACATGAAGCGCGTCGCCGCCGACAAAGGCTTTGATGTCACCGTCACTGATGTGACCGAAAAATACGTCACGCTGGGCATATGGGGGCCGAACGCCCGTACGACTCTGCAGAAGGTTGTCGAGGATCCGGAGGGTCTGTCGATCGAGAATTTTCCCTTCGCTGCGATCAAGCCAATCCGCATCGCGGGCAAGGACGTCACCGCCTTCCGGCTATCCTATGTCGGCGAGCAGGGCTGGGAGCTTCATATGCGCTATGAAGATGGGCTTGCGGTATGGGATGCGCTGCGCGCGACGGGGGTGATCCCGGTTGGCGTCGAAACCTATGCCAATACACGCCGCATGGAAAAAAGCCTCAGACTCCAGAACGCCGATTTGTTGACGGAATACAATCTCTACGAGGCCGATCTCGCCCGCCCGAAGGTCAAGGAGGCGGATTTTCGCGGCAAGGCGAAGCATCTGGAATATCGCGCCCGCGATCACCAGCCGGCGATGCTCTGCACACTGGTGATGACGGAGAACAAAGATTCGAAGGGCGTCGCCCGCTATCCGGTCGGCAATATGCCGGTGCTGGACCCGGAAACCGGCAGGACGCTGGTCGACGAACTTGGCCGCCGCTCCTACACGACCTCCGTCGCCTTTGGACCGACGATCGGCAAGAATATCGCGCTCGCCTACCTGCCCTGGGCCTATTGCCAGGAAGGACGCAAGCTTCAGGTCGAATATTTCGGCGAGACCTATCCCGTCGAGGTGGCGGCGGTCGGCTACAAGCCGCTTTACGATCCGGAGAATCTGAAGCCCAGGAGCTGACGCCCCAAACGCTCCCCAAATCGTGAAGTGTGGCCTACCGTCGGGGGACTTCCCGTATCCACGGCGAAGGATAGAGTTGGGCCATGGTCGTTTCGTCGGTTCTCTGGCGGATGATACTGGCCTCCGCCTGTGTCGGCGTTGCGGCGAATGCGGCGCGCGCCGACCAAACAGTGGATGTCGAACTTGTCCTGGCGGTCGACGTGTCGCTTTCCATGTCGCCCGACGAACTGGAAATCCAACGCCATGGCTATGCGGCGGCCATGGCCGACAAGCAGGTGATCGACGCGATCCTCGACGGCGCCAATGGCAAGATTGCCGTCACCTATATCGAATGGGCGGGCGTGCATACGCAGCGCATTATCGTCCCCTGGACGATCATCTCCAGCAAGGCGGATGCGGACGCCTTCTCCGCCAAGCTCACGTCGGAAGTTCCGCAATCGGCGCGCCGCACCTCGATATCGAGCGGCATCCTTTTCGCCACCGACCTTTTCGCCGAGAGCGGCCTTCATGCCGTGAAGCGCGTCATCGACGTCTCGGGGGACGGCCCCAACAATGAAGGCGGCCCCGTCACCGAGGCGCGCGACAAGGCGGTCGCTCTGGGCATAATCATCAACGGCCTGCCGCTGATGACGAACGATGGCTATATCAGCGCCTATGATCTCAAGGACCTCGACAAATATTACGCAAATTGCGTCGTCGGAGGTCCGGGTTCCTTCATGGTGCCGGTCAACGACTGGGAACAGTTTCCCGAAGCGGTGCGCCGCAAGCTGGTGCAAGAGCTCGCCGGTCCGCCAGTGCAGCCCAGACCAACTGTGCCGGCCGTCGTAAAAGTGGATACCAAACCGGCCTACAATTGCCTCGTCGGCGAGCAGATGTGGGGCGACGGCCCCTGGAACCTCAATACCAAGTGAATTTCATATTCCGGCCGAAATGGCCGTTGTCTTCCCCGTCCTATCGGCTTTATTGACAAGGCGCAGCGCGTCTGTGACAGATTTTCATCGACAACGACTACAGGGGAACCAACGTGAAAAAATTCGGGCTTTTTGCAGCTGCCGCGCTCGTGACGGCGGGCATGGCTGTTCCTGCGTTTGCCGCCACCAAGGTCGCGATCGGCATCAGCGGGTGGACGGGCTTCGCGCCTTTGACGCTTGCCAAGGCGGAAGGCATCTTCGAGAAGAACGGCCTTGACGTCACCTTGAAGAAGGTGCCGCAGGCGAGCCGCCCCCTCGCCATCGCAAGCGGCGATCTGCAATGCGCTGCGACGACGGTCGAGACATGGATGGTCTGGAACGAAAGCGGCGTCGCCACCAAACAGATTTTCAAGCTCGACAAATCCTATGGCGCGGATGGTCTGGTGGCCCGCAACAACATCAAGACCGTCAAGGACCTGAAGGGCAAGACCGTCGCGGCGTCCGCGCCGGGGACATCACCCTATTTCCTGCTGGCATGGATCCTGAACAAGAACGGGCTTTCCACCAAGGACGTCAACGTCGTCAATCTTGAGCCGGATGCGGCGGCGCAGGCTTTTCTTGCTGGCCGGAACGATGCGGCCTCGACCTATGAGCCGTTCCTGTCCTCGGTACGCGACAAGCCGGATCAGGGCCATATCCTCGCAACCACGCTCGACTACCCCATGATCATGGACACGGTCGGTTGCACGCCGGCCTTCCTGAAGGCCAATCCCGGCGCCGCCAAGGCGTTGGCCGACAGCTATTTCGAGGCACTCGACATGATCAAGAAGGACCCGGAAAAATCCGATAAGATCATGGGCGCCGACGTAAAGCAGTCGGCCAAGGAATTCGCCGATTCGGCCAAATATCTGCGCTGGGCCGACCGCGAGGAAAACAAGAAGTTTTTCAATGGGGAGTTCCAGGACTTCTCCACCACTGCGGCGAAGCTTCTGATGTCGATGGGACTCCTCAAGAAAATGCCCGACATCTCTTCGCTCGCGGATACGAGCGCCCTCCAGTAAGGATTTACAGGCGCGCGGCGGTTTGGTATCGCCGCGCGTCTTCCAGACCGTGGTCGGGAAAGGCGGTTGCTACTTTCCGAAAGATCGCGCTCGAAATGAAAAAAAACAGACGGATCATGCCGCGTCCTCTTGAGCCCGTTTCGCCGCCATTGCGCGCCGTCCTGGGCATTTCCTTTTTTGTGATTTTCATTGCCTTCTGGTCGTGGATGACGTTCGGCGGTCATGTCGCGCGCATCTTCCTGGCGGATCCCCTGAGCATGCTGCGCGACGGGTGGCGGCTGCTCGTCGAAGATAATTTCCTTCTCGACATCGGCATAACCATGTGGCGCGTCTTCGGCGGCTTCATCCTGGCCGCAGTCGTCGCCGTGCCGCTCGGCATCATGATGGGAGCGTGGAAACCGATCGAAGCCTTCCTCGAGCCGTTCGTGTCATTCGCTCGTTATTTGCCGGCCTCGGCCTTTATCCCGCTTCTCATTCTCTGGGCTGGCGTAGGCGAGGTGGAGAAACTGCTCGTCATCTTCGTCGGCTCGGTCTTCCAGTTGATCCTTATCATCGCGGTTTCTGTCGGCAATACCCGCCGCGACCTTGTTGAAGCTGCCTATACGCTCGGCTCGACCAGCAGGGGCATCGTCAGGCGCGTCATCGTGCCGGCAAACGCGCCGGAGATCGCCGAAACGCTGAGGCTGGTGCTCGGCTGGGCCTGGACCTATGTGATCGTCGCCGAACTGATCGGGTCGTCTTCCGGCATCGGCTATATGATCATCAACAGCCAGTCGCGCCTGCAGACCGGCCAGATCATCTTCGGCATCATCGTCATCGGCCTGATTGGCTTGATTTCGGACACCGCCTTCAAGGCGCTGAACCGCAAGCTCTTCCCCTGGAGCTTGGCGTAATGAGCGTGAGGAACGCCAAGCTTCTGGTCGAGAAGGTCTCGCGCAGCTTTCCGGGCGTCCGGGGCGGTGCGCCGGTGCGGGCCCTCCTGCCGGTCGATCTCAATGTCGCGGAAAATGATTTCATCACCATTCTCGGGCCGTCGGGCTGCGGCAAGTCAACGCTTCTGCGCATCATCGCCGGTCTTGATCACCCGAGCGAGGGGCGCGTGCTGCTTGACGGCCGGGAAGTGCGTGGGCCGGGTCCCGATCGCGGCATGGTGTTTCAGTCCTACACGCTCTTTCCCTGGCTGACGGTCGCCGAGAACATCGCTTTCGGCCTGCGCGAAAAGGGCGTGCCCGAGGCGCAGCGCAAGGAGATCGTCGCGAACTATGTGCAGCGTGTCGGATTGAAGGGCTTCGAAAACCACTGGCCAAAGCAACTATCGGGCGGCATGCAGCAGCGCACGGCGATCGCCCGCGCGCTTGCCAACGATCCCGAAATCCTGCTTCTCGACGAGCCCTTCGGCGCGCTCGACAACCAGACGCGCGGCCTGATGCAGGAACTTCTCCTCGGCATCTGGGAGAGGGAGAAGAAGACCGTCCTTTTCGTCACGCATGACATCGAGGAGGCGATCTTCATGGCCTCCCGTGTTATCGTGATGAGTGCGCGGCCTGGCCGTATCAAATCGGATGTCGCCGTCGACCTGCCGCATCCGCGCTCCTACACGATCAAGACAAGCCCCGAATTCTCCGAATTCAAGGCGAGGCTGACGGAGGAAATTCGCGTCGAGGCCATGCATGCCGCGGAAGCGCATTGAGACGCAATCGCAGGAGGGAGCCTTCCGGTGGGGCATTGTCGGGACCGGCGCGATAGCCCGCCGGTTTGCAGCCGACCTGAAATATGTGCCGGAAGCGCAAATTGCGGCCGTGATCTCGCGGAGCGCTGAAAGCGCTGACCGGTTCCGCCATCTGACGGGTGCTGCGAAAAGCTGCATCGCGCTTGGCGACATGTTTGCCGATGCCGATATCGACGCCGTCTATATCGCGACGCCGAACCATCTCCATGCGGAACAGGCCATCGCAGCTCTTCGGGCGGGCAAGCCGGTGCTGGTTGAGAAGCCGTTTGCCACGACGGTTCGCGAAGCCAAAGCGATGGCGGCCGCGGCGGCGAAGAGCGGCGTCCTCCTCACGGAGGCGCTCTGGACGCGGTTTCTGCCCGCTGTGGATGCAGTCAGGAAAATGCTGGAGGAAGGCGTCATCGGCGATGTGATCCGCGTGAAAGGCGATCTTGCCTATTTCCGCGCCGAGGATCCGAATAGCCGCCTTTTCGATCCGGCGCTTGCCGGCGGTGCGGCGCTCGATTTCGGCGTTTATCTTCTGTCGCTCGCGGTCGATCTCTTCGGCGAGCCTGAACGTGTGGACGGCCGATGGACGGCGGCCAGAAGTGGAGTCGATCTCCGCACCGATTTCCACTTGCGCTTCGCGAACGGCGCCAAGGCCGAGCTTTCCTGCGGTTTTGATCGCGATGGCGACAACGCCTTCACAATTTTTGGCGCGAAGGGAGCGATCCGTATCCAGCCGCCCTTCTTGAAGGCGCAAAAACTGACCGTCCATAATGCGTCGTCGCGCCGGCTTGCGAGCGTTGGCGGTATTGCCGGCAAGGCGCTGGCGCGGTTTCCCGTTCCTGGCATGGAACGAAGAAGCTTTTCCTTTCCCGGCGGCGGCTTGCAGTTCGAGGCGGCCGCCTTCGCGCGGTCGGTGCGGCAGCAAGAACGGCAAAACGACGCTATGCCCACTCAGGACAGCATCGCCGTCTTGAAGATCATCGAGGCGGTCAGAGCCCTGCCGCCGGAAAAGACCTGTTGAAAGTCGAACGCAAGCGATAAGTCCCAGGCTCCTTGCCTGCATTGGACAGGGCCAGCGCGATTTCAGTGATATGCAGCGCCACATCGCCTGAAAAGAAAGGCGATTTGCCTTCGACGATCGCGTTGGCCTGAGCGGCAATACCGCCGCAAAAATCGATCCGCGAGGGATAATGCGGCAATTGCCGTTTGACCTTCGTGACGGCGAGGCGCCGGCCGGACGTGTGTCTGAAGGGCAGGGCGCGTCCCAGTTCGTGTTCCAGCCGGGCGATCAGCCGGTCGGTTAGCGGCTTCGGCTCGCCGGCGCGTTCTATGTGGACGGCGGAATGGTAATCCCAAAGGTCGCGGACATGCATCGCGCCCTTTTCACCAAGGATCGTCATTGACCTGTCGCGCGGCGCGGATAGCCCTGATGTCAGCCGCGCTACCGTGCCCGAACGGAAATTCAGGCAGCCAACCGAAAAGTCGGGACCGAGCGGCGGCGCACCTTTCCCTTGCCCCTTGTCCGGAAAAGCGAGTGCGGAAAAGGCCGTCACCGTCTCCACCGGCCCGAAAAGCGAGACCAACCATGCCAATGCGTAACCGGCATGTTCGAGCGTACAGCCGATCTCGAATTCATGCAGGCCTGGCCACTTCGCGCCCGAGCGCGAGCGCCAGTCGCGCCATTTGTCGCGAAAGACCGCTCCGTCCTCCATTTCGGCATAGACCAGACGGGGCATGCCGATCGCGTTTGCGGCGACAGCATCGGCGACGGCGCGATGGGCGGCGCTGATGGCGTTGGCAGGCGCGGCCGCAAGGACGAGGCCGTGCCGGGAGGCAAGCTCCACCAGCGCCTCCGCCTCCTCGATGCGCATCGCAAGCGGCTTTTCGCTATAGACATGCTTGCCGGCTTCAAGAGCGCGCCTGGAAACGTCGTAATGGCTTTCCGGATCGGTGAGATTGACGACGATCGCCACCTCCGGGTCGCCGATCACCTCATCCAGGGTGGCATAGGCGCGGACCATGTAGAAGCTTGAAAAACGCTCCATCTGGGCGGGCGCACGGTCATAGGCGCCGCGCAGAACGAGGTCAGGATGGTTCGGCAGCGTCGTCATATAATAATCGGCGACGAAGCCCGTGCCGACAAGGGCGATACCGGTCACTTGCGGTCTCCTGGCGCGCAGAAACGCAATGCCTATACCGGAACCGCTTTCCTATTGATGAATGATCTGCCCTTTGCTCCGCGTCTTACGCGGCGAGGAGTTGCTTCCTGTCGGCGCGTTCCTGCTGCGGGGAACGTGCATAAAGCTCGCGATAGCATTTGGAGAAGTGCGAGGCGGAAACGAAGCCGCAGGCAACGGCGACTTCCACCACCGGCATAGCCGACTGGATCAGCAGATGGCGCGCCCGGTCCAGCCGGATCTCCAGATAATAACGCGCCGGCGAGCGGCCCATCTCCTGCCGGAACAGGCGCTCGATCTGCCGTCGCGAGAGCCCGACATGGTCGGCGATCTCGATCAGCGACAGCGGCTCGGAGAGATTGGCTTCCATCAGTTCTATAATGGTCAGCACTTTCGAGTTCTGGACGCCGAGCCGCGCACGGAGCGGCAGGCGCTGCCGGTCCGTCGGGCTCCTGACGCGATCGGTCAGGACCTGCTCGCAAACCCGGTTGACAAGGCTGTCGTCGAAATCGTCGCCGATGAGCTTCAGCATCATGTCGAGGGCCGCCGTGCCGCCGGCGCAGGTATAGATGTTCTGATCGACCTCGAAGAGATCGGCGAAGACATTCGCCTTCGGGAAGGCTTCCTGGAAGCCGGGCAGGTTCTCCCAATGGATGGCGCAGCGCTTATCGGACAGGAGGCCCGCGGCGGCGAGGACATAGGCGCCCGTGCACAAGCCGCCGATCGCGACGCCCCTGTGATATTCCTCGCGCAGCCAGGCAAAGGCCGTCTTGCTTTGATAGCGCTCGACATTGACGCCGCTGCAGACGATCACCATCGACGGCCTGTCGGAGCCGGCCATCTTCCGGCGTTCTTCCTCGAGCGAGGTGTTGACGGCGCACAGGACGCCGTTCGAGGCCGGCACGGCGTTGCCGTCTATGCTGGCCAGCCGCCAGCGATAGGCCTCATAGCCGAGCATCCGGTTGGCGATCCTGAGCGGTTCCAGCGCTGTCGCAAACGCGACCATCGTGAAATCCGGTACGAGGAAGAAAACAAGCGAACGTTTTATGGGGTTTTTGGTAGTCAACGCTTTGACCCTGAAAGGCCGGCCCGCTGACAGGTCATGTCGCGATCAGAAAAACGTCAACAGGAAAGACGTTCGTTGTCAATGGATTGCAGCGTGTCGTGCGATAAAATTTGCGACATGTTGCAGCCTGAACGCCGATGGGCGGCCCAAGCGGCCGCCCATCGGGGTGGAATCCATCTGCCGCACCGGCAACGAGGTATGGCGGTCAGCCGACGAAAACGCCAAGCTTCGCGCCGGCGACAGCGCCGGTCTGGCCAGGCATTGTGCGGCTCAGGCGCTGACGCTCGAGCGCAGTCGTAAGGTTGGAAGAAGGGCGACGGGCCCTCAGCAGGCTAAAAAGTTTCATGACACATCTCCATGCAAGATTTTCACACGGAGCGGCCAGCGTGGATTGGACGAAGGCAGCCCGTTTGATGACGCGGATATAGTGATTGCCTTCAGGCGAATAAGCGGCAAAAGCGAAGTCGGCAGTATGAAAAGCGACATTTCCTCTTGGCGGATGTCTCTTCCCGAAATGAAAAGCCAAGTATTAACGGCAAGTTGGAAAAGAATTAAGCGCCGTCATGCGCCGTACGCATGAAAGCCCTGCCGGAATGTCATTGCTCGTTCGGGAGATGAACACGGCCGCCGCCCCGCTGCGGCGGTGGCAGCGGAGCCATTTCATAATTCGACACCCGTCGAGCCAATCACGAACGCCCGCCGAAATGGTGGGCGATCCGCCAACGGCTTTCTTCATAAGCATCCGGCCAGCCGATATCCTTCTGCACCTCGGAGGGAAGCGCGCGGATCATCCGTTCGGTTCGCGCCAATTCTCGTACGCGCCGAAAACCAGCGATGTAGTGATCGATCCTGGCGAAAACAGACATTTTCATCTCCCTTTGTCAGGAAGGAGCGGACTGTCCGTTCCTTGCTGATTGACAAATGGGGCGGATCATGAATTCAATCAAACGAAATGAAGTGAAGCTTTGGATGAGAATATTTGATCCACGGAGAAGCCTATGAACGCGCCGCTTAATCATCCGCTGCCCCTGTTGGAACTCGACATCCTGCGGACATTCGTTGCGATCGCGGAGACGGGCAGTTTCACGCTTGCAGCGAGCGCGGTCTATCGGACGCCGTCGGCGGTATCGATGCAGATCAAGAAGCTGGAGGAGACGCTTGGCCGCTCGGTCTTCAACCGCGATGCGCGCTCGGTTTCACTTACCAATGACGGTGAAATGCTGCTCGGCTATGCCCGCCGCATGCTGGCGATCAACCGCGAGGCTGTCTCCAAATTCGTTATGCCGGACATCGAGGGCGTGGTGCGGTTCGGGTCGCCTGACGATTTCGGCGAACGCGTCCTGCCCGTCGTTCTGAAGCGTTTTGCGCAATCGCATCCGAACATCGCTGTCGATGTCGTCATCGACCAGAGCGTTAATCTGAGAAGGCGCATGTCGGAACGGACGCTCGACATCACGCTTCTGA
>JBQCEL010000210.1:0-23646 GCA_051960255.1 Rhizobiaceae bacterium
CCGCAAATTCTTCGTGAGACATTGGACGCGCCCGAATGGTTTCACGAGCGTCTCGTCGCCGCCTATGGCAATGATCGGACGGCGGCGATCCTGGCCATGCACAGACACGAGACGCCGACCGATTTCACGGTCAAATCCGACGTCGAAGGTTGGGCCGAAAAGCTTGGTGGCCGCGTCCTCCCGACCGGCTCCGTGCGTGTCGCCCGATTGCAGGCGGCAGTCCCCAATTTGCCTGGCTTCGAAGAGGGCGCCTGGTGGGTTCAGGACGCCGCCGCCGCGCTGCCGGCCCGTCTGCTTGGGGATGTTAGGGGTCTGAACGTCGCCGATCTTTGCGCCGCGCCGGGAGGCAAGACGGCGCAACTGGTGCGCGCAGGCGCGGAGGTCACGGCTCTCGATATCTCGGCAAGCCGGCTGAAACGCTTGCAGAGGAATTTAGCGCGCCTTGGCCTGGAAGCCGCGACTGTCGCGGCGGATATTCGGACCTACAAGCCTGCTGAGCCTTTCGACGCCGTCCTGCTCGATGCGCCCTGCTCGTCCACGGGGACGGTGCGGAGGCATCCGGACGTCCCGTGGACGAAATCGCCGGAGGATATCGTCAAGCTCGCCGGTCTCCAGCGCGAATTGCTGGACAAAGCGGCCGCGCTGGTCCGCCCCGGAGGGCGGATCGTCTTTTCCAATTGCTCGCTCGATCCGCTCGAGGGCGAGGATCTCGTGCGCGCTTTTATCGATGATCGAAAGGATATCCGGCTCGACCCAATCCACCACGCCGAATTGCCCGCGATAGCCGCGTCGATAACGCCGGAGGGATGGTTGCGCACCACGCCCGCCGACCTCGATATGGGAACGCCGGAATTTTCCGGGCTCGACGGATTCTTCGCTGCCCGTTTCCGTGAAGCCGGCTGAATCGGGATCGCACTTTATCCCCAGCCCCTATTACACCCTTCGCACGCAATTTTGAATCATCTAGACTCTGCGAGCGGAGGAGCGGGGCCTTCGGACCATTAGTTGTGCGATTGGATGAAGGCCGGTCTCCGCCTTCTGCGATCGTATCAGGAGGTGCGGCTTTTGCCGGTTGAAAGGGGACATGCGCCGCATCTCTGGGTGCTTCTGGCGCGGGAATTGTGGCGGCGGGTGCGCAGGCGATTGCGTGCGGGACCTGTCTATCGCTGGCGCTATTCGGGTCGCACGCCCGAGCGCGTCCTCATCGCTCCCCCGGACCTCAGGCTCGCCGACCCGCAGATCGCGACGGAAATCTATCACGGCCGCTTTCCCTTCGCCGGCCACGTCGTGGAAACGGCGGGGCGCTCGCCCTTCTCGATCAACGTTGCGAACAGGGCATGGGAGGAGACCCTCCACGGCTTCGGCTGGCTGCGCCATATGCAGGCCGCCGACACGGAGCTTGCCGCCGCAAATGCGCGCGCGCTGGTTTCCGACTGGATCAGCGTTCATGGCGGCCGGATTTCTGGAAGAGCCTGGGAGCCATCCGTCGCCGCGCGGCGCATCATCTCATGGCTGCAACATTCGTCGATCGTGCTGCAAGGCGCGGAACTGCCGTTCTATCGGTCCTTCCTCAAGCATTTGGCGGTACAGATTCGTTATATGCGCACCATGGCGCCCGAAATGACGGAAGGCGAGGCGCGGCTTCGCGCTCGCATCGCGCTCGCCTTTGCCGCGCTGTCCCTGCCGGCCCCGCCTTCCGCCTTGCGTTCGGCGACGCGCAATCTCGCAGCCGAACTCGATCGCCAAATCCTCCCCGACGGCGGCCATATATCACGAAATCCCGCTGCTTTGCTCGAACTCCTGGCCGATCTGCTACCGCTCAGGGAAACCTATGCCAATCAGGCGGAAGCACCGCCGAACGAGCTTATCGGCGCGATCGAACGCATGCTTCCGGCATTGCGTTTCTTCAGGCATCAGGAAGGCAGCCTCGCGCGGTTCAACGGCGCCGGCCTGACGCCGCATGACCGGGTCGCAGCGATCCTCCACCATGACGATACAGGCGGCGCGCCGCTCCTGCATGCGCCGCATTCAGGCTATGAGAGGCTTGCGGCCGGCGGCACGACGGTGATCGCCGACACCGGCCTGCCGCCGCCATGGGAGGTTTCGCGCGAAGCGCATGCGGGCTGCCTGTCCTTCGAGATGTCGTCGGGGCGTCACCAGTTCATCGTCAATGCCGGCGTCGACGATTTCGGCCCGGATGAATTTCGTCCCCTCGCAAGGGCGACGGCGGCGCATTCGACGGCGACGATCAACGATGCGTCGTCGTGCCGGTTTGAATTCTCGCCGCGCCTGCAGACAATCCTCGGCTCGCCATTGATCAGCGGACCGCGTCAGGTGAGTTCCGTGCGCACCGATCGGGCAGAGAGGCAGGGGTTTATCGCCAGCCATGACGGCTATCTCTCCCGCTTCGGCCTTTTCCACGAGCGTGAGCTGAGCCTGTCCGCGGATGGCAATGTTCTCGAAGGGGCCGACCGCCTTCTACAGCCGGATGGCGGGCAAAAACGGTTCGGCGCTCAAAACGATCTCGTCACCATTCGCTTTCATCTCCACCCGGAGATCGACCTCTACCAGGACCGGGAGAACAGGCTGATGCTGAAGCCGCCATCGGGTGAGGCGTGGACGTTCCGGTGTCCGGTGCTGGAAGCACGTGTGGAAGAGACGCTTTTCTTCGCCGTCTGGCAGGCGCCGCACGCAGCCGCCAGATCGTGCTTTCATGCCGTGCGGCCGAAATGCCGGAAATCCGCTGGCGCTTCACGCGCCTCAAGTGACATCGAATGTTGTGTTGATTCCTCTTGTTGCTGTGTTAGGTGCGGACTCTCGCCCCCTTCGTCAGGAGACCGTGCGATGGCTGTCGCTTCAAAGAACATTCCCGCTCCCGATCTTCTGCCCGTCCGCAGGGCGCTTCTTTCCGTTTCGGACAAGGCTGGCCTCGTCGAACTGGCGCAGAAACTCGCCCACGCGGGCGTGGAACTGGTTTCGACGGGCGGCACGGCCAAAGCGATTGCCGATGCCGGGGTCGCCGTGCGCGACGTTTCGAGCCTTACCGGTTTTCCCGAGATTATGGATGGGCGCGTCAAGACGCTTCATCCTTCCGTTCATGGCGGGTTGCTCGCCGTCCGTGACGATCCGGAACACGCTGAGGCCATGGAGGTGCATGGCATTGCGGGCATCGATCTTCTCGTCGTCAATCTCTACCCGTTCGAGGAGGTGCGGTTTTCGGGCGGAGCCTATCAAGAGGTGGTGGAGAACATCGATATAGGCGGGCCGGCCATGATCCGCGCCGCCGCCAAGAACCATGCCTATGTCGCCGTCGTCACAGACCCCGCCGACTACGAATCCGTGCTGAACGCGCTGGAGGTGAATATGGGCAGCCTCTCCTTTGACTTTCGGCAGCGGCTCGCGGCGAAGGCGTTTGCGCGCACGGCCGCCTATGACGCGGCGATTTCGGGCTGGTTCGCCGAAACCCTCGCGATCGAACACCCGACATGGCGCGCATTCAGCGGGAAGCTGGAAACGATCATGCGTTATGGCGAAAATCCGCATCAGTCGGCCGGCTTCTATCTGACAGGGGAGAAGCGGCCCGGCGTGTCGACGGCACGCCAAATTCAGGGCAAGCAGCTCTCCTACAACAACATCAACGATACAGACGCGGCTTTCGAACTTATTGGCGAGTTCGATGCAGCGAAAAGCGCGGCTGTCGCCATTATCAAACATGCCAATCCGTGTGGGGTCGCCGAGGGCGAGAATCTGAAAGACGCGTATCTGAAGGCGCTCAGATGCGATCCCGTCTCGGCCTTTGGCGGCATTGTCGCTCTCAACCGTGCACTCGACGCGGAAGCGGCGGCCGAGATCGTCAAGATATTCACCGAGGTCATCATCGCGCCGGACGCGACGGACGAGGCGAAAGCGATCATCGCGGCGAAGAAGAATCTGCGGCTGCTGGTGACGGGAGGTCTGCCGGATCCGCGCGCTGCCGGCCTGATTGCCAAAACCGTCGCGGGGGGGCTTCTCGTTCAGTCGCGCGACAATGCCGTTATCGACGACCTGGACCTCAGGGTCGTCACAAGGCGCTCGCCGACGGCCGCTGAATATGCCGATCTCCGCTTCGCCTTTCGCGTCGCCAAGCACGTCAAGTCGAACGCGATCGTGTATGCCAGGGAGGGCGCGACGGTCGGTATCGGCGCCGGTCAGATGAGTCGCGTGGATTCCTCACGCATCGCAGCGGTAAAGGCCGGTGAGGCGGCCCGCACTGCCGGACTTGCGGAAACACTGGCGAAGGGCAGCGTCGTCGCTTCCGATGCGTTCTTTCCGTTTGCCGACGGACTTCTCCAGGCGATTGAGGCCGGCGCGACGGCCGTCATCCAACCGGGCGGCTCGGTCAATGACGCCGATGTCATCGCTGCCGCGGATGAGCACGATATCGCGATGGTTTTTACCGGCATTCGTCATTTCAGGCACTGAGCCCGGCTTCACCGCGCTCCAACCGATCAGGCTTCGTTGGCGTTATCCTTAACCGCAGCTTAACCACCATGGTTAATACTGCTTTCGATGTCCGGCTTTGGACAAAGGGTTTGGGAGTAAGGATCATGCATCTTCTGGCGCGCGCGGCCGCTGCGACCGCTCTCGGCCTTTTCGTCTGCTCGCCTGCGATGGCCGCGGACTATGAGCCGATCCTCGTGCAGCAGGCGCCCGAGGTGCCGGTCGAGGTCGGAACAGGATGGTATCTCCGGGGCGATCTCGGCTACGAGCTGAACAAGAGCTTCAAGGACGTCAATTTTACCACCACCACGGACAGTTTCAGCGACCACGAGACCCGGTTTACCGGCAGCGTCGGATTCGGCTACCACTTCACCGATTGGCTGCGCGCCGATCTCAATCTCGGCTATTTGCCGGGCAACAAGGTGAAAGCCAGCTATAATGACGGGATCACCGATGCGGCAAGTAGTGTCGACAATAGCGCCTGGTATGCCATGGCGAACGTCTATGCCGACCTCGGCACCTATATGGGCCTCACGCCTTATATCGGCGCCGGCGCCGGCGTGCTGAGGAGCAACCCCCAAGTTTCAGGCCACAATATCGATCCGAGCGGATCGCTTTATTTCTCCAACCATTCGCCGGATTATTCCTTCGCCTATACGCTCGATGCCGGATTGAGCTATCGCATGACCCAAAACGTCTCGCTCGATCTCGGCTACCAATATCTCTCCGCGCCCGACGCGAAGGTCGCCCAAGCGGACGATTTTACCGGCTATACGATCAAGAAGGGTATTCACTACCATCAGATCCGGGTGGGGCTCCGCTACGATCTGTGGTGATCGGAAAGCATTTGGCGGATATTCACAAAGCGGGCGAAGCGTCCGCTTTTGCATGTTTGCGGACCATGTCAACCGAATGTTCCGCAAGCGACAGAAAGTTTCCTCTTGACGCCGGTCGCCTGAGAGCCTATCGCCGCCAGTGGGCCACCCCTCCCCAACGAGGGGCGTGCTATCTGGAAGGATAGGAAACAAAATGACGACTCTCCCCATGCCGGATTTGCGTCCGGCCAATCCCAATTTTTCATCTGGTCCCTGTGCAAAACGTCCCGGCTGGTCGCCTGACGCTCTGCGCGACGCCGCTCTTGGCCGTTCCCATCGCGCCAAGATCGGCAAGACAAAGCTCGCCCAGGCGATCGACCTGACGCGCGAGGTGCTTCAGGTTCCCGCCGACTACCGCATCGGCATCGTGCCGGCTTCCGATACCGGAGCAGTCGAAATGGCGCTCTGGTCGCTGCTCGGCGCCCGGGGCGTCGACATGGTGGCTTGGGAAAGCTTCGGCGGCGGCTGGGTCACGGACGTCGCCAAACAGTTGAAACTCGCCGATGCCCGCATCATCGACGCGCCTTATGGCGAACTGCCGGATCTCTCGAAAGTCGATTTCGATCGCGACGTGGTCTTCACCTGGAACGGCACGACCTCCGGCGTGCGCGTGCCGAATGCCGACTTCATTCCAGCCGAGCGCAAGGGGTTGACGATCTGCGACGCCACCTCCGCGGCTTTCGCGCAGCGGCTCGATTTCAGGAAACTCGATGTCGTCACCTTCTCCTGGCAGAAGGTGCTGGGCGGCGAGGCGGCGCACGGCATGCTGATCCTGTCGCCGCGTGCCGTCGAGCGTCTGGAAAACTATACGCCGGCCTGGCCGCTGCCCAAGATCTTCCGCCTGACCAAGGGCGGCAAGCTAATCGACGGCATCTTCAAGGGCGAGACCATTAACACGCCCTCCATGCTCTGCGTCGAGGATTATATCGACGCGCTGTCATGGGCGAAATCAATTGGCGGGCTTGACGCGCTCATTGCGCGCGCCGACGCGAATTTCGCCATCATCGACCGTTTCGTCGCGCAGTCGTCGTGGCTCGGCCATCTGGCGGCGAAGCCCGAGACCCGCTCCAATACGTCGGTCTGCCTTTCGATCGTCGATCCGGAGGTGGTCGCGATGGGCGCCGAGGCGCAGGCTGCGGTGGCGAAGGGCATTGCCGCAGCGCTCGACAAGGAAGGCGTCGCCTATGACATCGGCGCCTATCGCGACGCCCCTGCCGGCCTTCGGATCTGGTGCGGCGCGACGGTCGAGACGTCCGACGTCGAAGCGTTGATGCCCTGGCTCGACTGGGCGTTCGCCCGGGAAAAAGCCGTGCTGAAGGCAGCCGCCTAGCGTCGTCTTTCCCTCCCCCTCGAGGGGAGGGTCGCCGGACGCAGTCCGGCCGGGTGGGGTCATCCCACCTGCTCGATTCCGAAAAAGATGAGGCCCAGTACGGCCGCAACAACCCCACCCGGTCGCTTCGCGACCACCCTCCCCTCAAGGGGGGAGGGAAAAGCGCCAAGGAATCCACCCATGCCTCGTGTACTCGTCTCCGACCAGCTTTCACCAACCGCCGTACAGATCTTCAAGGATCGCGGCGTCGAGGTCGATTACCAGCCCGATCTCGGCAAGGACAAGGAGAAGCTCCTCTCCGTCATCGATAAATATGACGGTCTTGCCATTCGCTCCGCCACCAAGGTGACGGAAAAGCTCATCGCCGCGGCGACCAATCTGAAGGTCATTGGCCGCGCCGGCATCGGCGTCGACAATGTCGATATCCCCGCCGCAAGCCGCAAGGGCATCATCGTGATGAACACGCCCTTCGGCAATTCGATAACGACGGCGGAACATGCCGTCGCGATGATGTTCGCGCTCGCGCGCCAGCTTCCGGAAGCGGACTTCTCCACCCGCGCCGGCAAATGGGAAAAGAACCGCTTCATGGGCGTCGAGATCACCGGCAAGGTGCTCGGCATCATAGGCTGCGGCAATATCGGCTCGATCGTCGCGGCGCGCGCGGTCGGGCTCAAGATGCGTGTGATTGCCTTTGACCCGTTCCTTTCCGAGGAACGGGCATCGCAGCTCGGCGTCGAGAAGGTCGAACTCGACGATCTCCTCGCCCGCGCCGATTTCATCACGCTGCATACGCCGCTCACGGACCGCACGCGCAACATTATCGACGCCGAGGCGATCGGCAAGATGAAGGACGGGGTCAGGATCATCAATTGCGCTCGTGGGGGCCTCGTCGTCGAGGCCGATCTGGTTGCTGCGTTGAAGACGGGCAAGGTCGCCGGCGCGGCGATCGACGTCTTCCAAGTCGAGCCCGCGACGGAAAACCCGCTCTTCAGCCTGCCGAATGTCGTCTGCACCCCCCATCTCGGCGCCGCCACGACCGAAGCGCAGGAGAATGTCGCTTTGCAGGTCGCCGAGCAGATGGCGGACTATCTGGTCAAGGGCGCGGTCTCGAACGCCATCAACATGCCGTCGATCACGGCGGAAGAAGCGCCAAGACTGAAGCCTTTCGTCAAACTCGCCGAGGTGCTGGGCGCATTCGTCGGGCAGGTCACGGAAGAGCCGATCGAGGAAGTCGAAATCCTGTTCGACGGCTCGACGGCGGCGATGAACACCAAGGCGCTGGTCAGCGCGGCGCTCGCCGGCCTGATCCGGCCGCAGGTCGCCGACGTCAATATGGTTTCCGCGCCGATCATGGCGAAGGAGCGCGGCGTCATCCTGTCGGAGGTGAAGCGTGACAAGTCGGGCGTGTTCGACGGCTACATCAAGCTTACCGTCAAGACGGCGAAGCAGACCCGCGCCATCGCCGGCACCTGCTTTTCTGACCACAAGCCGCGCTTCATCCAGATCAAGGGCATCAATCTCGATGCCGAGGTCGGCGAACACATGCTTTATACGACGAACGCCGATGCGCCCGGCATTATCGGCCTGCTTGGAACGGTCTGCGGCAAGAACGGCGTCAACATTGCCAATTTCGCGCTCGGCCGCGACAGGCCGGGCGGCGACGCCATCGCGCTTCTTTATCTCGATGCGCCGTTCCCCGAGAACGTGCTGGCGGAAGTGCGGGCGCATCCGACGATCCAGTCGGCGAAGCCGCTCCGGTTCGATATATCCGCCATGTGATCTGTAGGGAAAAGATGTTGATCGGAGGCGGTAGTTTTGCCGCCTCCTTCCCTTTGCGGATTGCAATCAGGCCGCGCGTTTGCGACCACTCGTCTCCGCCATCCAGATGCCGCCAAGAACGAGGGCCAGCGCAATTCCCTGGTAGAGGTGAAAGCTTTCGCCGAGGATGAGGACGGAAAGCAAGGTGCCGAAGATAGGCACCAGGTTGATGAAGATGCCGGCACGATTCGGGCCGATCAGCTCGATGCCGCGGATGAAGAAAACCTGCGAAACGGCGGACACAATGAAGGCCGTATAGGCGATAAGAAGCCATCCTTCGAGATCGGGATAGATGGCGTTTGACGAGGCAATTTCCCATAGGGCGAAGGGCGTTGCCGTAAGCAGCGACGAGCCGGTGAAGACCAGTATTAGGCTTTGCCATTGAATATTCGGCTTCAGCCGCAGGCCGACGGAATAAAAACTATAGAGAATAACCGCGATCAACATGATCGCATCGCCGAAATTCAATTGCAGCGTCATCAATTGCAGCGGATCGCCGTGGGCGGCCGTCAGGACCACGCCGACGATCGTGACGAGGGCGCCGACGAGTTGGGCCCAACTGGCCCGCATCCGGAACAGGAAGAAATTGATGAGGATGATCAGCACGGGCATGCCGGCCTGCTCGATCGAGACGTTGATGGCGGTGGTGTAGTTCAGCGCGGTGTAGAAAATGACGTTGAAAAGCGTGAAGCCACATGCACCCAGCACCGAGAGCTTCAGGAGATGGGGCCGCACAACCGGCCAGTCCTCCCGCAGCGGCCTCCAAGCGACAGGCAGTAGAACGAGGAAGGCGAGCAACCAGCGGAAAAAGACCAGGATCATCGGGGAAACGTGGCCGACGGCCATTTTGCCGGCGATCGAATTGCCGCCCCACATCAATGTCGTCAATACAAGTAGGATATAGGCGGTCGTCGCCATCGGCGTCCCCTGAATCATTTGCCAAATCGCGGCGCGGCGGGGAGTGAGGAATATGCGTTTCATACAATGCGGTAAATGGACCAGGTTTCATGAACCAATTACCGCTTCCTGCATGCCTTTTCTGACGGATTCCTGAGCGCTGGCCGTCAAATCGTCACGATCACCCGGCCAAGAGGGGTCGCTAAGTGCATTTGCCGAGGCTATAGAGGCATTTTTCAGCCAACGCCGATGCAGCAAGAGGAAACGTCAATGGCCAATGTGGTAGTCGTCGGCTCGCAGTGGGGCGACGAGGGAAAAGGCAAGATCGTCGATTGGCTGTCGGAGCGCGCCGAAGTCGTGGTCCGATTCCAGGGCGGCCATAATGCCGGCCATACGCTGGTCGTCGATGGGACGAGCTATAAACTGTCGCTCTTGCCCTCCGGCGTAGTGCGGCCGGGCAAATTGTCGATCATCGGCAATGGCGTCGTTTTCGATCCACACGCCTTCGTGGCGGAACTCGGGCGGCTTGCGGAGCAGGGAATCGTGGTGACGCCCGATTGCCTGAAAATCGCCGAAAACACCTCGCTTATCCTGTCGCTGCATCGCGAGCTGGACGGTTTTCGCGAAGATGCCGCCTCGAATTCGGGCGCTAAGATCGGAACCACCCGCCGGGGCATCGGTCCGGCTTATGAGGATAAGGTGGGGCGCCGGGCGATCCGGGTCATGGATTTGGCGGATCTGGACACATTGGCAGTCAAGGTCGACCGGCTTCTGACGCACCACAACGCCTTGCGGCGCGGATTGGGTCATCCGGAAGTCGCGCACGAAACCATTATGGAGGAACTGACATCCGTCGCCGATCGCATCCTTCCTTATATGGACCGCGTCTGGAAAGTGCTCGACGACAGACGCCGCGCCGGGGCGCGCATCCTGTTCGAAGGCGCGCAGGGGACGCTCCTTGACATCGACCATGGCACCTATCCCTTCGTGACGTCATCGAACACGGTCGCGGGCCAGGCGGCCCCGGGCTCGGGACTGGGGCCTGGAGCGATCGGCTATGTGCTCGGCATCACCAAAGCCTACACGACGCGGGTCGGCGAGGGACCGTTCCCGACCGAACAGAAAAACGAGATCGGACAGTTCCTCGGCGAGCATGGCCACGAATTCGGCACTGTTACCGGACGCAAGCGCCGTTGCGGCTGGTTCGATGCGGTTCTCGTGCGCCAGGCGGTGGCAGTGAACGGCCTCAACGGCATCGCCTTGACCAAGCTTGACGTGCTCGATGGTTTGAAGGAAATCAAGGTCTGTACGGGGTACCGCCTGGGCGGCGAACTGATCGACTATCTGCCGGCCGCGCAAGGAGCGCAAACCGCCGTCGATCCCGTCTATGAGACATTGGAAGGTTGGCAGGGGACGACCCGCGGCGCGCGCAGCTGGAACGATCTGCCGGCACAGGCGGTGAAATATGTGCGCTACATCGAGGAACTGATCGGCGCTCCCGTTGCGCTGTTGTCGACCAGTCCGGAGCGGGAAGACACCATACTTGTGACTGACCCTTTTCAAGACTAACGTCGCGGCCGACCGAGCGCTCCGCAGCAGGCGGAATAGAAAGCACAAGGAAGAATGGCAGATTTCGTTGCGGTCCTGAAGAAGACCATCGATGGTCTCGGCGAGACCACGCCTGAGACGCGAAAGAAAGTCTATGACAAGGCGCGCGCCACGATCGCGGCGAAGCTGGCGCAGATCGATCCGCCTCCTTCCGCAACCGCTGTGGAAAGGCAGAAAAAAGCGCTCGAGGATGCGATCTCTGTCATCGAAGCCGAATATGCGCCCAAGCCCGCAGCGCCCGAACCCGCCGACGAGTTGGATGAGTTTTTTGCAACGCTGACGGAGACGCCCGCCAGGGTCCGCGACGTCGAGCCCAAGAGGCCGGAGCCGGCGGTGGCCGGCGATCCCATACCCTCCGCGCTCGCCGTCCAAAAGCAGCCGCCGACGCACGAGGTGATGCCGTCGGGCCTTGCCGGCCCCGCCAGCATTCCTCCGGCTGAGGACGAGGACGAGGACGAATTCGACTTCCACCGTCCCGAGATGACGACGATGGCTTCGCCGCGCTACGAGGCGCCGCGGTCGCGCAGGCGATTCCGCGCCGGCGGTCTCATCGCGGCGCTCGTCGTGCTTCTGATCGTTGCAGCGGCCGCCTATGGCGGGTGGACGAAGCGCGAGCAACTGGCGGCCAAAATCGGCGTCGGCCTGCCGAAATTCGCGAAGGTCGAAAACAGTGGATCGAATGCCGCGAAGGTAGCTGCCGCGAAGCCTGCTTCGCAGCCATCTGCGGCAAGCGGACAGAAGACCGCGGCGCAGCAGCCGCCCGCTGCAAACCCCACGCCTCAGGCAAGCCAGCCGGCCAAGCCTGCGGAACCTGCCGCGCAGGCCGCGGCGCAAAAATTCACCGAGCGGCTCTTGCCGAACGGAACCGAGACGAATCCGGGACCGGGCGGCGGCGAAACGAAGATTGGCGAAGGGACGTCGGTGGCGGCGGCGACAACCCCGCCGGCGCAGGCTCAGCCGGACAAGGCGGCGCCCGCCGCGCCTACAGCACCGCAGCCCGGCAATGCCGGCACTCCCGCAAACGAGACGGCGCAGATTCCCGTCGGCCAGCACGCGATCTTTTATGAGGAGCGTACGAACGCGGCGCAGGGTTCCGCACAGAACGGCAGTGTCGTCTGGTCGCTGGTCAAGGAGTCGCCGGGCGGCGATTCTCCACCGGAACCCGCCATCCGCGCGGAAGCGACCATTCCCGGCAAGGATGTGCAATTGCGCATGACCATCCGCCGCAACACCGACCAGACGCTTCCGGCAAGCCATATCGTCGAATTGATCTTCCTGACGCCTGACCATTTCGAAGGCGGAGGGATCGACAGCGTGCTTAGGATAGCCATGAAGGACTCGGAGCAGTCTCCAGGAAGTCCTCTACTTGGAATCCCCGCGAAGATCTCGGACGGATTCTTCCTGTTTGCCCTCAACAACGACAAGGCGTCCGTCGAGACCAACTTGAACCTGCTTCGGCAGCAAAGCTGGATCGACATCCCGATCGTCTACAAATCAGGCCGCCGCGCGCTGATTACGTTGGAAAAGGGTATTCCGGGAAACAAGGTTTTCGACGAGGCGCTGAAGGCCTGGGCGCAGATGCCGTCGACCAGCGGTTGAGATCGGCTGACGCTCTGTGCTGATGGCAGTTGCGGCGGAAATCTCGACCTCTCATCGAGGCGGCAGCAGGGAGCGGAGGAAAAAGCCCCCGCTTCCGACATTGAATGCCTCAGCCAATCTGCTGACCCGTCTTCTTCCAGTCCGCCAGGAAGGCCTCGAGCCCCTTGTCGGTGAGAGGATGCTTGACGAGCGCCTTCAGGACAGCCGGCGGCACTGTGGCGACGTCCGCCCCAAGCAGCGCCGCCTGCTTGACATGGTTGACCGTTCGGATCGATGCGGCAAGGATTTCGGTCTTGAAGTCGTAATTGTCATAGATCGTCCGGATTTCGGACACGATCTCCATGCCTTCCTCCGCCATGTCGTCGATGCGGCCGACGAAAGGAGAGATGAAGCTCGCGCCGGCCTTTGCGGCCAAAAGCGCCTGGGTCGCGGAAAAGCAAAGCGTGACGTTGACCATGCGGCCTTCCGAGCGGATCGCCTTACAGGCCTTCAATCCGTCGAGCGTCAGGGGCACCTTGATGGCGATATTGTCCGCGATCTTGGCGAGGATCTTCGCCTCCCGCATCATGCCTTCATAGTCGGTGGCGGTAACTTCCGCCGAAACCGGCCCTTTGACGATTTCGCAAATCTGCTTGGTGACGTCGAGGATCTTGCCGCCTGATTTCATGATCAGCGACGGGTTGGTGGTGACGCCGTCCACGAGCCCGAGATCATTGAGTTCCTGGATTTCCTTCACGTCAGCCGTGTCGACAAAAAACTTCATGATGATCTCCTTGCGTCTTCCTGGCGGCAGCCAAGCCATTTTTCGCTCTCTCTTGATTTAGTGCAAAGTCGGGGCAAGGTCACGCAGCATGAGCGAAGATTCGCATCAAAAGAAAGTCGTGCCGGTGCTGGTCCCGATGCCGGCGGATCGGCCCTATTCCTACGTCGTTCCCGATGGCGCGTCGGTCGAGCCGGGTTCGATCGTGCGCGTGCCGCTCGGCCCGAGGGAAGTGGCGGGCATCGCATGGGACGGCGAATGCGAGGGCATCGACCCGAAGAAGCTACGGCCGATCGCGGAGGTTTTCGACTGCCCGGCGCTCAAACCGGAGATGCGGCGCTTCATCGAATGGGTTTCCTCCTACACGCTTTCCCCGCCTGGGATGGTGGCGCGGATGGCGCTGCGCGCGCCGGCGGCCTTCGATCCGGAGCCGCCGGTGGAAGGCCTGCGCGTAACCAGAACGCCGCCAGACCGCATGACGGGTGCGCGAAGGCGCGTGCTCGATCTTGCCGGCGACGGTTTAGGCTGGACTCGCTCGGGCCTCGCCCATGCGGCAGGTGTCTCGGCAAGTGTCATCGATGGATTGCGTGCGCAGGGCGTCTTCGAAACGATCGAACTGCCTCCGCGGCCTGTCGTCGCGGCGCCCGTGGCCGGTTACGCGCAGCCCAAACTGACCTGTGATCAGAAAGAGGCCGCGGAAAGGCTTCGCGCTTCGGTCGCCGGCAAAGGTTTTGCCGTCAACCTTCTCGATGGAGTCACCGGGTCGGGAAAAACGGAGGTCTATTTCGAGGCAATCGCGGAAGCGCTGGATCGAGGGCGGCAGGTGCTCGTGCTGGTGCCGGAAATCGCGTTGACGCAGCAGTTCCTCGAGCGCTTCCAGGACCGGTTCGGGGCCAAGCCAGCCGAATGGCACTCCGATCTGACGCCACGTATGCGCGAGCGGGTGTGGCGGCAGGTGGCCGAAGGCGGTGTGCGCGTGGTCGCCGGCGCACGCTCGGCGCTGTTCCTGCCTTTCCGTGACCTCGGCCTGATCGTCGTCGATGAAGAACACGATCCGGCCTACAAGCAGGAGGACCGCGTCTTCTACAACGCCCGCGACATGGCGGTGGTGCGCGGCTCGATTGGCGGCTTTCCCGTCGTGCTGGCGTCTGCGACGCCTTCGATCGAGAGCAGGGTCAATGCCGAGCAGGGACGCTACCGGCGCCTCGCCCTACCGGCGCGCTATGCCGACGCCGCGCTTCCCGACATCCATGCGATCGATATGCGACGGGCGCCGCCGGCAAGGGGCGGGTTCCTCTCACCGGTGCTTATCGAGCAGATAAACGGGACGCTTGCGCGCCAGGAACAATCGCTCCTTTTCCTCAATAGGCGCGGTTATGCGCCACTGACGCTCTGCCGTGTCTGCGGGCATCGGTTCCAATGTCCCAACTGTTCGAGCTGGCTGGTCGAACACCGCTTCCGCGGCCAACTCGTCTGCCATCATTGCGGCCATTCGGAACCGCGTCCCGAGGTATGCCCCGAATGCGGTACATTCGATCATCTGGCCGCCTGCGGCCCCGGCATCGAACGCATCGCCGAGGAGATCGACCAGCATTTTCCGGAGGCGCGGGTCATCGTCCTGTCGTCCGATTTGATGGGGGGCGTGAAGCGGCTGCGCCTCGAACTCGAAGCCGTCGCGAACGGCGACGCCGATATTGTCATCGGTACGCAACTTGTCGCCAAGGGGCATCATTTTCCGAACATGACGCTGGTCGGGGTGGTGGATGCGGATCTCGGTCTGGCGAATGGCGATCCGCGCGCGGCGGAACGAACTTTTCAACTGCTTTCGCAGGTGACGGGCCGCGCCGGCCGGACCGGCAAGCGCAGCCATGGCTTTCTCCAGACCTACCAGCCGGACCATCCGGTCATGCAGGCGATCGTTTCGGGCGACGCGGAGGCCTTCTATCGGCGCGAGATCGACGAGCGGCGGAAGACCGGCCTGCCGCCCTTCGGTCGTCTGGCGAGCATCATCGTCAGCGCGGTAACGCGCGGGGAAGCCGAGAGCCATGCGCGCGAACTGAGGCGCGCGGCGCCTGCTTCCAACGCCATCGACGTTCTCGGTCCGGCCGAGGCGCCGCTTGCGCTCGTCGCTGGGCGCCATCGCTTCCGGCTTCTGGTGCATGGCGAAAGGAGCGCGGACATGCAGGGTTTTCTGCGCGCCATGCTGGCCGCCGGACCCAAATCGCGCGGCTCGGTTCGGGTGCAGGTGGACATCGATCCGCAGAGCTTTCTCTGATTGCGCTACCGTTGTTTCGGCTTCGCGGTCCACGCGTAGAGCGCGCAGGCAATCTGGATAGAGCCGCCGAGCACCATAGCGGCGCGCAGGCCGCCCGGGCCAGCGCCAGCCAGTGCGAAGACCGAGCCGAGGCTGGCGACGCCGATGGTCGCGCCGGCCATACGCGCAACGTTGATGAGCGAGGATGCCGTGCCCGAGCGGGAGGCGGCGACCGCGCCGACAGCGACGCCCATCAGCGGCCCCGTCGCGAAGCCCATGCCGAGGCCGGTCAGCGCCAGCCCGATTTCCGTGGCAAGGAGGCCGGGCTGATGAACGCTTGCGGCGATCAGCAGCAGGCCAAGGCCTATGATGGCGACGCCGCCGCTGGTTGTCGCGGGGGCGCCGAATTTATGCACCATGGCCCCCGATAAAGGCGAGACGATCACGAAGACAAGCGCCATCGGTATCAGCGCGAGGCCGGCCTGGGTTGGGTCGAGGCGGCCGGCGCTCTGCCAGGTCAGCGGCAGCAAAAACAGTACGCCATACATGCCGAATGTCATGCCGGTCGTGGCGACTGCGGCGGCGCGGAATTCGCGGATCCCAAAGATGTCGAGCGGCACGAGTGCGGACCGGCCTCGCGCCGCCTCAACCCTGATGAAGAAAACAAGCGCGATTGCCGCAAAGGCGAGAGCGGCGAGGGCGAGCACTGTCGAGCCGTGCGATTCGATCGCGGCGAAGGCGATCCCGCCCAGCGTAACCATGCCCAGGAGTTGCGCGGGCGCGTCAAAATGGCGGCCGGCGGGATCGCGCGATTCGGGAATGGCGATCGGCGCTAAAATAAGCGCTGCGACCGCGAGCGGCACGACGACGAGAAAGACGCTCGGCCAGCCGAAACGGTTGATCAGGAGGCCGCCAAGCGTCGGGCCTATAACGAACGCCAGCCCGTTACACGCCGCCCAGATGCCGAGCGCGCGGCCGCGTGCCGCGGGATCCTGCCACACGACGCGGATGATGGCGAGAGAGGAGGGGATGATGAGCGCCGCTCCCAACCCCGCGCCGACGCGGCCCGCAATCAGGATCGCTACGGAAGGGGCGAAGGCGCAGACCAACGAGGCGAGGGTAAAGACGAGAGCGCCCGCCATGAAGACCAACCGCCGACCATAAAGGTCAGCCAGAAGGCCGCCGGTAAGCAACAGCACGGCATAAACGAGATTGTAGCTGTCGATGATCCACTGCATGGCAGCCACGCCGGCGTGGAAAGAGGCGCCGATCGGCCGCACCGCCAGATTGACCACCGCCGTATCGACTTGCGCCACAAGGACGGCGAGGCAAAGCGCAATCAGGGTCAGCCCGGCATATCTTCCGCCACGGACATTGGCGGCATCGACAGGCGCGTTCACGACATTCATCAAACGGGCTCCTTCGTTTCGGATAAATATAGCCGTATGGCTTCCGCAATGCTTCGATGCCCATCGAAGTGTTCAGGCCGAAAGGCGGGGAATTTGGCTGGGCCAGAATTTAGCCCCGCGCCCGTCCGCCGCCCACCCCGTTTTGTCAGGAGACTGCCATCGCGGCCATGACTGTATCGGCTTAAAGAGCGTCCGGCTTGACTTCGCCGACTCGCGCCTTTCAATGCAGGCGACCGCAATTCGAGGGGACCGACAGGGGACCGCTTATGGGACTTTCCTTTCCCTGGCCCGCGAGCCAGGGCGAATGGCTGGCTTGGGTTTGCGCCGCCATTACCGTGTTATCGGGGCTGTTCTTCCTTTTCGCGCCGCGCGCCGGTCTGCGCTTTTTGCGGCTGCAAACGATGCCCGCGCATCCGGAGGCGCTATCGGAATCGCGCGGAACCATTGCTGGCTTTTACCTTGGCATTGGCCTGAGTTGCGTCCTTCTTGCCCAGCCGCTGCTCTACATGGCGCTAGGGTTTTCCTGGGGTTTCACCGCTTTCGGGAGGCTGGTATCGATGCTGTCGGACAAGGGCGCGACGCTTTACAATATATTCGCTTTCGTCCTTGAAATCGTCCTCGCCGCCCTGCCGCTCGCCTTCGCTTTCGGGTTCCTGCCCTGACGAGAGGTTTGCGTGACGCTTTTGCGAAAGCTTTTGCCGCATGGTGTTGCGAGTCTCGGAAGCCTATGCTAGACGGCATGCGATATCCGGTCGGGGGAAGCGGCGATTTTGTTCGCGCGACCGGAAATTTCAATCAAGTCAGTGGCTTAGCCGTAACCGACCAGGGGTGGCCGAAACGCTGACCGCAACGCGTGAGAAAAGGCCGCAAGTGGCGCAGTCCAGTTCGCTGATTTCAGGTGTCGCAGAGCGTTATGCCGGCTCGCTTTTCGAACTCGCCGAGCAGGAAAACGCCATCGCCGGTGTCGAGGCGGATCTTGGTCGCGTCGAGGAACTTCTGTCTGGAAGCGAGGACCTCAGGCGGCTCATCGACAGCCCGGTATTTTCCGGGGAAGACCAGTTCAGGGCGATCTCCGCGATCGCCGACAGGGCGGGCATCAGCGGGCTGGTCGGGAATTTTCTCCGGGTCGTCGCCCGCAACAGGCGACTTTTCGCTCTGCCTGGCATGATCCGCGCTTTCCGCGCGATTGCGGCGGAACGCCGCGGCGAGGTGGCGGCGGAGGTCGTTTCCGCCCACGCCTTGACGCCGGCGCAGCAAGCGGAACTCAAGACAGCGCTGAAGGGCGTCGCGGGTAAGAGCGTGTCGATCAACCTTACGGTCGATCCATCGCTGCTCGGCGGCCTGATCGTCAAGATGGGATCGCGTCAGATCGACACGTCCCTGAAAACCAAACTCAATTCGCTCAAGCTTGCACTGAAAGAGGTCGGCTGATGGATATCCGCGCGGCGGAAATTTCCGCAATCCTTAAGGACCAGATCAAGAATTTCGGCCGCGAGGCGGAAGTCACGGAAGTCGGCCAGGTGTTGTCGGTCGGCGACGGCATCGCCCGTGTCTACGGCCTCGACAATGTCCAGGCCGGCGAGATGGTCGAGTTCCCCGGCGGCATCCGCGGCATGGCCCTTAACCTCGAAGCCGACAATGTCGGCGTCGTCATTTTCGGTAACGACCGCGACATCAAGGAAGGCGACACCGTCAAGCGCACGGGCGCCATCGTCGACGTGCCGGTCGGCGAAGGGCTGCTTGGCCGCGTCGTCGACGCGCTCGGCAATCCGATCGACGGCAAGGGCCCGATCAAGGCGACGGAGCGCCGTCGCGTCGACGTCAAGGCGCCCGGCATCATTCCCCGCAAATCGGTGCACGAGCCGATGTCGACCGGCCTCAAGGCCATCGATGCGCTGATCCCGATCGGACGCGGCCAGCGCGAACTCGTCATCGGCGACCGCCAGACCGGCAAGACCGCCATTATCCTCGACACCATCCTGAACCAGAAGGCCATCCACGACAGCGGCCCTGAGTCGGAAAAGCTCTACTGCGTCTACGTCGCCGTCGGCCAGAAGCGCTCCACCGTCGCGCAATTCGTGAAGGTGCTCGAAGAGCGCGGCGCGCTCGACTATTCGATCATCGTGGCCGCCACGGCTTCCGACCCGGCGCCGATGCAGTTCCTCGCGCCGTTCGCAGGATGCGCCATGGGCGAATATTTCCGCGACAACTCCAAGCATGCCGTGATCGCCTATGACGATCTTTCCAAGCAGGCCGTCGCCTATCGCCAGATGTCGCTTCTGCTCCGCCGTCCGCCGGGCCGCGAAGCCTATCCGGGCGATGTTTTCTACCTTCATTCCCGCTTGCTCGAACGCGCGGCGAAGATGAGCGACGAAAAGGGCGCCGGCTCGCTGACCGCCCTGCCGATCATCGAGACGCAGGCGAACGACGTGTCGGCCTATATCCCGACCAACGTCATCTCGATCACGGACGGCCAGATCTTCCTTGAGACGAACCTGTTCTTCCAGGGCATCCGCCCGGCGGTGAATGTCGGCCTTTCGGTGTCGCGCGTCGGTTCGTCGGCGCAAATCAAGGCGATGAAGCAGGTGGCCGGCTCGATCAAGGGCGAACTTGCGCAATATCGCGAAATGGCGGCCTTCGCGCAGTTCGGCTCCGACCTCGACGCGGCGACGCAGCGTCTCCTCAACCGCGGCGCTCGATTGACCGAGCTCCTGAAGCAGCCGCAATTCTCGCCGCTCAAGACGGAAGAGCAGGTCGCGGTCATCTTTGCCGGCACGCAGGGCTATCTCGATAAGCTGGCGCTCAACCAGGTGACGCGTTTCGAGCAGGGGCTGCTCGCCTGGATGCGCTCGGAAGGCAAGGACGTGCTCGACGCCATCCGCAACGAGAAGGCCCTTTCGGACGAGCTTCGCGGGAAGCTCAAGGCGCAGATCGACGCTTTCGCGAAGAATTTCGCCTGACCGAGCCGGAAGAGGGAGACGGGCCTAGTCCATGCCTTCGTTAAAAGACCTTCGCAACCGTATCGCCTCGGTCAAGGCGACGCAGAAGATCACCAAGGCGATGCAGATGGTCGCCGCGGCGAAGCTGCGCCGTGCGCAGGAGGCCGCGGAAGCGGCGCGGCCTTATTCGCAGCGCATGGCGGCGGTGCTGGCCAATATCACGCAGACCATCAATCCTGGCGACGACGCTCCCGCCTTGATGACGGGGACCGGCAAGGACGACACGCATCTGCTGGTCGTCTGCACCGCCGATCGCGGCCTTTGCGGCGGCTTCAACGCGCAGATCGCGCGTCTTGCTCGCGAGCATATCCGCAAGCTCGTCGCGGCCGGAAAACAGGTCAAGATCATCACCGTCGGCAAGAAGGGCAACGACATTCTGCGCCGCGACTTCGGTTCGCTGATCATCGACCGGGTCAGCCTGCGCGAGGTGAAGCAGATCGGTTTCGCCAACGCCGACGAGATCGCGCGCAAGGTCATCACGCTGTTCCGCGAGGGTCAGTTCGATATCTGCACGCTCGTCTATTCGGAATTCAAGTCGGTAATCAGCCAGGTTCCGACGGCGCAGCAGATCATCCCCGCATCGGCCGGTTCTGTCGAGGATGCGGGTGATGCCGGCGGCGCCGTCTATGACTACGAGCCTGACGCCAATCTCATCCTGGACGACCTTATTCCGCGCAATATCGCGGTGCAGATCTTCCGGGCGCTGCTCGAGAACGCGGCGGGCGAGATGGGCGCCAAGATGACCGCGATGGACAACGCCACGCGTAATGCGGGCGACATGATCAACAGGCTTTCGATCACCTACAACCGCCAGAGACAGGCGCAGATCACCAAGGAACTGATCGAAATCATTTCGGGCGCCGAGGCGCTCTGACCACCGGCAACGGTGGAGAGAACGGATCGAAGAGGTAAGGACGATGGCGAAAGCAGCGACCCCAAAGAAGGCTCCGGCCGCCAAGGCCGCCACAGCGACAGCTAAGACGACGGCAGCCAAAGCGCCGGCGGCGGTAGCGAAGGCGCCGGCAGTGAAAAAGCCCGCCGCGGCAAAGGCGGCTCCGGCGAGGGCCGCCGCGGCGAAGATATCCTCCCCAGTGGGCGCAGCGTCTAGCCGGGCTGTCGGCAAAGTACACCAGATCATCGGCGCCGTCGTCGACGTCGCCTTCGAGGAAGGCCATCTCCCCGCCATCCTGAACGCGCTCGAGACGGACAATCATGGCAACCGCCTGGTGCTGGAAGTGGCGCAGCATCTTGGCGAAAACACCGTTCGCACGATCGCGATGGACACCACGGAAGGCCTGACGCGCGGCCAATCCGTTACGGACACCGGCGCACCGATCGAGGTGCCGGTCGGTCCCGGCATGCTCGGTCGCATCATCAACGTCATCGGCGAACCGGTCGACGAGGCAGGGCCGGTGGACGCCGCCGAAATGCGCCCCATTCACGCGCCAGCGCCGGCCTATATCGAGCAATCGACGGAAGCCGAAATCCTGGTCACGGGCATCAAGGTGGTCGATCTCCTGGCGCCCTATGCGAAAGGCGGCAAGATCGGCTTGTTCGGCGGCGCCGGCGTCGGCAAGACGGTGCTCATCCAGGAACTGATCAACAACATCGCCAAGGCGCATGGCGGCTATTCCGTCTTTGCCGGCGTCGGCGAGCGCACGCGCGAAGGCAATGACCTCTATCACGAGTTCATCGAGTCGGGCGTCAACAAGAAGGGCGGCGGCGAGGGATCGAAGGCCGCGCTCGTTTACGGCCAGATGAACGAGCCGCCGGGGGCGCGCGCGCGCGTGGCGCTCACCGGCCTGACTGTCGCGGAATATTTCCGTGACCAGGGTCAGGACGTGCTCTTCTTTATCGACAACATCTTCCGCTTTACCCAGGCGGGTTCGGAAGTGTCGGCGCTTCTCGGCCGTATTCCGTCGGCTGTGGGCTACCAGCCGACGCTTGCGACCGACATGGGCGCGCTGCAGGAACGCATCACGACGACGACCAAGGGCTCAATCACCTCGGTGCAGGCCATCTACGTGCCGGCGGACGATTTGACCGACCCGGCGCCGGCGACCTCCTTCGCTCACCTCGACGCGACGACGACGCTTTCCCGTTCGATCGCCGAGAAAGGCATCTATCCGGCGGTCGATCCGCTCGATTCCACTTCACGCATGCTCGATCCGCTGATCGTCGGCGAGGAACATTACCAGGTAGCGCGCCTCGTGCAGTCGACGCTTCAGCGCTACAAGTCGCTGCAGGACATCATCGCCATCCTGGGCATGGACGAGCTGAGCGAAGAAGACAAGCTCACTGTCGCCCGCGCGCGCAAGGTCGAGCGCTTCCTGTCGCAGCCCTTCTTCGTCGCCGAAGTCTTTACCGGCTCGCCGGGCAAGCTCGTCGATCTCGCCGACACGATCAAGGGCTTCAAGGGGCTCTGCAACGGCGAATACGACCATCTGCCGGAAGCCGCGTTCTACATGGTCGGCACGATCGAGGAAGCCGTCGAGAAGGCGCAGAAGCTGGCGGCGGAGGCAGCCTGACGGCTGCCGGTGAATGGTGAATGGTGAATAGTAAAATGGAGAGTAGCGGATGGCGGCATGGGAACTGCGTCGGCTGGTCATTCTGACCATTCACCATTCACCATTCACCATTCACTCAATTCTGCATGGCTGACAGCTTCAAATTCGAACTGGTGTCTCCGGAGCGGCTCCTCCTCTCCGAGGAGGTCCAATCGGTTGTCGTACCGGGAACGGAAGGCGAGATGACCGTCATGGCGCATCATGCGCCAGTCATGACGACGCTGAAGCCGGGCATCGTCACCGTCAATACCGCTTCCGGCAAGGTCGATCGCTACGTCGTGTTCGGCGGTTTCGCCGACATCCTACCGGACGGTCTGACGCTTCTCGCCGAATCCTCCTCGCATGTGGACGACATTTCCCATGCGGACATTGCCGGGCGCATTGAGCAGGTGCGCAAGGATCTTGCCGAGACAACGGACGGCCATCACCGCACGGTGCTGGAAGAACTGCTGCATCAGTTGACGACGTTGGGACAAATCGTCGTCCCTGCCTAACGCGGTTCGACTCCCGGATTCGGGACACTGTGACTTTTCTCGGGAACGCGTGCGCTCTACTGTAATTAGGCGATTCAACCATAGCGGTTGATCGCGAACAGGAGAGGGTGCGATGCCGATGGATAGCTTCAAATTCGAACTTGTTTCGCCGGAGCGCCTTCTCGTCTCCGAGGAAGTGCATTCCGTCGTCGTCCCCGGCTCCGAAGGCGAGATGACGGTTATGGCGCGCCACGCGCCGGTCATGACGACGATGCGCCCAGGCATCGTCACCGTCGAAACGTCCGGCGGCGAAACCAATCGTTATGTCGTCTATGGCGGGTTCGCGGACATATCGCCCGAAGGCTGTATCCTTCTCGCCGAATTTTCCGTCCATGAGCGCGATTTCGACCGTGGCGATCTGGAGCGCCGCATGGAGGAAACGAGGCAGGCGATAAGCGCCGCGACGGAGGCGGCCCACCGCACAAAGCTGGAAGAGTTTTTGCACCAACTTACGACGCTGGGCGAGGTCGTTGTCCCGGCGTGAACGTGAATTGGCCAGCGTCTGACGTTACATCTCC
>JBQCEL010000211.1:0-35357 GCA_051960255.1 Rhizobiaceae bacterium
TCCGATCTCTGCATCTGCTCGATGCGCCGGTCTATATAGTGCTTCTCGATCTTGAAGTCGGGAATGCCATAGCGCATCAGCCCGCCCGGCCGGCTTTCTCGCTCATAGACGTGGACCTCATGGCCGGCGCGTCCGAGTTGCTGAGCCGCCGCCATTCCGGCTGGTCCGGAGCCGATGATGGCGACCTTCTTCCCGCTTCTCGTTGCAGCGGGCTGTGGCCGGATGTGACCAAGCTCATAGGCCTTGTCGGCGATCGCTTGCTCCACCGTCTTGATGGCGACGGGGATATCCTCAAGGTTGAGCGTACAGGCCTCCTCGCAGGGCGCCGGGCAGATGCGACCGGTCCAGTCGGGGAAATTGTTGGTGGAATGGAGGTTGCGGATCGCCCCTTCCCAGTCGCCATTGTAGACGAGATCGTTCCAGTCCGGGATCTGGTTGTGGACGGGACAGCCCGTCGGCCCATGGCAATAGGGAACACCGCAATCCATGCAGCGTGCGGCCTGTTTCTCGACCTCTTTGTCCGACATAGGCAGGGTGAATTCCCTGAAATGCCGAATACGATCGGAAGCGGGCTGGTACTTCTGCACCTGCCGGTCGATTTCGAGAAAACCTGTCACCTTGCCCATGTCAGTTCCAGCTAGCTTGACGTTCGCATTCGCGGCTGCGTCTGCAGCCAATTTTCAACTTTGAGGCCCGGAACACGAGAAAATTCCCCTACATTCGCCGTGACAAGAGTAGCGCCCAAGGCCAACGCATGTGCTGCAATCAGCAAATCGTTCGGCCCGATGGGGCGACCCCGCCGCTTGAGCTCTGCCCGTAGGACCCCATAGCGTCGATCCGCCGGCTGATCCAAGGGCAGGACCGGAAGGACCGAAAACACCCGCTCCATCTGAGCCCTGAGCCGCTTGCTCTGCTTCAGTTCCAGTCCGAACTCGATCTCTCCATTGACGATGATGCTGGTAACGACGTTTTCGACTCCGACCCTAGCAATCTGCTGAGCGATCGGCCCGGACGGAGCATCTGCCAAATTCGACACCGCGTTTGTGTCCAGCAAGTAAAGTGTCACAGCTTGACGTCATCCAACGGCAGCAGATCACTATCATCGATTTCTGGGAACTGATCTTCTGGCCCCAGCGGTTCCAAAGTCGCCAGTACCTCCAGCAGTGTCGGCTTCTTCCTGATGGGCTCGATGGTCAATTTGCCTGCATCGTCGCGACTGATCAGAACTTCGTCGCCTTCGAACTCGAATTCCTTCGGTATCCTCACCGCCTGGCTGCGTCCGTTGCGAAACAGGCTGGCCGTGCGGACGTCCTTATCATGTGCGTTCATCGCAGCCTCCATATGGCATATGCCAAAACATATGCCATATGCTTCATCGATTCAACCAATCCCCTACTCCGCCGCCACGCTCATGCGGGCGCGTTCCATTTCCTGCAAAGCGCGGCGGTACTCGACCGGCATAACCTTGCGGAATTTCGGCCGGTAATCCGTCCAGTTGTCGAGGATGGTCTTCGCACGGGCCGAACCGGTGTAATGAAGATGATTGGCGATGAGCTGATAGAGCCGCTCCTCATCATTGCTCGTCATGTCACCGGAGACGTCCACACGTCCCATATGTGCGATATCGCCGCCGTGGTGATGCAGCCGCTCCAGCATCTCGTCTTCTTCCGGAACCGGCTCCAGTTCCACCATCGCCATGTTGCAGCGGGCGGCAAAATCGCCTTCCTCGTCGAGGACATAGGCGACGCCGCCCGACATGCCCGCCGCGAAATTGCGGCCGGTCTTGCCGAGCACGACCACCAATCCGCCGGTCATATATTCGCAGCCATGATCGCCGACGCCCTCGACGACGGCGATCGCGCCGGAATTGCGGACGGCGAAACGCTCGCCAGCAACGCCGCGAAAATAGCATTCGCCTTCGGTCGCGCCGTAAAGCACGGTGTTGCCGACGATGATCGAATTTTCCGCGACGATGCGGGCGTTCTGCGGCGGACGGATGACGAGACGGCCGCCCGAAAGCCCCTTGCCGACATAGTCATTGGCGTCGCCGACGAGTTCGAAGGAAATGCCGCGCGCCAGGAAAGCGCCGAAGGATTGCCCCGCCGTGCCGGTCAGCGTCACGGAGATGGTGTCGTCCTTCAGACCCTTGTGCCGGTAGCGCTTGGCGACCTCGCCCGAGAGCATCGCGCCCGTCGAGCGATCCGTATTGCGGATGTCGACGGCGATCTTCACCGGCAGCTTCGAGTCCAATGCGGGCTTCGCTTGCTCGATCAGCTTGCGGTCGAGCACGTCATCGATCGGATGCTTCTGGGACTCCGTCCAAGAGGTCGCTTCCTTCGGCGCGTCCGGCTTGAAGAAGACCCTGGAGAAGTCGAGCCCCTTCGCCTTCCAATGGGCGATCACATCTTCCTTGGCGAGGAGATCGGACATGCCGATGACCTCGTCGAGCTTGCGGAAGCCCATGGCCGCGAGCAGCTGCCGCACTTCTTCCGCGACATAGAAGAAGAAATTGATGACATGCTCCGGCGCGCCTTTGAAGCGCTTCCTCAAGACCGGGTCCTGCGTCGCGACACCCACGGGACAGGTGTTAAGATGGCATTTGCGCATCATGACGCAGCCCGCCGCGATCAGCGGCGCGGTCGAGAAGCCGAATTCGTCGGCGCCGAGCAGCGCGCCGATGACAACATCCCTGCCCGTCCGCAAACCGCCGTCGACCTGCAGCGCGACGCGTGAGCGGAGCCGGTTCAGCACCAGCGTCTGGTGCGTCTCGGCAAGCCCGATCTCCCAGGGCGAGCCGGCATGCTTGATCGAGGTGAGCGGCGAGGCGCCGGTGCCCCCGTCATAGCCGGAGATGGTGATGTGGTCGGCGCGCGCCTTGGCGACGCCCGCGGCGACCGTGCCGACGCCGACCTCGGAGACGAGCTTGACCGATACGGCGGCGGCCGGATTGACGTTCTTTAGATCGAAGATGAGCTGCGCCAGATCCTCGATCGAATAGATGTCGTGATGGGGCGGCGGCGAAATCAGCCCGACGCCCGGCGTCGAGTGACGCGTCTTGGCGATCGTCGCATCGACCTTGTGGCCGGGAAGCTGTCCGCCCTCGCCGGGCTTCGCGCCTTGCGCTACCTTGATCTGCATCATGTCGGAATTGACAAGATATTCCGCCGTCACGCCAAAGCGACCGGAGGCGACCTGCTTGATCGCCGAGCGCTCGGGATTGGCCGAGCCATCGGGAAGCGGGAGATAGCGGTCGGGTTCCTCGCCGCCCTCGCCGGTGTTGGACTTGCCGCCGAGCGCGTTCATGGCGCGCGCCAGCGTCGTGTGCGCCTCCCGCGATATGGAGCCGAAGGACATGGCGCCGGTCGAGAAGCGCTTGACCAGCTCCGCCGCAGGCTCGACTTCCTCGAGGGGTACGGGCGCGCGGCCGTTGTCTCCAGCCATCCTGATCCTGAACAGGCCCCGGATGGTCTTGGCCTGCGCCGAGTGGCTGTCGATCTGTTCGGAATAGTCCTTGAACGTCTCCCACGAGCCCTTGCGCACGGCGTGCTGCAACGTTGCAACCGCATCCGGCGACCACATATGCGCCTCGCCGCGCATGCGATACATATATTCGCCGCCGACATCGAGCGTATTGACCAGCACCGGATCATCCCCGAACGCATCGGTGTGGCGACTGACGGTCTCTTCGGCGATCTCCTCCAGCCCGACACCTTCGATCGTCGTTGCCGTGCCGGTGAAGAACTTATCGACGAAATCGCTTTTCAAGCCGATCGCGTCGAAGATCTGCGCGCCGCAATAGGACTGGTAGGTCGAGATGCCCATCTTGGACATGACCTTGAGGATGCCCTTGCCGATCGACTTGATGTAGCGGGTGACGACCTCGTTGGCGTCCACCTCTTTCGGGAATTCCCCGCGCCGATGCATCTCGATCAACGTATCGAAAGCGAGATAAGGATTGATCGCCTCCGCGCCATAGCCGGCGAGGCAGGCGAAGTGATGCACCTCGCGCGGCTCGCCGGACTCGACCACCAGCCCGACCGAGGTGCGCAAACCCTTTCGGATCAGGTGGTGATGCACCGCCGCTGTCGCGAGAAGCGACGGGATCGCGATACGGTCAGGGCCCACCTGACGGTCCGAGAGGATGATGATGTTGTAGCCGCCCGCCACCGCCGCCTCGGCACGGTCGCAAAGCCGCTCGACGGCGCCCGGCATTCCGGCCGCGCCCTCGGCCGCCGCATAGGTCACGTCGATCGTCTTGGTGTCGAACCGGTCCTCCGTATGGCCGATCGAGCGGATCTTCTCCAGATCGCCATTGGTCAGGATCGGCTGGCGCACTTCCAGCCGCTTCTTGCGCGACGTACCGACCAGATCGAAGATGTTCGGCCGCGGCCCGATAAAGGAAACGAGGCTCATCACCAGTTCCTCGCGGATCGGATCGATCGGCGGGTTCGTCACCTGAGCGAAGTTCTGCTTGAAATAGGTGTAGAGCAGCTTCGCCTTGTCCGACATGGCCGAGATCGGGGTGTCGGTTCCCATCGACCCGATCGCCTCCTGCGCCGTCGTCGCCATCGGCGCCATGAGGAATTTCAGATCTTCGCGGGTATAACCGAAGGCCTGCTGGCGATCGAGAAGCGAGACATCCTTCCTGAGCGCGCGCGGCTCCACCGGCTTCAGTTCTTCCAGGATGAGCTGCGTGTTGGCGAGCCAATGCTTGTAGGGATGCTTCGACGCGATCTCCGACTTGATCTCGTCATCGGAGACGATGCGGCCCTTTGCGATGTCGATCAGGAGCATGCGACCCGGTTGCAGCCGCCATTTCTGCACCACATGTTCTTCCGCCACCGGCAGTACGCCGGCTTCCGAAGCCAGGATCACGCGGTCGTCGTCGGTGACGATATAACGGGCGGGGCGAAGCCCGTTGCGGTCGAGCGTTGCGCCGATCTGGCGGCCGTCGGTGAAGACGACCGCCGCCGGCCCATCCCACGGCTCCATCAGCGCCGCGTGGTATTCGTAAAACGCCTTGCGATCATCATCCATGAGCTTGTTGCCGGCCCAGGCTTCCGGGATCAACATCATCATGGAATGCGCCAGCGTATAGCCGCCCTGGAACAGGAATTCGAGCGCGTTGTCGAAACAGGCGGTGTCCGACTGGCCCTCATAGGAGATCGGCCAGAGCTTCGAGATGTTGTTGCCGAACAGTTCAGAATCGACTGACGCCTGACGCGCCGCCATCCAGTTGTTGTTGCCGCGCACCGTGTTGATCTCGCCATTATGCGCGACCATACGATAGGGATGCGCCAGCTTCCATGATGGGAAAGTGTTGGTCGAGAAGCGCTGATGGACGAGGATCAGCGCCGTTTCGAAGCGCGGATCCATGAGGTCCTTGTAGTAGGCGCCGACCTGGTACGCCAGGAACATGCCCTTATAGACGATGGTGCGCGCCGACAACGACACGCAGTAGGCGCCGACATCCTTGTTGTTGTTCTCTGCATAGATGCGGCCGGAAATGACCTTGCGCAACAGGTAGAGCCGCGCCTCATATTCCTCGTCGTCCGGAATGTCCGGCGTACGCCCGATGAAGACCTGGCGATGGAACGGCTCGGCGGCGGCGATCTCCGGCGCCTTCGACAGCGAGGACTTGTCGACCGGCACGTCACGGAAGCCAATAAGCGGCAGACCTTCCGATTGCGCCGATTCGCGGATGATGTCGTCGATATGGGCGCGCAGCGCCGGATCCTGCGGCATGAACCAATGGCCCACGCCATACTGGCCGGCCGGCGGCAATTCGATGCCTTGCTTGGCCATTTCCTCGCGAAAAAAGCGATCGGGGATCTGTACCAGTACGCCCGCGCCGTCGCCGACGAGCGGGTCGGCGCCGACCGCGCCGCGATGCGTCAGATTCTCCAGCATGAAGAGCCCGTCTTCGACGATCCCGTGCGACTTCACGCCTTTCATGTTGACGACGAAGCCGACGCCGCAGGCATCGTGCTCGTTGCGCGGATCGTAAAGTCCCGCCGCCCCTTGTCGCTCGAAGGAAGGTTTCGGCGCAGACGCTTTCGTCTGCGCGGCCGATATGCTTGCTGGCCTGACAGATGGCGTCTTCGTCATCGCTTCCTCCGTTCCTTGCCCCGAGCGGGCGGTTGCTATCGTCCGGCTACCCCATGGCCCGGCATTCAAGACAGGCTGCCATACGAAAAACCGGAAGGAGCCATTATGCGGCCATCCGGAATTCAATGCGCGGATAAATAAGACAGCACTACTGTCCTAAATACGGTATGTCAGAAAATTCCTCGCCATTCAAGATCGAATTGAAAAAATCACGGCCGGAAAGCGAAATATTATTGCGCGAAGCCGGTCGAAAAATATTCTTTCCACCAGCAAGCCGTCCAGGGGACTTGCGGCATCCCCGCTGAACCAACACTGTCTCGAAGCTCCAAGGACGAACGGGACCACAAATGCACTTTGCCTCCGACAATTGGGCCGGCGCCCATCCGAAAATAGCGCAATCGCTTGCCTCGCATGCCTCGGGTTTTGCTCCCGCTTACGGCGCCAGCGAGCTCGACCGGAAGGTCGAGAAGAAATTCAGCGAAATATTCGAGCGCGATGTTGCCATCTTCTTCGTCGCGACCGGCACGGCCGCCAATTCGCTTGCGCTGACATTGGTGAGCCGTCCGGGCGGCGTGGCATTTTGTCACCGCGAGTCGCATGTGGTGGAAGATGAATGCGGTGCGCCTGGATATCTCTCCGGCGGCACCAGGCTTCATCCTGTCGATGGCGCGCTGGGACGCATCGATCCCGATGACCTTCTCGCCAAGATGGCGCATTTCGATCCGCAGTTCGTCCATTCCGGCCAGCCGGTCGCCATCTCGATTACGCAATCGACCGAAATCGGCACGGTCTACAGCCTTGATGAAATCGAAGCGATCGGCGCCATCTGCCGGGAAAAGGGCCTGCCGCTTCACATGGACGGCGCGCGTTTCGCCAATGCGCTGGTCGCGCTCGGCGCGACGGCCGCCGAAATGACGTGGAAGCGCGGCGTCGATCTTTTATCCTTCGGCGGCACGAAGAACGGCTGCTGGTGCGCCGAGGCGATTGTCGTCCTCGATCCAGGCCGCGCCCGCGAGATGCCGTTCATCCGCAAGCGGGCGGCGCAGCTTTTCTCGAAATCCCGCTTCATCGCGGCGCAATTCGACGCCTATTTCGCGGATGATCTCTGGCTCGACACAGCGCGTCATTCCAATGCGATGGCCGACCGGCTCGCGAGGCATGTCGAGAATTCTTCGAACATGCGGCTCGCCTGGAAGCCGCAGGCGAACGAAGTCTTTGCGCTCATCACGGTTTCCACCGCTGAAACGCTGCAATCGAAGGGCGTGAAATTCCACGAATGGAAGACGCCGGCCGGCTTCGAGGCCTCAGGCATGAAGACGGACGAGAAACTTTGGCGGTTCGTCACCAGTTTCGCGACGACTGAGGACGATGTCGAGGCGTTCGGCAGGCTGGTCCGATAGGGCCACAAACGAAAGTGGCGCCCCGAAAGGCGCCACCATAAGAGGAACGATAGCGCGCTTTAGGCGGCGGCTTTCGCCTCGATCTGCTTGGAGTCTTTCTCGCCGGCCTTGATGGCAATCTTCCGCGGCTTCAGCTCCTCGGGAATGTTGCGCTTCAGATCAATATGAAGCAGGCCGTTCCTGAGTTCGGCGCCGTTCACCTCGACATGGTCCGCGAGCTGGAAGCGGCGCTCGAAAGCGCGCGAGGCGATGCCGCGATAGAGGAACTCGGCATTGTCCTTGTTCTCTTCCTCGGCCTTCTCGCCCTTGACCGTCAGGACATTGCGATGGGCTTCGATCGAGATTTCATCGTCCGAGAAGCCGGCGACGGCCATCGAGATGCGATAGGCGTTCTCGCCTGTCCGCTCGATATTGTAGGGCGGGTAGGCCTGCGCGCCCTCGGGCGTCGCAAGCGAATCGAGCATCGTGAAAAGCCGGTCAAAACCGACGGTCGAGCGATAAAGGGGTGAAAAGTCAACGTGACGCATGGATCTGTTCTCCTGTCGAGCAACATGGGTTTGCGTTGAACGTCTGTGGAAACCCGTAGCGGCGTTCCCTTCAACGTCCGCAGCCCCGATAGCGGCGGCCGCAAGCCTGATTTGGGGGCTCGAAATCCGCTTTTCAAGATGTTCTGACGGACTGGAATTCAGCCGTACAGCCTATCCCACGGCCCGCAATCCGGCGAAAAAATTGATGAATGCAGGATGAACCGCCGCTTCGGGCTTCGTTCACTCTGCCTCTTCTAATTTGCCACCAACGCGATGCCCAAAGCATTTCCGCAAAGATGCACAGCGGAATTGGCGTGAAGGCAAGAAGATCGAGCATTCACGTTTGGACAAAGCGGAACGCTTTGTGGGATCGCTAAGGTGTCGGCCGGGTGTAACGTCCCTTCCTCCCGGTTCGCCAGGGGCCGGAAGTCGCCTTCGCGGCGCTTCCGGCTTCGTCCCTTTCAGCGGTCCTCCTTCTGGTGCCGGCCCCTTGTGTTTCGGCCCGAAATTCCCCCAAATGGAAATATGGCCGCAGACAAACCGCCAAAGCACCGATGACGGACCTGCTTTTCACCGATCCGGGCAACCCCGCGCCGGAAGATGCCTCGGCGGGCTTCTTCACCGCCGACGACGGCAAACGCCTGCGTTACGCGCTCTTCCCGACAGCAACGCGGCCCTTGAGGGGAACGGTCGTCCTCATCCAGGGACGCAACGAATTCATCGAAAAATATTTTGAGACGATCCGCGACCTCGCGGCAGCGGGTTTCGATGTCGCCACCTTCGACCTGCGTGGCCAAGGCCTTTCGGACCGGTTGCTCAAGAACCGGCGCCGCGGTCATGTCCGGCGCTTCAACGACTATGTCTCCGATCTCGAACGCTTCCTGCGGGACATCGTTCTGCCGGATTGCACCGGCCCCTTCTATATCCTGGCTCATTCCACAGGCGGCCTGATCGCGCTTCTCGCCGCTCCCGGTCTGAAGAACAGCATTGTGCGCATGGTCCTATCCGCGCCCCTGCTCGGCCTTTACGGCATTCCCCCCGGCATGCGCGGCATACGCCGGCTCTCTGGCCTCATGCGCATGGTCGGCGCGGGCGCCCTGCCGATGACACGCGACAGGCGTCGCGCACCGGATGACCCCTTTCGGGGGAATGTCCTGACCAGCGATTCCGTCCGCTTCGCCCGCAACGGCGCCATCGCCGCCGCCCATCCGGAACTGGCCCTCGGCGCGCCCTCGGCCGGCTGGCTCCACGCCGTCTGCGTCGCCGTGGAAAAGGTGCGGCAAGCGGAATTCGCCGCACAGATCCATATCCCGATCCTTCTGGTGGCGGCGGGAGCCGACAAGGTCGTCTCGACACGGATGATCGAGGACTATTCACGACGCCTTCGTTCCGGCTCGCTTCTCGTGATCGATGGCGCACGCCATGAAATGCTTCAGGAAGCCGATCTCTACCGCGAGCAGTTCCTGGCGGCCTTCGAGGCTTTCCTGCCTGAAGAGGAAGCGCGCGTACCCGGTTGAAAAATCTCCGCGCGGTCAGCAGGCTGCTGCTATCCGCGAAGCAGCGCGCAGGCGGCTTCATGCAGTTCCGCCGTCGCCGCCGCGACGATGGCGCCGCCCTTTTCCGCCGGCCCGCCATCCCATGTCGTAATGACGCCGCCGGCCATCTCGATGATCGGGACCAGCGCCACGATGTCATAGGGTTGCAACCCGGTTTCGACCACGAGATCGATATTGCCAGCTGCGATCATAGCATAGCCGTAGCAATCCGTACCGTAGCGCGCGAGCCGCACGCAATTCTCCAGCCGCGCATAGGCCTCGGCGGCCGGTCCCGCAAAAAGGGCCGGCGTCGTGGTGCAAAGGGTCGCGGCCGCAAGATCCGTCGTCCCGCGCGTCGAGAGAGGGCGCTGGCCGCCCGGCCCGTCATGGAAGGACTGACCGGCTTCGGTATAGAAGATCTCGCGCGTAAAAGGCTGCGACATCATGCCGGCCACCGCATCCCCATCCACCGTCAAGCCTACCAGCGTGCCCCAGAGCGGAATCCCGGAGATGAAGGAGCGCGTGCCGTCGATCGGGTCGATGATCCAGCGGCGCGCACTTTCCGGATTCTCGAGTCCGTGCTCCTCGCCGAGAATGCCATCCCCGGGGAATTCCAGCCGAATAGCCCGCCGGATGGCCTGCTCGGCCTCGCGGTCAGCTTCGGTGACGGGATCAAAGCCCCCCACGAGCTTGTTCGCCACACTGACGGTCTGGCGGAAGCGCGGCAGCGTTTCGGCCGCGGCAATCCCGGCAAGGCGGCGCATGAACGCGGCGCTGACTGTCATCGTCCCTCCAAAAGCGAATGCGAATTTGCGACAAGCGTGGCGATCAATGAACCGGCTTGACGTTTTGTGCAATGCAACATAGATTTCCTGTCGAACAGGGTTTCCTGTTCATGCCCTCTTTGGGCGTTTCCTCCCTAGACTTCGACCGCGCCTCAGGCGCGGTTTTTTTTACTCTTTCTTACACAAGCTGCTCGGATGGTGAATCTCATTCGGCTGCGAGCGACAACCCTGGAAAGAGTTCGCCTTCGAGTTCGATCAAAGCCGCGCAGAATGTCGACAGATCTTTCGTCAGAGCGAAAAAGCCATCGCTCTTCTCATAGGTCCGCTCATTCATATAGAGGCTGCGGCTGACCTCGATCTGAAGCGCGTTCAAGCCCTGCCGCGGCCGTCCATAATGCTCGGTGATGAAGCCGCCCGCATAGGGCCGGTTATGGGCGACCTTGTATCCCATCCGCTTCAGTAAGCCCACCACGCATTCCGTCAGGCCCGGGACGCAAGACGCTCCGAACCTGTCTCCGACGATGAAGTCGGCGCGAAGCGCGCCCTCGCCGGCACGAACGCTGCCGGGCATCGAATGACAGTCGATCAGGATGGCATGGCCGAATTTTTCGCGCGTCGCGACCAGCAGCCGGCACAATTCCGCATGATACGGCTTGTAGGCGCAATCGATCCGCCCGATCGCCTCCGACAGCGGCAGGCGACCGTCATAGATTTCCTGCCCCTCGCCGACGATCCGCGGCAGCGCGCCCAACCCGCCCGCTACACGTGGAGAGCGGATATTGGCGAAGGGCGGCAGCGGTTCCTGGAACATGCGCGGATCGAGTTCCCACGGCTCCCGGTTGACGTCGAGATAGGCGCGCGGGAAATGCGCCATGATCATGGCCGCCCCTTGCGCCACCGCACCGGCGAACAATTCGTCCACGAAGCAGTCTTCCGAGCGGCGGATGGCGTTCCGGTCCAGCCGGCTCATGGCCAGGAAGCGCCGCGGATAATGATTGCCGCTGTGTGGAGAATTGAAGATGAAGGGGACGCTCTGCCGGGCTTCCCCGGCGATCGTATAGGGCGGGCGATCGGCGAAGTCATCGCTTGGTGTCATGAGAAAATTCCACGCACGGTCAAACGTATCCGCCAACGCAAACCGCCGGGCGGTGAGAAGCTTTGGGGCGGTGAGACGCGGAAAACAACCGCTTGCTCCTCGCTGAACAAACTTCCGTCCTCAAAACGACCTCCAAACCAGCGCTTCGACAACCGTGCCATTTGAGCGGGATTCTGTCCAGTGCGGGACGCGGCCGGGAGAGAACGGAAAATGGCTGCAACCCACGACATTCACTTGATGTTTACTCCCCAAACTTCATATAAGGCCGGGTGGGTGACGGCATTCCTCAATGGCCGCCAATTGATTCGGACGGGATCGATGGCTCGGATTCTCCTTGCTGAAGACGATGAAGATATGCGCCGTTTTCTGGTCAAGGCGCTGGAGCGCGCCGGATACGACGTGACGGACTTCGACAATGGCGCAAGCGCCTACGAGAGATTGCGCGAAGAACCTTTTTCCCTGCTCCTGACGGATATCGTCATGCCCGAAATGGATGGCATCGAGCTCGCCCGCCGCGCGACCGAAATCGATCCGGATTTAAAGGTGATGTTCATCACCGGCTTTGCGGCAGTCGCGCTCAATCCGGACTCGAATGCCCCGCGCGACGCCAAGGTCCTGTCGAAACCCTTCCACCTGCGCGACCTCGTCAACGAGGTCGAGAAGATGCTTCAGGCCGCATAGCGTCGGACGCCCCGGCCGGCGTCTTTATGAGGCTCATCCCTTCCGTGGCGCGGCGTCGCCTCTCATCGCGAGAGCTTCCTTCTCATCGCATTCGACGTGATTGACGGACGTAGCGGGAAGAAACCAGAATTCGCTTCGGGAATTGATCCTCGCCGCTATTGACGGGAGCGGCAGATGTGTGGTGTATGCGCGCCGCAGATGGGCGTGTAGCTCAGCGGGAGAGCACTACGTTGACATCGTAGGGGTCACAGGTTCAATCCCTGTCACGCCCACCATCTATTCAATTTGTTAGCCGCCTGGTACATAGTTCCCGTCAGGTTACTTCCAAGGCAGTCGCAGACACAGCCTACCGGCTTGACGGCGCAAAAGCCAGCTTGCGACTCTGGCCCGGGCGGCCTGAACGTCTGCTTTCCTGATGTGGACGCTGAAAGTTCGCTGTCGGCCTCGACCGGGCTCAACTAAACTAATGACGATGCCCGTCGATCACCAAGGACACGCGACAGGAACGCGCGAGTCCGTTCGTTTCGCGGATTGACCAGCATGTCCGACGGCGGACCTTGTTCAAGAATCGTGCCGCCGTGCATGAACGCCACGCGATCGCAAACGTCGCGCGCGAACGCGATCTCGTGCGTCACCACGATCATCGTCATGCCTTCGTCGGCCAGTTGCCGCATCACCGCAAGCACTTCGTCGACCAGTTCCGGATCGAGCGCCGACGTGGGCTCGTCGAACAGCATCAGACGCGGCCGCATCGCCAGCGCCCGCGCGATCGCCACGCGCTGCTGCTGGCCGCCCGATAGTTGCGCTGGATACGCCTTGGCCTTGCCTTCCAGCCCGACACGCTGCAACAGCGCCATGCCGCGCTCGACCGCCTGTGCGCGTGGTTCGCGTTTGACTTGCACGGGGGCCTCGATGACGTTGTCGATGACGTTCAAATGGGCGAACAGGTTGAAGCGCTGGAAAACCATGCCGATACGCTCGCGCTGTCGGCAGATCTCGTGCTCGGCCAGTTCGTACAACCGGTCGCCGCGCTCGCGATAGCCGACCAGCTGGCCGTCGACATAGATACGGCCCGCGTCGATCTCCTCCAGATGATTGATACAGCGCAGCAGCGTGCTCTTGCCCGAACCGGATGCGCCGATCAGCGCCAATACCTCGCCGGCGGCCACATCCAGATCGATGCCCTTGATGACTTCGTCGTGGCCGTAACGTTTGTGCACGTCCTGGATGCTGACCAGCGGCGCGTCCGGCCGTAGGATATTGGCGGCATGAGAGGCGGGCGGGTGTTCAGCCATGGACATTCGCGTTGGCGCGCCCCAGGCGCCGTTCGAGGAAGAATTGGGCGACGCTGGTGACGGTGGTCAGGACCAGGTACCAGAACGTCGCCACCAGCATCAGCTCAATGGTTCGCAGATTCGCCGACGAGATGTTCTGCGCCTGCGTGAGCAGGTCGCCGCCCGCGATCACCGACACCAGCGACGTGGCCTTGAGCAGCGAAATGAACTGATTGGCCGCCGGCGGCACGATCACGCGCAACGCCTGCGGCAGGATGATGCGGCGCATCGCCAGCATGCGCGACATGCCCAGTGCCTGCGCGGCGCTGTGCTGGCCGGGGTCGACGCTTATGATGCCGGCGCGTACCACCTCCGACATATAGGCGGCTTCGTTGAGACCAAGCGCGACCACGGACGCCACGAACGGCGTCAAAACGGCATTGGTGTTGAACGGACCAATATGCTCGAACAGCAGCGCCAGGTTGCCCCATAGCAATATCTGCACGAGTAGCGGCGTGCCGCGCAACAGCCATGAATAGAAGCCGCTGCTCAGCCGCAGCACCAGGCTCGGCGACAGCCGCATCACGGCCAGCACGGTGCCGAGCAGCACGCCGATGATTTCAGCCAGCAGCGCCAGTTCCACCGTGACTCTCAGCCCGTCGAGAATGGCCGGCGCGAACTGGTAACGCGCGATCGCGGCGTGATCGATTTTCGGATTGGTGCCGACCGACCAGGCCAGCCACGCCAGCGCGGCGCATACCACGACACTGGTCGCCATGCGCCACGGATGCCGTCGCGGCACCACGCGCCGCGCGGCGCCCGCATCCCGGGCGGCCTTCATTGCGAACATCCGGTCTTCATCGGCGGCCCGCGGCGATCACATCTTCAGGTCGTGGCCGCCATTGATGGCCGGCGTGCTCAGCGCGCCACCTTCGACGCCGTATTTCTTCAGGATGGCGAGATAAGTGCCGTTCTCCATTAGCGTGCCGAGCGCCTTTTGCAGCGCATCGCGGAGAGCCGTGTCACTCTTCGCTATGCCGATGCCCAACGGCACGTGCTGGTACTCCTGCCCCGCCACGACGTCGAACACCTTGCCGTCGCCGGCGGTCTTGGCCAGATAGACCATGACAGGCGAATTGCCGAGGAACGCGGCCACATGGCCGGTCTGCACCTGCAAGCGCGCGTCCGAAGGCTGCGCATATTGAAGGTTGTTGATCGCCGGCTTGCCGTGTGCGCCGCACTGGGTATTCCAATCATTAACCAGTTGCACCTGGGTGGAGCCCTGGACAGTCGATACGGTCTTGCCGCACAGGCTGAGCGGATCAGTGACGAGCTGCGGATTGCCCTTCTTGACCAGCAGCTTGGTGCCCAGGTTGAAGAAATCGACGAAGTCGATGCGCTTTTCGCGCTCGGGCGTGTCGTTCATCAGCGTGAACGTGATGTCGATGCGCTTGGCTTCCATTGCCGGCAGCAGCCCGCTGAACGGGATCGGCATCAACACGATCGGCCTGCCCATCTGCTTTCCGAGCGCTGTGGCCAGATCGACGATCACGCCCTGTAGCGTGGTGCCGTCCGACGCGTATGAGATCATTGGCGGACTATTCGTGATCGTGCCGGCCCGGACTGGCGGGCCATCAGCTGCGCTGGCGACGCCTGAAGCGCCGAGCAGCAGCGCGGCGAGCATCCATGCGCGAGACCATGATGAAAAGCGGTGCGAACTCATTGTCTGTCCTCCTTAGGTCGTGGACCTCGTGCGCGCGATGCGCGTCGTTGTTATTAATGTCCGTTCTTGCATCGCGGTGAGGGCGGGTCAATCGCCGACTGCCTCCGAAGGCGCATCAGGCGGTAGCCCAAGAAGCCTGCGGCGACAAGCATGTCGTCGCCCGTGAGGTGCTTCTGCTTTCAGGGCGCCAGCCTGAGGTGCGACGGGAGCGAATCTCGCAGGGTTGATGGTTCCATTTTCGACGGTTACAACCGCAACAAACCGGCCGTTCGATTCAATCGGGAGAGGCGAGGATGACGCTTCGCTACACGCCGCGCTTTGGCGACAATAATGGGGAAGAGCGCACTGCCGCTGGGGACGAACGAGGCCCAACCGGCAGACGCGCCATGACGACGGCCGGTATCTCCACCCATGTCCATGGAGCCAAACTCCGCATGGCTGGTGGTCATCTCTTCTGCTCCCGCACGTTTGAGGAGAACTGGTCGTGAGCGAGAGGCTTGTCATCCTCGGCGCCAAGGGCGGCCCGGCGATTCGGCCGGGCGGCCCCATGCCGACCTCCTCGCTGCTCGAGATCGGCGGGCGCCGCATCGTGGTCGATTGCGGGCTCGGCGTGACCAGGGGCCTTGTCGATGCCGGCGTACCGTTGAAAACGCTCGACCTCGTCTTCATCACCCATCTGCACTCCGATCATGTGCTCGAACTGGGCGCCCTTCTCCACACGGCCTGGACGGCGGGCCTTTCGACACCCGTCCGCGTCTTCGGCCCGGTGGGCACGGAAGCCTATTGGCGCAATTTCTGCCAGGCGCTCAAATTCGACATCGACATCCGCATCGCCGACGAAGGCCGGCCGGATCTCCGCGATCTGGTCGCGATCGATGAATTCGGCGAGGGTCCAGTGTTCGACGAACGCGGACTCGCCGTTTCGGCGCTGAGAGTTGACCATCCCCCGGTAACTGAATGCTATGCGCTGCGCTTCGCGCATGGCAGCCGGAGGATCGTCTTTTCGTCCGATACCGCCTATTTCCCCCCACTGGCGGATTTCGCCCAGCGCGTCGACATTCTTGTCCACGAAGCGATGCTGGAGGCGGGCGTCGACAGGCTGGTCGAGCGCACGGGCAACGGCGAGAGACTGAGGGAACATCTGATGGCGAGCCACACGCTCGCCCGCGACGCTGGCCGCATCGCTAATGCCGCGCGGGTCGGCCATCTCGTCCTTCATCATCTGATCCCGGCGGACGACCCGACGTTCGGGGAGGAACATTGGCGCGAGGCGCTGCGAGCAAGCTGGGATGGCCCGCTCACCGTCGGACATGACGGGCTTTCTCTGACCATTGCCTAAGCAGGCATGCAATCCGCTGCCAAACCTCTCACTTTGCCCCCTTTCTGCACGCGATAACCGCATACGGCGCCGCGACCCTCTGCGGCATTGAGCACGGCGTGCTAGTGTTCTATTCCAGGACGACTGATGCTGGACCGGCAAAGCGGGGAGGAAAGCAGGGATGACGCTACGCTGTGCCATTCTCGACGATTATCAGGATGTGGCGCTGAAACTGGCGGACTGGCCGAAGCTTGCCGGGATCGAGGTTGAGCGCTTCACGATTCCTGTCGCCGATGAGGCGAAACTCGCGGAAATGTTGAGGGGTTTTGCTGTCATCATCGCTATGCGCGAGCGCACGCCCTTCCGCGAAAGCCTGCTGTCGCGCCTACCCGATCTTCGTCTGCTGGTTACAACGGGCATGCGCAACGCCTCGATTGACATGGAGGCGGCGGCCCGGCAGGGCGTCCTCGTCTGCGGCACCGGCGCTATCGGCGGCCCGGCGGCCGAACTGACCTGGGCCCTCCTGCTCGCTCTTGTCCGCCACCTGCCGGCTGAAACGCGGAACTTCCGCGACGGCGGCGAGAAATGGCAATTAACGCTTGGCAGCGGCCTTGAAGGCAGGACGCTCGGCATTGTTGGCCTCGGCAAGCTTGGAACCATGGTGGCGCGCTATGGTCTCGCCTTCGGCATGGACGTAATCGCCTGGTCGCGCAGCAACACGCCGGAAAAGAGTAAGGCGCTCGGGATCGGCTTCGCGTCCACCCTCGACGATCTCCTGAAGAAGTCGGACGTGGTCAGCCTGCATCTCGTGCTCAATGCGGAGACGCGAGGCATCTTGGGCGCGCGGGAACTCGGTTTGATGAAGAGGAGCGCACTCCTGATCAATACCTCGCGCGGTCCGCTGGTGGACGAGAAGGCTCTGATCGCAGCGCTTCAAAATGGGCGCCTCGGAGGCGCCGGTCTCGATGTTTTCGACCACGAGCCGCTGCCGCCCGATCATCCCTTCCGCACGCTTGCCAATGTCGTCGCGACGCCGCATCTCGGTTATGTGACGGAAGAGAATTATCGCATCTATTTCAACGATGCTGTGGAGAACATCGCGGCATGGCGCGCGGGCGCACCTGTAAGAGCGCTGAACAAGCCGGCGGATGGGGTGAAAGCATCATGACGGGCAGACAGAGCCAAGGCGAATACGACTACATCGTCGTCGGAGCGGGATCGGCGGGCTGCGTTCTCGCCAATCGCCTTTCGGCCGACCCGAAAAACCGCGTTCTGCTGCTCGAAGCGGGGACCCGCGACAGCTGGCACTGGATCCATATTCCCATCGGCTATCTCTATTGCATGGGCAATCCACGCACGGACTGGATGATGCGCACCGAGCCCGATATGGGCCTGAACGGCCGCAGCCTCGCCTATCCGCGCGGCAAAGTGCTGGGCGGCTGCTCCTCGATCAACGGCATGATCTATATGCGCGGCCAGGCGATTGACTATGACGGCTGGCGCCAGCAGGGCAATGTCGGTTGGGGCTGGGACGATGTCCTGCCCTATTTCCTGAAATCCGAGGACAATTGGCGCGGCAAGACCGAACTCCACAGCGCCGGCGGAGAATGGCGCGTGGAAAAGCAGCGGCTTTCCTGGGAACTGCTCGACAGTTTCCGCGAAGCCGCCGAGGAACTTGGCATTCCGCGAACGGACGATTTCAACAAAGGCACTAACGAGGGTTCCGGCTATTTCGAGGTCAATCAGAGGCGCGGCGTCCGCTGGAGTACGGCCAAGGCTTTCCTGCGCCCTGCCCTCTCGCGGCCCAATCTGCGCCTCCTCACCGGGGCGATGACCGAAAGGCTGGTCATTGAGGGCGGCCGCGCCACCGGCGTTGAATTCAACTGCGGGGGACAAGGCTTTTCGGCTTCGGCCCGCGGCGAGGTGATCCTGGCGGCAGGCGCGATCAATTCGCCCAAGATCCTGGAGTTGTCCGGCATCGGCAATGCCGAGATTCTCCAGGGGCTCGGGATCCCCATAGCCAAGGAACTCGCCGGCGTCGGCGGCAACCTTCAGGACCATCTCCAGATTCGAACCGTTTATAAGGTCAAGAACGCCAAGACCCTCAACCAGCGCGTCAACAGTCTTTTCGGCAAGGCCGGCTTGGGATTGGAATATCTGCTTTTCCGCAGCGGACCGCTTTCGATGGCGCCGAGCCAGCTCGGTATCTTCACCCGCAGCGATCCGCGTCTCGAGACGCCGGACCTCGAATATCACGTGCAGCCGCTATCGACCGACAAGCTGGGCGACCCGCTGCATCTGTTCCCGGCCGTCACCGCTTCGGTTTGCAATCTCAGGCCGGAAAGCCGCGGCACGGTGCATATGGCGAAACCGGAGATCGCCGCTCATCCCGAAATCCGGCCGAACTATCTCTCGACGCCCGGCGATCGTTCCGTCGCCGTCCGCTCACTTCGCCTGACGCGCGAATTGATGCGCACCAAGGCCTTGGCGAAATTCGCGCCGGAGGAGCTTCTGCCGGGGCTGGAGTTCGACAGCGACGAGGATTTGGCGAAAAAGGCCGGCGACATCGGCACGACCATCTTCCATCCCGTCGGCACCGCCAAGATGGGCAGCGATCCGCTTTCAGTCGTCGATGCCCGGTTGCGCGTCCACGGCCTGGAGCGCCTGCGCGTCGTCGATGCCTCCATCATGCCGACAATCACGTCGGGCAACACCAATTCACCGGTCATCATGATCGCGGAGAAGGCGTCGGAAATGATCCTCGCAGACGCACGATAGCTATTTGCCTTGAAAGTGGAAATCTCGCGAGATGCCCGCTACATTCCAATGCATGAAAGAGGGAATTATCGCCAAGCTCAGAGCTCTGCAACCCGATCTGGAAGCCGAGGGAGTCGAGCACCTTGCGTTGTTCGGGTCGCGGGCACGAGGCGACAATAGGGAGGATAGCGACATCGACCTCCTCCTGGATGTTGCCCCCTCGCGTCGTTTTTCCCTGCTTAATCTGATCGGCGTCGAGCACCTCGTCCGGGATGCGACCGGGCTTCCTTCCAATGCGTTTATGCGCCGCAGCCTCGATGATGAGTTCCGCGCTTCGGCGGAAAGCCACCTCGTCGAGATATTCTGATGAAAGACCGAACGGTCTTCCGGTTGCGGGACATCATCGATGCAATCGAGCAAATCGACGCGTTGCTGGCAGACAAATCATTTGAAGACATCCAACAGGATCGGGTCACGCGCGCGGCATTCGAACGGTTCCTCGAAATCTTGAGCGAAGCTTCACGACACGTTCCGCAAGCTCTGAAGAACGAGGCGCCGGACATCGCCTGGAGACGCGTAGCAGATATCGGCAACCATTTGCGCCACACCTATCATCGCGTCGACGCGGAAATCCTGTGGAATCTCCATACCGAAGGAGAACTGGCCCATCTTCGAAATGTGGTACTGCGATTTCTCACCCGAATGGAGAAATGATCAGACAGCGTCAAACGCTGGTCGCGGCTTATGATCTGGTTTCTTCCTCAGGCTCCCACCGCCACATCAAGCGCCAGCGTCGCAAGCTCGACCAGAGAGGACTGCCGGTCAATGGGGTCCATTTTCCTACCGGTCAAAAGGTCGTCGGAAACCGCGCAGAGCGTGAGCGCTCGCGCGCCGAAGCGGGCGGCGAGCGTATAGAGCGCCGCCGTCTCCATGTCGATCGCCAGGATGCCGTGTCCCGTCAGCGGATCGTAGGCATTCGCCGGCAGGTAAAATGTGTCGGTAGAGACGATTCCGCCGGCATGCCAGGAAAGCCCGGCCGCATCGGCCCGATTTGCCGCATCGCGCAGCAAGCCGAAATCAGCTGAAGGAGCGAAGCGGAAAGCGCCGAATATTTCCCTGTCCATCGCGCTATCCGTGCTCGCGGCTTGCGCCAGCACGATGTCCCTCAGCTTGACCTTGCTATGGATGCCGCCGCACGTCCCGACCCGCAGGAACACCCTTGCGCCATAGATATTGATGAGTTCGTGGACATAGATGGAAAGCGAGGGCTGGCCCATGCCGGTCGCCTGCACGCTGACCGGCTTTCCTTTGTAGCGGCCGGTAAAGCCGAGGCAGTTGCGAATACCGTTCACCTGCTTCGGTTCCTCGAAAAACGTCTCCGCGATCCATTTCGCCCGCAGCGGATCGCCCGGAAGAAGCACGGCTTCGGCGTAATCCCCGATCTTCGCTTCATTATGCGGCGTCATGCAACCATCCTCCGGAGCGTTTTGGGCCAGACCCAGACCATTCGCCCGTGAGTGCCCTTCCCTTCTTCCGGCGTCAAGACAGCGATTTCGGCAGCGGCGCCGCCCTTGCCGGGCGCTCGCCGAAACATAGATTGGCAATGTGCGGAATGCGAATGGAACGCCATAGAAAGCCGTGCGTTTCATCGGCGGATTGCCAGGAGCACCAACCCCGATTTCATTATCCCATAAAGGAGGGATCGATATGAGCACCGAAGACGCCAGGAAGCACCGCAAGGCGCCACTCGACACGCCGAGCAATCTTGGCTCCAACGCCTCGAGGGATATCGCGGCGGCGTTGACGGCTCTCCTTGCGGATGTGTTCGCGCTCTACGTCAAGACGAAGAACTTCCACTGGCACATGTCGGGTCCTCACTTCCGCGATTACCATCTTCTCCTCGATGAACAATCCGCGCAGATCTTCGCGATGACGGATGACATCGCCGAACGGGCCCGTAAGGTCGGCGGCACGACGCTCCGCTCGATCGGCCAGATCGCCAAGCTGAAGCACATCGAAGACAATGACGCGGATTTCGTTACGCCGGAAGACATGCTGGCGGAGCTGAAGGAAGATAATCTCATGCTCACCCAGCGCATGCGGGAGACCCATGACGTCTGCGACGAGCATGGCGATGTCGCGACGGCAAGTCTTCTGGAGACCTGGATCGACGAGGCGGAGCGTCGCACCTGGTTCCTTTTCGAATCGACCAGAAAGATCTAATCCGCAGGCGCCGGCCTGCCGGAAACAATCATCATCTTGTGAATAGGCGCGCTCACAAACTCGCGCCCATTCCGCCGTCGATATAGAGCGTCTGCCCGTTGACGAAGGAAGAGGCCTCCGAGGCGAGGAAAACGGCGGCGCCGACCAGTTCGTCAACTTCGCCCCAGCGGCCGGCCGGCGTCCGTCTTTCGATCCAGGCGGAGAATTCCGCATCCTCCACCAGCGCCTGGTTCAATTCAGTCTTGAAGTAGCCGGGAGCGATGGCGTTGATCTGAAGACCGTAGCCGGCCCAATCCGTGCACATGCCCTTGGTGAGATTGCGCACCGCGCCTTTGGTCGCCGTATAGGGCGCGATCGACCGGCGCGCGAATTCGCTCTGCACCGAGGCGATATTGATGATCTTGCCGCGCCGGCGCGGGATCATGCGGCGGGCCACGGCGCGGCCGGCGAAGAACACGCTCGATATGTTCGTTTCGAGCAATTGACGCCATTTATCGTCGGGAAAGTCTTCGAGCGGCGCGCGAAACTGCATTCCAGCATTGTTGACAAGAATGTCGATCGGGCCGATCTCGTCTTCGATGCGGGCGACGGCCTTTTCCACGGCGACACTGTCGGTGACATCGAAAGGAACGGCATGGGCGTCAAGCCCCGCCGAACGGAAGCTGTCCGTCACCTGTTCGACATTTTCCGCATCCCTGCCATTGACGACGATGCGCGCGCCATTGTCGGCAAGGCCCTTCGCAAGGGCATGGCCGATCCCGCGGCTTGAGCCCGTGACAAGCGCGATGCGTCCGCGGAGATCGAAAAGATTGCTGCTCATATTTTCACGTCACGGTTCGGAGCGGTCCAGCGACCTGCGCCTCATCGCGCGCATCGAGAGCATGGCAAGCGGCCAGCGACGTGCCGTGAGGATCGAGCGGTGGCCGAATCTTGTCGCAGGGGTCGAAGCGTAGTGGGCAGCGTGGGTGGAAATGGCAGCCCGCCGGCGGGTTGACCGGATTGGGGATCTCGCCCGCGATCGGAATGCGTTCCTTGCCGGTCATGTCGATGTCCGGCACGGAATCGAGCAGCATACGCGTATAGGGATGCTGCGGGTCGGCGAAAAGCGCCTGGCTGGGCGCCTCCTCGACCAGCCGGCCGAGATAGAGCACGCCGACGCGGGTCGCGACATGGCGCACAACCGCCAGATTGTGGCTGATGAAAAGATAGGTCAGGCCGAGTTGGTCCTGCAGGTCGCGCAACAGGTTGAGCACCTGCGCCTGGACCGAGACGTCGAGCGCTGAGGTCGGCTCGTCGCAGACGATGAATTCCGGATTGGAGGCCAGCGCCCGCGCGATCGCGATGCGCTGGCGCTGCCCGCCTGAAAATTCGTGCGGAAACTTTCCCGCGTCTCGCGGGTCGAGCCCGACAAGCGAGAGAAGCTCGCCGACGCGGTTCTCCCTCTCGCGCCGGTCCGCAATCAGGTCGAAAGCCTTGATCGGCTCGGCCACAATCGAGCCGACGCGCCAGCGCGGGTTGAGGCTGGCATACGGATCCTGGAAAATCATCTGGATGCGCCGCCTCAGGCGCCGCTGGGCGGCAACGTTCCGTTCGGCCCAGATGTCGACGCCGCCGATTTTGACGCTGCCTCTCGTTGGCGGCAGCAATCCGACCACCATTTTGGCGATGGTGGATTTGCCGGAACCGGATTCGCCGACAAGCGCATAGGTTTCGCCGCGCCTGATCGAGAGGTCGACCCCATCCACCGCCGTCAGCGTGATTTTCCCTTCCCCTTCCAGCACCCGGTTCAGCCAGCGCTTGGAGAGGTCAAACACACGTGAAAGCCCCTCGACCTGCACGAGCGGCAGATCGGCCTCGGCATTCGTTTCGGGGCGAGCGAGCACGGTCGAACTGCTCATGGCGAACGCTCCGCACCAGCGGCGAGAGGAAACAGGCCGGCTTCCGCGGCGCGCTCGGTGTTTTCCAGCGGCGCCGGGTTCTGTCTGTCAAGCAGGAAGCAGGCGGCGGCGCTCGTATCGGTTTGATAGGTTGGGGGCCGTTCCTTGACACAGCGCTCGAACCTATAGGGACAGCGCGGATTGAAGGCGCAGCCTTCCGGTATGACGTCGAGCCGCGGCATGGCGCCCGGTATCTGCGCGAGGCGCGCATTCGGGTCGTCCGCCAACGACGGGATGGCCGCCATCAGCCCGGCGGTATAGGGGTGGCGCGGCCGCTTCACCACCTCTCCGACGGCGCCGATCTCGGCTATCCGTCCGGCATAGAGGACACAGACCCTGTCCGCCGTTTCCGCGATCACGCCCATATCGTGCGTGATCAGCATGACCGACGTGCCACGCTCCTTGCACAAGCGCTTGATGAGCGCGATGATCTGCGCCTGCACCGATACGTCAAGCGCCGTCGTCGGCTCGTCGGCTATGACGAGTTCGGGGTCCGCCGCGAGCGCGAGCGCGATCACCACGCGCTGCCGCATCCCGCCGGAAAACTGGTGCGGATAGGAGGACAGCCGCGTGCCTGCCGCCGGAATACCGACCTCCACCAGAAGCTGCTCCGCCTTGTCGCGCGCCGCCACGGCGGACATGCGCTCATGCGTCAGGATTGTCTCGGTCAGTTGCTCGCCGATGCGATAGAGCGGATTGAGGCTGGTCAGCGGATCCTGGAAGATCATGCCGATGCGCTTGCCTCGTATCCTGCGCATCTGTCCCGCGGGGAGACTATCGATCCGCTCCCCGGAAAGCAGGATTTCGCCGCCCGCCACGCGGCTTGGCGGCTCCAGCAGGCCGATGATCGCGGAGCCGGTGATCGATTTTCCGGCGCCGGATTCGCCGACCACGCCCAGCACTTCACCCGGCTCGATGTCGAAGGAGACGTCGTCGATCGCCGTCAGAACGCCCCGGCGCGTCGGGATTTCGACCCTCAGATTCTTGACTGAAAGCGTTGCGGTCATCGGAGCTTCGGATTGAGGGCGTCGCGCAGCCAGTCGCCAAGCAGGTTGACGGCGAGCGCAAGGATGGCGAGCGTGATGCCGGGGAAGATCGTGATCCACCATTCGCCGGAGAACAGATAATCGTTGCCGATGCGGATCAGCGTGCCGAGAGAAGGTTGCGTCGGCGGCACGCCGACGCCGAGGAAGGAAAGCGTCGCTTCGGTGATGATCGCCAGCGCGAGATTGATCGTCGCGATGACGAGGATCGGTCCTGTTACGTTCGGCAGCACATGGCGGAACATGATCGCTCCGGGCCTGAGCCCGATCAAGCGGGCCGCGAGCACATATTCCTTGTTCGCCTCCACCAGCACGGAGCCGCGCACCGTGCGGGCATATTGCACCCAGAAACTCAGCCCGATCGACAGCACCAGCACCCAAAAGACGATGTCTTCATAAGCCTGCGCCCCCGCGATCGCCCGCGCCACGCCGTCGATCAGAAGCGCCGTCAGGATGGCGGGGAAGGTAAGCTGCACATCGGCAATACGCATGATCAGCGCGTCGGTGAAGCCGCCGACATAGCCGGCGATGAGCCCCAGCGTGACGCCGATCACCATGGCGAGGATGACGCTGGCGAAGCCGACCGACAGTGACATGCGCATGCCGTAGAGGATCGTCGAAAGAACATCCCGGCCCTGATCGTCGGTGCCGAGAAGATAGGTCCAACTGCCCTGGTCATGATTCCAGGCAGGCGGCAGCAGACTGTCGGTAATCGAGATCGACGCCGGGTCGAAAGGATTATGCGGCGCGATCCACGGCGCCAGGGCGGCTGAAAGCAGGAGCAGAACGGTGACGACAGCCGAGATGATCGTCACCGGCGAGCGGCGGAAGGAATAGAAGAGGTCGCTGCCGAAAAACCGCGCCGCCGCCGATTGCCGCTCAGGAGCGGAAGCTGCTCCCACTTCACCCCCGATCTCGCTCACGCCTTCGCCCCTCCGATGCGGATACGCGGATCGACCGCGACATAGAGGATGTCGACGATGAAATTAATGAGGGTGAAGACGAAGGCGATGAGAAGCAGATAGGCGGCCATGATCGGAATATCGACCTGCTGCACCGCCTGCAGGAAGAGCAGCCCCATGCCGGGCCACTGGAAAACCGTCTCCGTGATGATCGAGAAGGCGATGATCGAGCCGAGCTGCAAGCCGGTAATGGTGATGACCGGCACGAGCGTATTTTTCAGCGCATGGCCGAAATTGATCGCCCGCCGTTTCAGCCCGCGGGCGCGCGCGAATTTGATATAATCGGTCCTGAGCACCTCCAGCATCTCGCCGCGCACGAGCCGCATGATCAGCGTCATCTGGAAGAGACCGAGGGTAATCGCCGGCAGGATCAGCGATTCCAGCCCGGTTCTCGTCAACAAGCCTGTCGTCCAATAACCCCAGACGGCCACAGTATTTCCCCTGCCGAAGGACGGCAGCCAGCCGAGACCGACGGAAAAGATGAAGATCAGCAAGATGCCGATCAGGAAGGTCGGCAACGAAATCCCCATCAGACTCGTCGCCAAAAACACCTTGGACAGCCAATTGCCGGGATAAAGACCGGTATAGACCCCCATGGGCATGCCGACGATCAGGGCGAAGATGGCGGAGACGAATGACAGTTCGAGCGTCGCCGGCATCCTTTGGGCGATCAGTTGCGAGACGGGCCGCTTGAACTGGTAGGAGATGCCGAAATCGAAATGCGCCGCCTTGTAGACGAAGCGGGTGAACTGCACATAGACGGGATCGTCGAGGCCGAGTTCCTTGCGCAGTTCGGCGCGCTGCGCCGGCGTCGTGTCGACCCCCACCATCTGATTGATCGGATCGCCGACGAAACGGAACATGACGAAGGATATCAGCGCCACGACAAGCATGACGCCGATGGCCTGGAAGAGACGCCGGATGGCGAATGCCAGCATAGGCTAGATAACCTGAATCTGCCGAAACCGGATGATGCGTATCCGGTTTCGGATTTCACGAGGGCCGATCAGTGGAGATTGGCCCAGTAGAACAGGACCTGATCATCCGGACGCTGGAAGATATCCAGGTTCTTGCGCTTGCCCCAAACCAGATATTGCTGGTGGAGCGGGATGTGCGACACGTCGTTCGTCAGGATTTCGTAGGCCTGATGGATTTCCTGGTCGCGCTTGGCCTTGTCGGTCTCGACAAGGATCTTGTCGGCGAGTTCGTCGACCTTCTTGTTGCAATAGCCGCCGAGATTGAACGGGCCACCGGCGCCCTTCGCATCACGGCAGGTAGCGAGGTTGGTCAGGACATTCCACGAGTCGAAGGAACTCGGCGTCCAGCCCAAGAGGTAGAAATCGGTGTTGTAACCGCCGGGCGCGAGCACCTTGGCGAAATATTTCGCCTTCGGAACCGCGTTCAGGTTAACCTTCACGCCGACTTTCGCCAGCATCGAGACGACCGCCTCGCAAATCTTGGCGTCATTGACGTAGCGATCGTTGGGGCAGTCCATGCCGACGGTGAAGCCCTTGGGGTAGCCGGCTTCCGCCAGGAGCTTCTTCGACGCGGCGGGGTCATAAGGCAGCCGCTTGAAATCCTTCGAACCGTCGTAAAGTTCCGGCGCGATGAGCAGCGCCACCGGCTTGGCGAGACCACGCATGATCCGCTTGTCGATCGCGTCCATGTTGATCGCCTGATAGAAGGCCTTGCGCACCTTCACGTCCTTGAAGGGGTTCTTGCCCTTGATGTTGGAGGTCGGCAATTCGTCCCGTATCTGGTTGAAACCGAGATGAATGACGCGCAATTCCGGCCCTGAGAGCACTTCCGTGTTCGGGTCGGCATTGACACGCTTGACATCCTGCACCGGCACCGGCTCGATCAGATCGACCTGGCCCGACAGGAGCGCCGCGACACGGGTGCTGTCGGAGGAAATCGGCGTGAAATCGACTTCGTCGATATTGCTGTCGACCTTGCCCCAGTAATTCGGGTTGCGTTTGAACACCGTCTTCACGCCCGGCTCATGGCTGACGATCATGAACGGCCCGGTGCCGTTCGCCATGTTGGCGCCCGGTCCCGGATTGGTGTCCTTGGCCGAAATCGGCTTGCTCAAGCCGTTTTTCTCTGCCCAGGCCTTGTCCATGATGTACCACGTGTCGAACTGCGAGGTCAGGATCGGGTTCGGCGTCTTCAGCGTGACTTCGACCGTGTAGTCATCCTTCTTCGTCCACACCGCATCGGACGGCATGCTGCCTCTCATGTCCGATCCGGTCATCTCGACGCGCTTGGCGGAGAAGATAACATCGTCGGCCGTGAACGGGTCGCCGTTCTGGAATTTCACGTTCTTGCGCAGATGGAAGACCCAATGGAGCGGATCGACTTGCTCCCAACTCGTCGCCAGGCCGGGAATGATTTTCAGCTGCTTGTCGCGCTTGGTCAGGCCCTCATAGACATTGCCGAGCATGCCGAGCGTGAAGGTCTCGTCGAGCGAATAGGGATCGAGCGCATTTAGCGTTCCCTGGAAGGCGAAGCGCAGCGTCTTGGCCTGCGCCACGGCCGTCGACGCGGCCAATGTAGCTCCCGTCGTCAAGGCGATGCCGGCCGAAAGCGACAGGGCGCAAAGTGCGCTGGCCAATGCTTTCGGTAATCTCTCCCACGATTTTTTGTCGACTGTCATGCGCTGTTTCCCCTTTTTTGTTACGCCCCGCCGAGCACAGCGCACATAGCTTTGCGACGCCGCTAGCGGAATGGCGCCGCCCGTAGGCTGATCGCACGGCGGTGGATCGTAGTCAGCACATTGCTATTGTCAACGCCGCTTCGGAAGCAAAATGCCGCTTCCCGCATACGGGCAGCGGCGAGATGGCGCGATCGGGGCGATGCCGGGAACTTTCCGCTCGACACTCGCTTATGCGTGTCCCGAGCGGACATTTTCCATGCTGAAGAGCAAAGACGATCCTTCAATTCCTCCCGTCGCCGCGGAGCTTGCTTCGCTCACCTATGTCTCCGACGAGATGCCAGGCATAAGGCGCCGCCGCCATGGACGGAACTTTTCCTATTACCTGCCCAATGGCGAAAAGCTCACCGATCCGGACGAGATCAAGCGGATCAATAGCCTCGCGATTCCTCCCGCTTATACGGATGTCTGGATTTCACCCGATCCGGACGGCCATCTCCAGGCAACCGGGCGCGACGATCGCGGCCGCAAGCAATATCGCTATCATCCGCGCTGGAGCGCCGTCCGCGACGAGGCCAAGTTCGACCGGCTGCTCGCTTTCGCCGAGGCGCTGCCAGCCTTGCGCGAACAGGTCGAAAAGGATTTGCGCAAGCACGGCCTGCCGAAGGAGCGGGTCGTCGCGGCCGTGATCTGGTTGCTCGAAAACACGATGATCCGCGTCGGCAATCACACCTATGCGCGCGACAACAAGAGTTTCGGACTTACCACGCTGAGGAACAAGCATGTCGCGTTCGAAGGCTCGAAGCTGCGCTTTCACTTCAAGGGCAAATCGGGCAAGGAGTGGAACCTGCAGCTTGTCGATCGCCGTATCGTGCGCATCGTGCGCTCCATTCAGGAACTCCCGGGGCAGCACCTTTTCCAATATCTGGACGATGACGGCGAGCGCCGGCAAATCCATTCAGACGACGTCAACGCCTATATTCGCGACGTCATGGGACCGGATTTCAGCTCCAAGACAATCCGGACGTGGAATGGCACGCTCGCTGGACTCTCTGTCCTTGCCGACGCGGAATTGCCGGAGGGAAAGGCCGCCGCGCAGCGCGTTCTGAACAAAGCCGTCGACCGCGTGGCGGCGCTCCTTGGCAATACACGCGCCGTCTGCCGCCAATGCTATATCCACCCCCGTGTAATCGAATCCTGGCTGGCGGGCACTTTGCCCGACGAACTCTCGGCAGCGCGGCGCGCCTTCCGCAAGGTCGAACCCGGTCTCGATGAAGCCGAGATGGTCGCGCTCAAATGGCTCGAGGCGGAAAGGAGAGAGTGAGCGCCAAGGCTCGCTCGACATATGTTCTCCGTCAGCTTGTCGCGGCGGGCTGACCGGGCTATCTGCGGACCGATGTCCGTACAAACGCTTTCCCGCGCCTTTTTCGATCGCGATGTGACCCTGGTTGCTCCGGAACTGATCGGCGCATCTCTTTTCGCAGGCGAAACCGGCGGAACGATCGTCGAAGTGGAGGCCTATGACCGCGACGATCCGGCGTCCCATTCCTATCGCGGCCCGACGCCGCGCAACGGCGTGATGTTCGGCCCGCCCGGTCATGCCTATGTCTATCGCTCCTACGGTATTCACTGGTGCCTAAACTTCGTCTGCAGGCCGGGAAGCGCGGTTCTCATCCGCGCCATCGAGCCAAATGCGGGCCTCGACATGATGCGTGAAAGGCGGAGACTAGACGATATCAGGCTCCTGTGCGCTGGCCCTGGCCGGCTCTGCCAGGCGCTCGGCATCGATATCGCCATGAACGGGTTGCCGCTCGACCAGCCGCCTTTCCGGCTTGTCGCGGCGCTTTCGGCGCATGTGCCTCTCGTGGGCACGAGGATCGGCATCTCACGCGGTGTGGAGATGCCATGGCGCTTCGGCCTGCCGGGTTCCCGCTTTGTCAGCCGCCGCTTCACGGTCCAGGGGTGGCCGGGCTGAAGTGTCGAAAGCATGCAACACTGGCGATGCCTCAGACAGCCGCAATAAAAGTTCATTTGCGTTGAAGCCCTTAGTCTGCCTTTCTTGAAGAATTAGGACGTGAATGGGGACATTCGTCTGGAGGGCCGGACATCTTCCCCGTGCAGCTTTGGTTGCGTCGAGGAGCAGGGTTGAGTCTTAAAACGTCGACACGACTAAGGTGCGGCCGGGTCGTTCTCGTTGCCGTCGCGCTTGGCGCGGCGGTGTCGCCGGCATTCCCCTTCGAGCTATTCGGCAGGAAGTTCTTCGAGCACGATAAGAAGAACGAAGACACCATCGGCACGCCGCAGCATTACTCGGTCGATTTCCACGTCAAGCCGGTGGCCGTCACCGTTCCCAAGGCGCTGAAAGGCAAGGATCTGGAAAAAGCGTTGGAAGCTGCCTCCGGTCTCTGGGCGGATCGGAAGAAACCAGCCTCCGGCGCCGCCGGCCTGCTCGCCAAGGCGCGCTCCGATTACAAGAGCCTGCTTGCCGCGCTTTACGCGCAGGGACGTTATGGCGGCTCGATCAGCATCCTCGTCAACGGTAGGGAAGCGGCGAGCCTCCCGCCAGATGTCACCCTGCCCGACCCGGTCAAGGTCGTCGTCAATGTGGATCCCGGGCCGGTCTTTCTGTTTTCACAGACCGAGATCATCAACCAGGCGCCGCTGACGACCAACAGGAGGGATCGCGTCGAGACGCCGGCACATGCCGGCTTCGCGCCGGGTAAGCTTGCCCGCTCGACGACGATCCTCAAGGCCGACCGTCTCGCGACTGCAGCCTGGCGGCAGCAGGGCTACGCCAAGGCGAAAATCGCTGACCAGCGCGTTATCGCGGCACATGACACGAACACCCTGGACGCGACGCTAGAGGTCGATCCGGGCCGAAAGGCCTATTACGGGCCGATGACCGTCAAGGGCACGAAGCGCATGGATCCCGCCTTCGTCGCCTGGATGGCGGGCCTCCAGGAGGGACAGGAATATGATCCCGACGATATCGACCGCGCCAACAAGCGTCTCGCCCATCTCGGCGTCTTCCGCGCGGCGCGGATCGAGGAAGCGCCAGCGATCGATCCGAACGGGCTCCTGCCGCTCAGCCTGACCGTCCAGGAGAGGCCACTGCACCGTTTCGGCGTCGGCGGCAGCTATTCCACCATCGACGGCGCCGCGCTCGACACCTACTGGCTGCATCGCAATCTCTTCGGCCACGCCGAGAGCCTGAAGCTGGAAGCCAAGGTCGGCGGCTGGGGCGCGACCGGAAAAAGCATCGACTTCAAGAACGGTCTGACCTACAGCGTCGGCGCCACCTTCATCAGACCCGGCGTCATCACGCGCGACACGGATTTCGTCGCGTCGCTGGTCGGCGACCGCGAGGTGCTGGACCAGTACACACGCGAGGCGATTACCGCGACCGCCGGCTTCAACCGCACCTTCAACGACCGGCTTTCCGGTAAATTGCTGGCCGAGGGCGGCCCTTCGCGGTTCGAGGATGATTTCGGCACACGCGACTTCATCGATGCCGGGTTTCTCAGCGGCCTCACCTATGACAGCCGCGACAAGGCCGCCGACGCGACACGCGGCATCTATGCCGATTTCTCGGCGGAGCCCCTCTACGAATTCAATTACGGCAACCCGATGCTGCGTATGACGGCCGAAGGCAGGAGTTATTATGCACTCGATTCGGACGGCCGCGTGGTTCTCGCCGGACGGTTGAAGCTTGGTTCCATCATAGGACCGGCGCCCTACTTTATTCCTCCGGACCGGCTTTTCTTCGCCGGTGGCGGCGGTTCGGTGCGGGGCTACGCCTACCGCAATATCGGCGTCATGTTGCCGGACGGGCGCGTCAGCGGCGGCCGCTCGCTCGTCGAGGCCTCCGCGGAGATCCGTACCCGCCTGACCGATACGATCGGTCTCGTCGGCTTTGTCGACGCCGGCTATGTCGGCGCAAAATCGCTTCCCGACTTCTCGCAGACCTTCAAGGTGGGTGTTGGCGCTGGTCTCCGCTATTTTACCGGGCTCGGTCCCTTGCGCTTCGACGTCGCCGTTCCGCTCAACCGCGACAGGCATGATCCAAGCCTTGGTTTCTATGTCGGCCTAGGACAAGCGTTTTGACCCGCATCATCGCCGCCCTCATTCTTTTCTTTGTCGCGCTGCCCGCCCTGGCGCAGGACAGCGCCGAACAGGAGAAGTCATGGTTCGTGCAATTCGTCGAGCACCAGCTTTCGACGCCGAACCGCAAGATCTCCATTTCGGACATCGAGGGCGTGCTCTCGTCGAAGGCGACGATCCGGCAGATCACCGTCGCGGATCACCAGGGCGTCTGGCTCAAGATCACCAACGCCTCGATCGACTGGACGCGCGCGGCGCTTCTCCTGGGCAGGCTCGACATCAACAAGCTCGGCGCCGACAGCATCGAGATGCTGCGCAAGCCGCTGCCCGCCAATAGCGCGCTGCCGTCGCCAGAATCGAGTTCCTTTCAGCTTCCGCAGTTTCCCGTCTCGATCGAACTGAAGTCGCTGTCGATCGCAAAGGTGAGTTTCGCGGAAAGCGTCTTCGGTTTGCGATCGGAATTGAGCGTCGCCGGCAATCTGTCGCTGGCGGGCGGCTCTCTCGATACCGCGCTCGATATCCACCGGCTTGACGGGCCGGGCGGCGAATTCAAGCTCGCCGCCAAATATGCCGACGCGACGAAGGTGCTCGACCTCGACGTCAATCTGTCGGAGCCGCAAAACGGTATCATTGCCAATCTGCTCAACATCGACGGCAAGCCGCCGGTCAACATGACCGTGAAAGGTTCGGGGCCGCTCGACAAGCTCGATGTCGGCCTGACCCTCGATGTCGCGCAGCAACGCGTGCTGACCGGCACGACCAATCTCAGGCGGCGCGACCAGGGCCTGGGCTTCTCCGCCAAGCTGGAGGGGCCGATCGCCAGGCTGGTCCCCGTCACCTTCCGCTCCTTTTTCGGCGCCAATACCTCGCTGACGGCGGATGGCCTCGTGCGCGATGCGGGTGGCTTCGACCTGTCGTCGCTCAAGCTGTCGAGCGCTGCGCTAACGCTTGGGGGTTCGGCCAGCACCACCAATGACAACTTCCTGCGCCGGTTGAAGCTCGCCGCGACGATCGCCGATCCGAACGGCAAAAAGGTCATTCTGCCCGTTCCCGGGGGCTCGACGACGGTGGACAATGCCAGCCTCGCGCTCGATTTCGGCGACGACCCGTCCGGCAAATGGACCGGCTCGCTCAAAGTGGGCGATCTCACCACGACAACCTTCTCGGCCAAGACCGTCGAGCTTGCGCTCGGCGGCCTGGCGCAAAATCTCGAGCAGGCGGCGAACCGCCGCATCACCTTCCAGGCCAACGGCAAGGCGTCCGGCGTCACCGCGAAACGCGAGGATGTGGCCAAGGCGCTCGGCAAGGAAATCGACCTCGCTATCAACGGCGACTGGTCGGCCGGCCAGCCGGTCAATCTTTCCGAGGCGAACGTTTCCGCCAACGGCCTCGGCCTGTCGCTGACCGGCAAGATCGCGGACTATGCATTCAATGGAAAAATCGATGTCGACGCGACGAGCATCGCGCCCTTCTCCGATATGGCCGGCCATGATCTTTCCGGCTCGCTGAAGCTCGGCGCGACCGGCTCCCTCAAGCCCCTGAGCGGCGCTTTCGACTTGACGCTCGATGGCCATGCGCATGATCTGGCGGTCGGCACGTCGCTCGACAATCTCCTGACCGGCGATACGACGCTGAGCGGCCGCGTCGCGCGTGACGCGAAGGGCTTCAGGGCCGACAAATTCCGCGTCGGCAATGATTGGGTCTCCATCACGGCCGACGGGACATTCGCCACCGGCGCGGCCGATTTCAATTTTGATGTCGCGCTCGCCGATCTGGCGCTGATCGCGAACAAGGCGAGCGGCCGGCTGACCGCGAGCGGCAGCGCCAAGGGCACGAATGGCCACATTAACCTGACCTTCGGCGCAAAAGTGCCCGAGGGAACGCTCGCCGGTAAGCCGCTCAACAACGGCGCGATCGATTTCGTCGGCCTCTACCAAAACAACACGCTCGACGGAAAGCTGACGGGCGGCGCATCGCTTGGCGGAACGCCCGTCACGCTTCAGAGCGGGATCAATATCGCCAATGACGAGAAACATCTGCGAAACCTCGATTTCGCCGCTGGCGCCACGCACGTCACCGGCAACATCACCGAGACAAAACAGGGGCTTTTCGACGGCAAATTGTCCCTTGCCTCGACCGACATCTCGACGGCGGCCGCGCTCGCCCTCGCCGAGGCGGGCGGCTCCGCCAACGCCGAGATCGTTCTGTCGATCGCCGACGAAAAGCAGAATGCCGATATCACGGCGGAGGCGAAAAACCTGACGGTCAACAAGAACCGGATCGGCTCCGCCGATATCAAGGCGAAGATTGCCGATCTCTTCGGTGTGCCCGCGATCGACGGTCACGTAAAAGCCTCCGACCTGTTCGTCGGCGGCATCGATGTCGACACGCTGAATGCAAATGCATCGACCAGCGGCGGCAAGAGGACCGACTTTTCCGCCAATGCCGCGCTGAAGAACGGAACGAGGGCTGATCTTGCCGGATCGCTGGCGCCGGAGAATGGCGGCTATCGCCTCTCGCTCGCCCGCGTGAATCTGCGGCAAGGCAAATTGTCCGCCAGCCTCGTCCAGCCCGCTAGCATTCTCGTCGACGGTCAGAATTTTACCATCGATAATCTCGCGCTCGATATCGGCGGCGGCAGGATCGAAGCGACCGGCAAGATTAAGGAAACGCTCGACCTTTCAGTCGCGATCAAAGCGCTGCCGCTCGATATCGCCAATGCCATACGCCCCGATCTCGCCCTCGGCGGCACGCTCGACGGCACAGCGAAAATCGGCGGCGACCGTAACAAGCCGGATATCCATTTCGCCCTGCAGGGACGCTCGATCACCGCGGCGGCGCTGAAAAAGGCGGGGCTACGCTCGATCAGCGCCGATGCCAAAGGCAGTTCCAACGGCGACCGGCTCGACCTCGACGCCTCGATCACCAGCCCGGAAGGCCTGCGGCTCGCGACAAAGGGCTCCGTCCCGCTCGGCAAGGGCGATATCGCGCTCGATGTTGAACTGCAGGCTTTCCCGCTGGCGGCACTGAACGGCGTCGTCAAGGGAAAGTCGATCGGCGGCTCGCTATCCGGCTCCGCTCATATCGCCGGCACGCGCGCCAATCCGATCGCCGATTTCAAAATCGACGGCAACCGCGTTTCCGCCGCGCCTCTCTCGGGAGCGGGCATATCCTCGCTCGAGATCGCGGCGGCAGGCCGCTACGCCAACAAAGTCATCACCCTTTCCTCGGCAA
>JBQCEL010000212.1:0-12182 GCA_051960255.1 Rhizobiaceae bacterium
TGCGCGCCGGCGGCGGCAAGCCCCTTCGCCAGATGGTAGCCTATGCCGCGCGATGCGCCGGTGACGAGCGCGACGCGGCCGGAGAGGTCAGGCGGGGAAGAGGAATCTGTCGTCATTGAAGAACCGACCTTTTGTAATCTGGCTGGGCTTTTCGATATTATGTTTCAGCAGAGAACGGAACCCGGACGAGCATGATCCGGAAAAGTGGCCGCCGGTTTTCCGAAAAGATCATGCTCTGAAGCGGGATGCGCCCGTGTCGGAAACACACCGCCTCAACCGTCCTCGGGGAAATCGAAACCTTTTCCCGAAGGAGGGAAACATGACGAAAACGATTGCAATCCTTGTCGCACGGCTGATCTTCGCCGCCATGTTCCTGATGGCCGCTTCCTTCAAATTCGCCGGCATGGCGCAGACGGCGGATTATATCGCCGCTGCCGGTTTTCCGCTGGCGCTGCCTCTGGCATGGCTGGCCGCCATCTTCGAAGTGTTGCTTGTGCTGGCATTCCTGACCGGCGCGTATTTTTCCGAGGCCGCGGTGCTTGCCGCCGCCTACGTGCTTTTCCTCGCGTTCGCCTTTCACGGGCCGTCGCACTGGCAGGGAAATCAGGATGAATTCGGCTTCTTCGTCGATCATTTCACCTTCATCGCCGGGCTTCTGTATGCAGCGGTACACGGCCCGGGCGGTGTCCTGGTGCTGCGGAGAGGCCATATCGCGGAAAAACGCCAGGTGGCTTGATCACCCTAGATCACGGGGCAACGTAGGGCACCTGCCTATCTGTCTGCCACTCAGGCAACTGTAAGGCAGCAAAGCTTGTTCAACGGATAAACGCGCCTATATTTATGCTGCCGGGGACGACCCCGGCATTTTCCTGTCATTCAGGTGAGGACGGCCTCATCATCTTTTAAGAGGAGATGAGGATGGCTTGGATCCTGTTGCTCGCCGCCGGCTTGTTCGAAGTCGGATGGGCGGTCGGTCTCAAATTCACCGATGGTTTCACGCGGCTTTGGCCAAGCCTGGCGACGGTCCTCTCCATGATTGCCAGCCTTGGCCTGCTCGGCCTGGCGTTGCGAACGCTGCCGCTCGGCGCCGCCTATGCGGTCTGGACCGGTATCGGCACGGTTGGGACAGTTCTGCTCGGTATCGCGCTTTTCAGCGAGCCGGCGACTGCAGCACGGCTGGGCTGCATCGCGCTGATCGTTGCAGGCATAGCCGGTCTAAAACTTTTGGCGAATTGAAGTCAGTTCCCGGCCGCGAGCAGCGAAAGCTGGCGCACGTTGTCCGCGCCATCCTGGTCCGTCAGCCGCGTCGGGTAATCGCGCGTGAAGCAGGCGTCGCAATATTGCGGCTGGTCGTTGTCGCGCGTGGCTTCGCCGACGGCCCGGTAAAGACCGTCGATCGACAGGAAACCGAGCGAATCGACGCGGATGAAATCAGCCATATCCTCGACCGACATGCGCGAGGCCAGAAGCTTTGCCGTTTCGGGCGTGTCCACGCCATAAAAACAGGAGGCGCGCGTCGGCGGCGAGGCGATCCGCATATGGACTTCCCTGGCGCCGGCTTCGCGCACCATCTGCACGATCTTCTGGCTCGTCGTGCCGCGGACAATGGAATCGTCCACCAGCACCACACGCTTGCCGTCGAGGATGCGGCGGTTGGCGTTGTGTTTCAGCTTGACGCCCATATGTCGGATGGAATCGGTCGGCTGGATGAAGGTGCGGCCGACATAATGGTTGCGGATGATGCCGAGCTCGAAGGGTATGTTGGCTTCCTGGGAGAAGCCGATCGCCGCCGGCGTGCCCGAATCCGGCACCGGCACCACGAGATCGGCCTCCACGGGGTTTTCGCGCGCGAGCTCCACGCCGATCCGTTTCCGCACGTCATAGACATTGCGTCCCTCCACCGAGGAATCCGGCCGCGCGAAATAGACATATTCGAAAATGCAGAAGCGCGGCTTCGTCGGCTCGAAGGGAAAAAGGCTCTCGATTCCCTTCCCGTCGACAACCACCACTTCGCCCGGCTTGATGTCGCGGACGAAACGGGCGCCGATAATGTCGAGCGCGCAGGTTTCCGACGCCAGGATGTAGGAACCGTCGAGATCGCCGAGCACGAGCGGACGGATGCCGAGCGGATCACGGCAGCCGATCATTTTCTTGGATGACAAGGCAACCAGCGAAAACGCGCCTTCTAGCTGACGGATGCCTTCAATGAAGCGGGAGATGAAATCCTTCTCGCGGCTCGTCGCGACGAGGTGAAGGATGGTTTCCGTATCGGAGGTGGAGGAAAAGATGGAGCCCTGCTTCTGCAGCGAGCGCTGGATCGTCAGCGCGTTGGTGATGTTGCCGTTATGGGCGATGGCGAAGCCGCCATCGGCAAGCTCCGCGAAAAGCGGCTGCACGTTCCTCAGGCCGGCGCCGCCCGTCGTGGCGTAACGCGTATGGCCGATGGCGCGTGCCCCCTTCAGGCGATCGAGGACGGCGGCTTTCGTGAAGCTGTCGCCGATCAGCCCGATATGGCGCTCGACATGGAATTGCGAGCCGTCATAGGAAACGATGCCGGCGGCTTCCTGCCCGCGATGCTGGAGCGCATGAAGCCCGAGCGTGGTGATCGCAGCAGCGTCCTGCCGGCCGAATATGCCGAAGACGCCGCATTCGTCGTGGAATGCGTCCCCTTCGGCGTCGAACGGCCTGTTATGGTGCTCCGGCATAGTCATGCGCCTCGTGTGGGCCTTATATGTGGGCCTTATATAGGCTGCCGCCTGCCTCAACAAAAGCGGTCAGCTTTTCGTTTGTCCGCTCTCGGATGGAGCGGTGTCCGTACCGCCATTGTCGTTATTGTGGCCGGGGACGAACTTCTTCAGTGCGCTCTCTGGATCGGCGGGCAACATGGATTCGATCTTCTGGCCGATCCCGTCGAGAAGCGGCCTCGACTTGGCATGCGCGACCCATCCGGGCGGATTGTCGCCGATCAGCCAGTTGAAGAACAGAAGCGCCACCGCCACCACGAGAATGCCCCTCGCCGCGCCATAGAGGAAACCAAGCGTGCGGTCGAGCGCGCCGACACGGCTGTCGATGATGAAATCGGCAATCTTCATCGTGATTACCGTGACGACGATAAGCGCGATGAGGAAGACGATCGCCGCGGCGACGCCGATGGCGAGCTTCGGATTGCTGATATGCGGTTTAACGAAGGGCAGGACGGTGGGGTAGAAAAAATAGGCGGCCGCCGCCGCCGCTATCCAGGAGACCACCGACAAGACTTCCCGCGAGAAGCCGCGAACCATGGCGAGCACCGCCGATACGAGCGTAAAGCCGATCAATATCCCGTCGAGCAACGTTATCGGCATGGTGGCAGAGTTCCCGTCATCATTGAATCATCTGTTCGGCGTCGGCCGGCCCCGCAATCCGGGCCACGAGATCGAGAAGAGCCTCCGGCTGGAAGAACCTCTCGGGAGCTTTTCCTGTCCGTTCCTCGTTCGATTTCGGGAATACCGCCTGGCCAAAACCCAGCTTTTCCGCCTCCTTGAGACGTTGCTGCGCGAACGCAACCGGCCTGACCGCGCCTGACAGGCTGATTTCGCCGAAATAGACGCAATCGGGCGGCAGGGCAAGCCCGCTGAGCGAGGAAACGAGAGCGGCGGCAACCGCAAGATCGGCCGCGGGCTCTGAAATGCGGTAGCCGCCCGCCACGTTGAGATAGACGTCCTGCTGCGAGAACCGCACGCCGCAATGCGCTTCCAGAACCGCGAGAACCATGGAGAGACGCGCCGAATCCCAGCCGACGACCGCGCGCCGCGGCGTGCCGAGCGGGGAGGGGGCGACGAGCGCCTGGATCTCGATCAGGATGGGCCGCGTACCTTCCATGCCGGCGAAAACCGCCGCGCCGGGGGAGGTCGCGCTTCTTTCGGAAAGGAAAAGCTCGGACGGATTGGCGACCTCGCGCAAGCCGCGGTCCGACATCTCGAAGACGCCGATCTCGTCGGTTGGGCCGAAGCGGTTCTTCACGGTCCGGAGGATGCGGTAGTGATGGCCGCCTTCGCCCTCGAAATAAAGCACGCCGTCGACCATGTGCTCGACCACGCGCGGGCCGGCGATCTGTCCCTCCTTGGTGACATGGCCTACCAGAACCACAGCCGCGCCGGTCGATTTCGCATAGCGGATCAGCGCCTGCGCCGAAGCGCGGACCTGCGTGACGGTGCCTGGCGCGGATTCGGCGATATCGGTCCACAAGGTCTGGATGGAATCGATGATGACGAGGTCGGGCCTTTTGCCATCCGCGATCGTGGCGAGAATGTCTTCCACATTGGTTTCGGCCGCGAGTTCCACCCGCGCTGCGGCGACGCCGAGGCGCTGTGCTCTCAGCCTGATCTGCGCCACCGCTTCCTCGCCCGAAACATAGACGATGCGATGGCCCTGGCCGGCGAGCGCCGCCGCCGCCTGCGTCAGAAGCGTCGATTTGCCGATGCCCGGATCGCCGCCGATGAGAAGGGCCGACCCGCGCACAAACCCGCCGCCTGTCGCGCGGTCGAGTTCGGCGATGCCCGATGCGATGCGTGGGGCATCCTCGATGTCGCCCGCGAGATCCGTCAGCGCCACGGCGCGCCCTTTGCGGGCGGAGCGGATCGATTGCGGCCCGCTGCCTATGCCGCCCGACGTCCCTTCCTCGACCAGCGTGTTCCACTCGCCGCACGCGTCGCATTTGCCGGCCCAGCGCGAGTGCACCGTGCCGCAATTCTGGCAGATGAACTGGACGCGGGATTTAGACATTAGCCTTCGTCCAAGCCGATGACATGCCGCTGCCATCGTGGCCCGAGCGACGTCAGCAGTTCGTAGGCGATGGTTCCCGCCGCCTCGGCGGCCTCGTCAATCGGGATGTTCGGACCGAACAATTCGATGAAATCGCCCGGCTGCAAGGCGTCATGGCCGCAATCGGTGATGTCGAACATCGTCAGGTCCATGGTGATCCTGCCGACGACAGGCACGCGCCGGCCCGCAGCGAAGCCATGCCCTCCGAGTGGAACCGTATTACGCAACGGCACGCCCGAGCCGGAAAGCGACCGCATGAAGCCGTCGGCATAGCCGACAGCGGTCACGGCGATCGCCGATGGCCGGTCGAGCGTGACGCTCGCGCCATAGCTGACCGACTCGCCGGGCTTGACGGACCGGATTTGAATGATCCGGGCCTCGGCCGTCGCGACGGGCAACATCGGATTCTTGAGTCCGGCAACGGGCGCACCGCCGTAAAGCGCGATGCCGGGCCGGGCAAGATCGAAATGCGCGCCCTTGCCAAGGAATATTCCGGCCGAATTGGCAAGACTCGCTTTTATGCCGCCATAGGAGCGCCGGAGTTTCTGGAAGGATTCGATCTGCCGCCGGTTAAGCGGATGCAGCGGATCGTCGGCGGCCGCGAGATGGCTCATCAGCAGGATCGGCTTCACCGCTTCCGTCAGCGCGTTGTCCTCGGCGAAGGCGATCGCCTGTTCGATCGAGAGCCCGAGCCGGTTCATGCCTGTATCGACGTGGATCGCGCAGGGAAGCGCCTCGCCCACGACACCGCAATGCGCTTCCCATATGGCGATTTCGCGTTCCGTGTTGAGGACGGGAATGAGCTGTGAATCGGAGTAAAATGGCGCGGCTTCGGACTCGAACAGTCCTGCCAGGACGAAAATGGCGGCATCCGGCGCGCATTCGCGCAAACGCCGTCCTTCCTCCGGCAGAGCGACGAAGAAATGCCCGCAGCCCGCCTTGATGAGGGCAGGGGCCACGAACTCCATTCCCAGCCCATACGCATCCGCCTTCAGCACGCCGGCGACGCTGGCCGGCGCGCAAAGGTGCTGCAGCGCATGATAGTTGGCCGTGAGTGCGTGTAGATCGATCGTCAGCCTGCCGCCGGCAAGCCGTGGGTCAGCGCCGGCGAGAACGAAGCTGTGTTCCTCTTCCGCCACCTATTCGAACCTCTCGGGCAGGTGGCTGTCCTCGGCGAGATCGAAGAAGCGGGTGAACTCGCCCTGGAATCCTATCGGCACCGTGCCCGTAGGCCCGTGGCGCTGCTTGGCGATGATGACCTCGGCCTTGCCCCGCGCCTCGTTCATTTCCGCTTCCCATCTGAAGTATTCTTCCGAGCCGGGCTTCGGCTCCTTGTTCTTCAGGTAATACTCCTCGCGATAGATGAACATCACCACATCGGCGTCCTGCTCGATGGAACCCGATTCGCGCAGGTCTGAAAGCTGCGGCCGCTTGTCGTCGCGGCTTTCGACCTGGCGCGAAAGCTGCGACAGCGCGATGATAGGCACGCCGAGTTCCTTGGCGAGCGCCTTTAGCCCCGTGGTGATCTCGGTCACTTCCTGCACGCGTCCCTGGCTGGCCTTGCTGCTCGATCCCTGCATGAGCTGGATATAGTCTATCACGATGAGATCGAGGCCGCGCTGGCGCTTGAGACGCCTGGCTCGCGCCGCGAGCTGCGCGATGGAGATGCCGCCCGTCTGGTCGATGAAAAGCGGTATCTTCTGCATCATTTGCGAGCAAGCGACCAATTTCTCGAAATCCGCCTCGGAAATTTCGCCACGACGGATTTTCGAGGATGGGATTTCCGTCTGTTCGGAGATGATGCGGGTGGCAAGCTGTTCCGACGACATTTCGAGCGAAAACAGGCCGACGACCCCGCCATTCGCCGCCTTGAAGGTGCCGTCGGCCTGTGGCGCGGGTTCGTAGGCGTGGGCGATGTTGAAGGCGATATTGGTGGCAAGCGACGATTTGCCCATGCCGGGACGGCCGGCGAGCACGATCAGGTCGGAGGGCTGCAAACCGCCCATTCGACTGTCGAGATCGCGAAAGCCCGTCGCCATGCCGGAAAGATGGCCGTCGCGCATGAAGGCGGCGTTCGCCATGTCGACGGCGGTCTTCACCGCATCGGTGAAGCTTTCGAAGCCGCCATCGTAGCGGCCCGTCTCGGCCAGTTCGAACAGCCGCCGCTCCGCGTCCTCGATCTGCTCCTGCGGCGGCATGTCGACGGGCGCGTCGTAGGCGATGTTGACCATGTCCTCGCCGACCCCGATGAGCGCGCGGCGCGTGGCTAGGTCGTAGATGGCGCGGCCGTAATCCGCCGCGTTGATCACGGTGACGGCCTCCGCCGCGAGTCTTGCGAGATAATGGGCGACCGTCATGTCGCCGACCTTTTCCTCAGCCGGCAGAAATGTCTTGATCGTCACCGGATTGGCCATCTTGCCCATCCGGATCATGTCGCCCGCGACCTCATAGATGCGGCGGTGGAGCGGTTCGTAGAAATGCGCGGGCTTGAGGAAGTCGGACACGCGATAGAACGCGTCATTGTTGACGAGCATGGCGCCGAGCAACGCCTGCTCGGCCTCGATGTTGTTCGGGGCCTCGCGATATAGCGGTGTTTCCACCGCCGGTAATTTGCGGATCGCTGCCTCAGCCATTTTTTCCCCGTCTTGTGCCCTGCCGATCCGGCGTAGCAGAGAGGCCGAAGAAACGGTAAAGATTCACCGCGCCTTGCCCGCGATTCACAGCCGCGACGCTTTCGTGGAAAGATTCCCGATTGACTCGAATCAGAATCAGGCTGGCCGCGGACGGCAAGAACAAAACAGGAAAATTTTCAACTTTGCAAGAACAGATGAAGATGCTGACTATCGGGAAGAGGGCGACGATTCCGTAGCCGATTCGTCGCCCCAAACGTGAAGTTGCGTCAGTCCCGTTCGCGTACCTTCCTAGGGCGCTTGGGCTTCGGTTCCGGCGCTGGCTGGGCAACGATCCCGTGAGCCATCTCATACATGGCGAGCGATTTTTCCGCCTTGTCGATGTAATTGCGCGTCAGCGGCAGGACATCGTTCTTCTTGGTGATCTGCAACTGGAAGATCACCATGTCCTGCCAGCGGAATGCCGCTTCCGAACCCGAGAGATAGAACTCCCACATGCGGCAGAAGCGCTCGTCATAGATTTCCTTCGCCCTTTCACGATTGGCGAGGAAGCGTTCGCGCCAGTTCTTCAGCGTTTCGGCATAGTGGATACGCAGGATCTCGATATCCGTGACGACGAGGCCGGAGCGCTCGATATGCGGCATGACTTCGGAGAGCGCCGGAATATAGCCGCCGGGGAAGATGTATTTCCGAATGAAGGCATTGGTCGCCGAGGGCGGGCCGCTGCGTCCGATATAGTGCAGCAGCATGATGCCGTCCGGCTTGAGCAGCGTTTTGCACTTGTCGAAGAAGGTCCGGTAATAGTTGACGCCGACATGCTCGAACATGCCGACCGAGACGATGCGGTCGAACCGCTCCGACAGGCTGCGATAGTCCCTGATCTCGAAATGAACGCGATTGTCGAGCCCTTGCGCGTGGGCGCGTTCCGTCGCGACGGCGTGCTGCTCGGTCGAAAGCGTCACGCCCAGGACATCAGCCTCGAAGCTCTTGGCGAGATAGAGCGCCATGCCGCCCCAGCCGCAGCCGATATCGAGCACGCTCTGGCCGGGCTTCATTCGCATTTTCGCCGCGATATGGCGTTTCTTGGCGAGTTGCGCTTCCTCGAGCGTCATGTCGGGCCGCTCGAAATAGGCGCAGGAATATTGCATATCCTCGTCGAGGAAGAGCTTGTAGATCTCTCCGGAGAGATCGTAGTGGCGCTCGACATTGCGTTTCGCGCGCGCCGCCGTGTTGATCTGCTGGAGGCCGCGCACGGCCACCCGCATGCTCTCCATCAGGCGGGCGATTGCCTTGTCCGTGCTGCTCGTTCCCAGATTGGCGTAGGCAAGCTGGAGTAAGGAAAGGACATCGCCTTCGACGAAGTCGAGTTCCTCGTCCATGAACGCCTCGGCAAGCGCGAGCGTCGGATGGAGCGCCACGGCGCGCTCCGCGTGTGCTGTATTGAACCTTATATGGACGGCTGCCCCTTCACCATTGCCGAAATGGTAGGTTTTGCCATCGGCGCCGGTAATTTTCAGATTTCCAGTCTTGATAATGCGCTCGACAATGCGCCGCAGCAAAATATTCATGGCCGCTCACCCGGGAATTTTAATCACATACGTTATTATGGTATTCTGCGACAAAACGGACAGGTTTGAAAAGTTCAATCTGGCACAAAAACGCCCGGGTCAAAAACCCGGGCGTTGGTCCAACACGAGTGGCGCTTGCAATCAGGCGCTCTGTTCGCCTTCCCCCTCGTCCTCTTCCGCATTCGGATCGAAGAAATTTTCCGGCCGCGCGTTCTCGTTGATATCCTCGCCATAGATGGCCTCGGCCGAGGTCAAATCCTCGCCGCGCGCCTGGCGTTCGGCTTCGTCGGCGGAACGGGCGATGTTGAGCGAGATCGTGACCTCGACTTCCGGGTGAAGCGCGATCGCCACATTGGTGATGCCGATCGTCTTGATGGGATGGTTGAGCTCGACCTGGTTGCGACTGACGGAAAAGCCTTCCGCCGTGACCAGTTCGGAAATGTCGCGGGTCGAGACCGAACCATAGAGCTGTCCGGTTTCGCCGGCCGAGCGCACGATGATGAAGCTCTTGCCGTCGAGCTTTTCGGCGACGGTCTGGGCTTCGGACTTGCGCTCCAAATTGCGGGCCTCGAGCTGGGCGCGCTGGCCTTCGAATTTCTGCTTGTTGGCCTCGTTGGCCCTGAGCGCCTTGCCCTGGGGCAGGAGGAAATTACGCGCGAACCCGTCCTTCACCCTGACGGTGTCGCCCATCTGGCCGAGGCGAGAAATGCGTTCGAGAAGAATAACTTCCATGATCTTGTCCTTTCAGAACCGCAAGCGGTTGAAGCTGTTTCCGCATGATCCTGGTCCGGAAAGTCTGCGACTTCCCGGGTTCATGCGTGATCTGAAAGGCAGGAAGCAATCGAAGGTGCCGGTGATCGCTGTCCTGCCTCGCGGCAGTTAGGGCAGCCTGCGCTGTCCAACTCGGGATTTGCCGCTCCCGAAGCGGTTTTGTCCCCCTCATCCGGTTCGCTTCGCGAACCATCTTCCCCCGTTGGGGAGAAGAGGGAGCTTGCCACCCGGTTCCTCTCCCCACCGGGGAGAGGCTGGCTCAAAGGGCCGGGTGAGGGGGGCGTGGCGCCAAACTGAACTCTACTTTACCACGTAGGGCAGGAGGCCCAGGAAACGCGCGCGCTTGATCGCCTTGGCGAGTTCGCGCTGCTTCTTCTGGCTGACGGCCGTGATGCGCGACGGCACGATCTTGCCGCGCTCGGAAATATAGCGTTGCAGAAGCCGCACGTCCTTGTAGTCGATGCGCGGTGCGTTGGCCCCGGAGAAGGGGCACGTCTTGCGCCGGCGATGGAAGGGACGCCGGGTCGGGATCTGGTTGATGTCGACCATCAGAGTGCTCCTTCCTCGGCGGTTTCACGGGGACGGCGCGGCCCACGGTCGTCGCGGTCGCGGCGCGGGCCACGATCGCCGAAGCGGTCGCCACGATCGCCACGATCGTCGCGGTCGCGCTTCTGCAGCATGGCCGACGGTCCTTCCTCATGCTTCTCCACCTTGAGGGTGAGGAAGCGGAGGATATCCTCCGACAGGCCCTGCTGGCGCTCCAGTTCCTTAACGGCGGCGGCGGGCGCCGTGATGTCCATCAGGGTGTAATAAGCCTTGCGGTTTTTCTTGATGCGGTAGGTCAGGGACTTCAGTCCCCAATTCTCGACCCGGCCGACGGAACCACCGGCAGCTTCGATGACGCCCTTGTACTGTTCGACGAGCGCATCGACCTGCGGCTGGCTGAGATCCTGCCGGGCAAGAAACACATGTTCATAAAGAGCCATAGTCTTGCCTTTCTTTACTCCTGCGCGGCGCCCGGCGGCTAAGCCCCTGCGACTTCTCCATGCCGCTTGAGGCGGCGCAGAAAGGCGCGTTCGAGACGGTCGAGAGCGGAGACACGGGAGGCGGAAGCGCATAAGGCTTCGCGACGAAGGCATTCCCTTTTGAGGGAAACCTCCGGCCCTCCGTTCAGCCCCCAGCTGGGACCGGCAGATAGCGGCGATATACAGTTTTCCGCCGGAAACGCAAGAGAGCGCGGCGAATTTGCTCGCGCATGAAAGCGGCGGCGGGATTGCCGTGGCGATCTCTTTATACCAGTGTGTGGCTCCGCTCGACCATCAGTCGTTTCAGCCGAACAGAAGGGAATGTCATGCCTATCGTCAACCGTATCGCCGAATTTCATAAGGACGTGACGGAGTGGCGCCGCGATATCCATGCGCATCCGGAACTCCTGTTCGACGTTCATCGGACGGCCGCGCTCGTCGCCGAGAAGCTGAAGGAATTCGGCGTCGACGAGATCGTCACCGGCATCGGCCGCACCGGTGTCGTCGGCGTGATCAGGGGACGGAAATCAAACAGCGGCAAGACCATTGGCCTGCGCGCCGATATGGATGCCCTGCCGATCAGGGAGATCGTCGACCGGCCCTATAAATCGAAGAATGAGGGCCTGATGCATGCCTGCGGCCATGACGGCCACACCGCCATGCTTCTGGGCGCGGCGCGCTATCTCGCCGAAACCCGCAATTTCGATGGCACGGCGGTCGTGATCTTCCAGCCGGCGGAGGAGGGCGGCGGCGGCGGCCGCGAGATGGTGGAAGAGGGCATGATGGAGCGCTTCGGCGTGACGGAGGTCTATGGCATGCACAACACGCCCGGCCTGCCCGTGGGGACCTTCGCCATCCGTCCTGGCTCCATGATGGCCGCGGCTGACATGTTCTATATCGATATCGAGGGTTTGGGCGGTCACGCCGCGCGCCCGCATCGCTGCATCGACAGCGCCTTTGTCGGGGCCAATATGATGATAGCGCTGAATTCCATCGTGTCGCGCAGCGTCGATCCGATCCAGTCGGCAGTGGTTTCGGTGACGACATTCCACGCCGGCGACGCCCACAACGTGATACCGCAGACGGCGCGGCTCACCGGCACGGTGCGCACGCTGTCGAGTCAGACGCGCGATCATATCGAGAAGAGGATGCATGAGGTCGTCGAGCACACGGCCGCAGCTTTCGGCGCGAAGGCGACGCTCGATTATCAGCGGCACTATCCGGTGCTGTCCAACCATCCGGAGCAGACGCTGTTCGCCGCCGCTGTAGCTGGCGAGATTTCGGGCGAGGAGAATGTGGACGTCAACACCCCCCCATCGATGGGCGGCGAGGATTTTTCCTTTATGCTTCAGGCGAGGCCGGGCGCCATGATCCGCATCGGTCAG
>JBQCEL010000213.1:0-2756 GCA_051960255.1 Rhizobiaceae bacterium
CCACGCCGCGCTTTCGGGCGCAGCATCGATCGGATCGGCGGGATTGTGCAGGCGGCGGAGCGCTTCTCCGAAGGGCGGAAAAATCTGGCGGCGCATGATTTCCGTGTCCTGCCATTCGGGCAGGGAAGGCATCCGGTCGAGCGCCTGCCCGATGGCACGCCGCAGCGTTTTGGGCGAAAGCCCGGCCGTCAGGGGATAGACCGGCTCGATCAGGGGCAGGCTCCTCGCCTCCGCCTTGAGGGCCATGTGGTCCGGATGGACCATGGAGGGGCGTCCGTTGAACCATTGCATCCGGCCGCTGACGATGACCTCCTCACCGACCGGCAGCGCCCGTTCCAGCCAGGCCTGCTGGGCGTGGAAGAAGGTGAGCGCGATCTCGCCTGTCTCGTCGAAGGCATAGACCCGATAGGGAACCGCGCCCCTGCCGCGCGGGGAGGGCTGGTGGCGGTCGACGGTAAGGTCGAGCGTCACGATCTGCCCTTCATGCGCGGCGGCGATACCCGGGCGGCTGCGCCGGTCGATCACGGAATGCGGCAGGATGAAGAGGAGATCGCCGACGCGCAGCGCACGGTTCGTCAGATCGGCATTGACGACATTGCCGATCAGCGCCGCGATCTTGCTACCCACGCCGTCGAGCGTTGTCGCGGAGGCAAAAAGCGGATCGAGTTCGGCAGGACGCATACTGCAAGATATGAGGGGTTTCGATGCAGTGCAAAGGCTGACACCCCGTCCTTTACAGGCTATATGCCGCCCTCTCGACAGGAACCGATCGGATGGGCGAAAGTATGGAACGGCAAGTGGAACTCGATCCGCGCCGCAAGAAGCTCATTTTTCGCTCGGGCCATCGCGGCATGCGGGAGATGGATCTCATCCTCGGTCCCTTCGCAACCGCTCACATCGCGGACTTGACCGGCGACGAACTCGACCAATATGAAAGCCTTCTCGAAATTCCGGACGCGGACCTTTTTCACTGGATTACCGGAGAGAAACCCGTTCCGGAAGCTTTCCTGACACCTGCTTTGAAAAAAGTCCTGGCCTTCGGCCGGAGCAAAAGCCCGACGAATAAATGAGCCTCCTCGAACGCATCGGCCTCAAGGCGCAACCCGGCTCGGTCATGCTGGACGGGGTGGCCGATGGCTATGAAGCTTTTGCTCTGGCGGAAATCGCCGCCGAGATCGCGCCGGACGCGCCGCTGCTCTTCGTCGCGCGCGACGGTCAGCGGCTTCCCTTATTGGTCGATGCCCTTGCCTTCGCAGCGCCCGGCCTGCCGGTGCTCGAATTGCCTGCCTGGGACTGCCTGCCCTACGATCGCGTCTCGCCCGGCGCGGACGCCGCGGCGAAGCGGCTCGATTCCATGGCGGCGATGGCGGCTCTGAGAGAAAAGCCGCATCGCGCCGTTGTGCTGACCACCGCCAACGCGCTGTTGCAGCGCATGCCGCCTGCAGCGCTGATCGGCGAACAGGGCTTTCACGCCAGGCCCGGCCAACAGATCGAGATGAAGGTGTTGATCGAGCGGCTGGAGACGCACGCGTTCGAGCGCGTCGGTACGGTGCGCGAAATGGGCGAATATGCCGTTCGCGGCGGCATACTCGACCTTTATGCGCCCGGCAGCGAGGAGGCGCTGCGCCTCGATTTCTTCGGCGACACGTTGGAATCGATCCGCGCCTTCGATGTCGCCAGTCAGCGCACCACCGGCCAGCGCAACAGCATCAACCTGCAGCCGATGAGCGAAGTGATGCTGACGCCCGACGCGATCAGCCGGTTTCGCCGCAACTATATCGAGGCTTTCGGCGCACCTTCCCGCGACGATGCGCTTTACGCAGCGATCAGCGAAGGTCGCCGCTTCGCCGGCATGGAGCACTGGCTGCCCTTCTTCTATGACGGGCTCGAGACGGTCTTCGATTATCTGCCGGATGTGCCGGTGGTTTTCGATCATCTCGCACCAGAAGCGCTCGACGAACGCCACAAGCTCATTCTCGACCATTACGAGGCGCGCAAGCAGCAATCCGGATCGGCTCTCGCCGATTCAGTGCCTTACAAGCCGGTGCCGCCGGCAAGTCTCTTCCAGACGCCTGATGAAGTGAAGTCGGCTCTTCATGGGCGATTGGCAATCGAGCTTTCGCCTTTCGATACGCCCGAGACGAGCGAGAGGAAGGTCTTCCACGCCGGCTCCAAAGCTGGCCGCTCCTTCGCCGAGGATCGGGCGGATCCCTCCGTCAACGTCTTCGAGCGAACCGTCGAGCATATCGGCAATCTGAGAGCGGCGAAGAAGCGGGTGATCGTCGCCGGCTGGAGCGAGGGCTCGCTCGATCGTCTGTCACAAATCCTTGCCGAGCATCATCTCGGCAATGTCGGTCGAGTCGAGACGCTGGCGGAGTTGGAAAAGCTGCCCGTCCAACAGGTCGGCCTTGCGGTGCTGCCGCTCGAATCGGGTTTCGAGACGCGGCAATTCACGGTCATCGCCGAGCAGGATATCCTGGGCGACCGCCTCATCCGCCGCTCGAAAAGACGTCGCGCCGCCGATTTCATCTCCGAGGCGACGTCGCTTTCGGCCGGCGACATTGTCGTCCATGCCGATCACGGCATCGGCCGTTTCATCGGGCTGAAGACGATCGAGGCGGCGGGCGCGCCGCATGACTGCCTCGAAATCCATTATGCCGGCGAGGACCGGCTTTTCCTGCCCGTCGAGAACATAGAACTGCTTTCCCGCTATGGCTCCGACTCCGCCACCGCCACGCTCGACAAGCTCGGCGGCG
>JBQCEL010000214.1:0-6952 GCA_051960255.1 Rhizobiaceae bacterium
CGCTGGACACCGTCTGGTATTATTAATAGTAATAATATAGCTGGGCCGCAAACGACCAGGGAGGAAGGGAGCTTGGCAGGATCACCCGATCTCGCCGTGCGGAAGGAGGAGAACTCCTTCGAACACGCGATCCGTCTGGAGCATGTCGAGAAATTCTTCGGCCCCATTCACGCATTACGAGACATCACGCTGTCGATCGGCAAGAACGAAATCGTCGGCCTGATCGGCGACAACGGCGCCGGCAAATCCACACTCATCAAGGTGATGACCGGCGTGCTTGCGCCGAGTTCCGGCCGTATCTTCGTGCGCGATAAGGAAATCGATCTTGCCGACTATTCCGTGCGCATGGCGCACGATCTCTCGATCGAAACGGTCTATCAGGACAAGTCGCTCGCCGAGCAACAGCCGCTATGGCGGAACTTCTTCGTCGGGCGCCAGATCACCAACCGCTTCGGCTTCATCGACGTCAAACGCGAGAAGCAGGTCGCGGAGGAGATGCTGCTTTCTTCGATCGGTTTTCGCGGCGTCGGCATAACGGTCGACTCCACCGTCTCGCAGCTCTCGGGCGGCGAGCGGCAGGGCATCGCGATCGGCCGGGCGATGCACTATAATGCCGATGTCATCGTACTCGATGAGCCGACCGTGGCGCTCGCGGTGAAGGAAGTGCGCAAGGTCCTCGACTTCATCCGCCGGATCAAGGCATCGGGGCGCGCCTGCGTCTATATCGAGCACAACCTCGCTCATGTCCACGAGGTCGCCGACCGGCTGATCGTGCTCGATCGCGGCGCCGTCGTCGCCGAGATCGAGCCCAGGAACATGTCGGTGCCGGACCTCACCGAATATCTCATCAAACTCCAGCAGCACACGGCTTGACCATGGCGCCCGCTCCCTCCCTATTCCGCCGGATCGAGGCCCTGCCGATCATCATCGTCTTCATCCTGCTCCTGGCGCTGTTCATGTATCTGGCGCCGGAAGTGTTCCTCCGGCCCTTCATCTACACGACCTTCATCTCAACGCTGCCGCCGCTGATCTTCCTCGCGCTCGGCCTCACTTTCGTGATCGGCGCGGGCGAGATCGATCTCTGCTTCCCGGCGATCATCGCCTTTTCGGGCTTCACCTTCGCCATTCTCTTCAAGCAATACGATCTCGGCTGGATCGCCGTCGCCGCGACTTTGTTTTCGGGCATCGTCATCGGCTTCGTGAACGGCGTGCTTGTCGCCAAGGTGGGCCTGCCTTCCTTCATCGCGACGCTGGCGACGCAATTCTTCTGGGCCGGCATGGCGACAGTGCTTTCCGGCGGCAAGTCCTATGCGCTGCGCGGGGTCGAGAAGAGTTCCGTCTATTCCGTGCTCGTCGGCACGCCCTTCGCCAAGCCCGACAGCTATGACTGGATCAGCCAGCTTTCGATCCAGGGGCTGTGGACCGTGTTGGCCGTGGTCTTCCTCTGGTTCATCCTCAATCGCCACCGCTTCGGCGAGCACACGCTTTTCATCGGCGATTCAAACCCGGTGTCGCGCGTCGTCGGCATCGATGTCGATTGGGAAAAGATCAAGATTTTCACGCTGATGGGGCTTTTGTCCTCGATCGCCGCTCTCTTCCTGACGCTCGAAAACAAGAATTTTTTCGGCAACCAGGGCGAAGGCTATCTTCTGACCGCCATCGCCTCGGTGTTGATCGGCGGCACATCGATTTTCGGCGGCCGCGCGACGATCGTTGGAACAGTGTTCGGCTGCTTCATCATCGGCATGATCGAAGCTGGGCTGGTCGCGACGGGACTGACCGGCGCCTGGGTCCGGACGATCGAAGGAATCGTCTTCCTCGTCTCGATCATTTTCTATTTCCTCATTGACGAGCCGCAGCGGCGCGCGGCTTTTCTGGCCCGCATCGGGGCGATCAAGGGATTCGGCCGCAAGCACGCGGCAAAATAGCGGATACGCGGCGCGCTAGGGAGGATCGCGGCGCGCCACGGTGATGGCAGAAGATCCAGGAGGAACGACCATGAAACTGTCAAGACTGATGCTGGCCGGCGTCGCCGCGCTCGCGCTGACATGCGGCGCCCTGACCGCCAACGCCGCCGACGCGCCCGGCAAAGGCGTCACCATCTATATGCAAATGGGCGGTAATCCCGGCGACGGCGCGACGCTTGCCCGCCAGAACGGCGCGAAAGCCGCCGCGACCGCTCTCGGCGTCGACAAATTGAACGCGCAGTTCTCCGCCTGGGCGCCGGAGACGATGCTGACCCAGTTCAAACAGGCGCTCGCCGCGCATCCGTCCTGTATCGTCATTATGGGGCATCCCGGCGCCGACGCTTTCGCCGATCTCGTCAAGCAGGCGGTCGATCAGGGGATTGTCGTGACGGACGGCAACTCACCGCTCACCTCGCTCCAGAAGGAATATGGGCCGAAGGGCTTCGGCTATGCCGGCGTCGATCTCTATCAGGGCGGCGCGCTGGTCGCCAAGCAGATGATCGAGAAAGGCCACCTCAAATCCGGCGACGAGGCCATGGTCTATGGCGTCTTCAGCCAGGCCGAGCGCGGGCTTTCGGAAAAAGGCCTTGCCGATACGCTGGAAAAGGCCGGCCTGAAGGTGGACCGCCTGGAGATCACGCAGGAGATCAATTCCGACCCCTCGCTCGGCGTGCCGGTGCTTGCGGCCTATGTCCAGAGCCATCCCAAGCTGAAAGCGATCGGCACCCAGCATGGCGGCGTCACCGGCGTGCTCGAACAGGTCTTGAAGAAGGCCGGCAAGAAGCCCGGCGACATCATCGTCGGCGGCATCGACCTCGCGCCGGCGACGATCGATGGACTGGAATCGGGCTATGTCTCGGTGTCGCTCGACCAGCTGCTCTACATGCAGGGATTCATGCCGGTCCTGCAATGCGTGCTGTCGGCGAAATACAAGATGCCGGGCCTCGATTTGAACACGGGCGCCGGCGTCATCACGCCGGACACGATCAAGGCGCTGGTGCCGTTGATCAACGAAGGCATCCGCTGAGCGAGCTTACACCCAGCCGGCGCGTTCGCGCGCCGGTTGTTTTTTAATCGTTTACCCCCACCCCTGACCCCTCCCCACAAGGGGGAGGGGAACGATGTGGCGTCCCCGCGAAGCATCGAATCCCGGCGATTTCGAACGAAAAAGCGGTGCCGGCGTCTCCCTCCCCCTTTGTGGGGAGGGGTCAGGGGTGGGGGTAAACAGCCTCGCAAAACCTGGCACCAATGGCATCAAAGCGAGCGGTAGATCTCCGAGGCGTCTTCATACCTATAGCGGATCGGGACCGGTGAATCGGGCGTCCAGCCCTCCGCCGTCCCGCCTTGCATCAGTTGGCAGGCGGCGTCGGTGGAGACCACCGCTCCGCCATAGAGCCGGTTGGCGAGATTGAGGATGCCGATCTCGTGCATGGCGGACGAGCCACTGCCGCAGGCGTCCTTCACCAGAGCGACGCGGAAGCCGAGCTTCAACGCCGCCTTCACGGAAGCATCGATGCATGCCTCCGTCCACACACCGGCGATGAAAAGCCATTCTATCCCGTCGGCCTTGAGTTCATCACCCAGCCCGGCGCCAAAGGCGCTCGCTTCCGACTTGACGACCAGCCTTTCGCAATCGAGCGGCGCGATTTCCGGGCAGATCGCCGTCAGCGGGTCGTCCTTGTCGCTGAAAGCGGAGCGCCCGTCCGGCAGCTTCGGATGATGGGCAAGCGTGGTCGCGGCGGTCGTATCGACGATATAGGCAAAATGATAGATGGGAATGCCGCTTCCGCGCGCTGCCCGCTGTAGCCGGATGACATTGGCAATGACCCGGTCATATTCGACCGCGAGAAGCCGCTGATCCTGCCGGTGCTCCTCTTGCAGGTCGATGCAGAGAAGGGCTGCTCTCGAAGAACCCAGCGCAAATGTCCGCCTCATGAAAGGCCCCCCTGAGCGAAGCTGCGCGACATGAGAAACAAAACTCGTTCACAACCCGGCAAGATCGGTCCGGGCGAAATCGTTGCCCTTGTGGAGCAACGGAACGCCGGCCTGCTTCGCATAGGCATAGGAAAAACAGTCGCCGAAATTGAGCTTGGCGGGATGACCACTTTCCTTTCCATATTGAGCGGCAGCATTGATCACGTGCTCGAACATGGCAGGCTCGGCGGGTACCTCCCGAATATGGAGATGTCTCAATAGATTGGACACGATTCGCGCCGCAACGGAGACATCCTTGCGAACCCTCCCGAATGCCAATGAAGCCTCCACTTTGGTGACAATCGACGTAAATGGATCGGAAGCTTCTGCCAGTTTTTTCAATAGCTCAGGTGCGTCCGGTTCCTCCAGCAGAATGGCGAGAATTGCGGAACTGTCGACATACATGCGCTTCAATCGTCCCAATTGTCGTCTATGAACTTCATCGCTTCCTCGAAACTGCCTTCCGTGCGATACGGTCGCACCTGCGCCAGGATCGGCTCGATTCTGCGTCGAAGTTCTTCGACGCTCTTCCGGTCGCTCTTCTCGGCGCCCTTGACCGCGAGTTTTATCGCTTCGGTTATGCCGACGCCGCGACGCCGCGCGAATTCGCGCAGCATGCGGTCAGCCTCCTCGTCCTGAACATGGATCGCCATCGCAAGCTCCTTTGTACATGAATTAAGATAGCGTGTACAAAGAATGGTTTCAACGTCGGCCCATCACCCTCGCATCCGTTCATAATTCGCGTCGAACAGGGGCGCGGCTTGAACGCGCGCCTTATGCCGTTTGCCGAGAAGTTCGATCTCGAAGCCGTCCGTCTCATCGGCGATTTCTTTCGGCACATAGCCGACCGCGACCGACTTTTGGGCGTTATGGGCATAGCCGCCCGACGTCACCCAGCCCTTGACCTCGTTGCCGAACCAGATCGCCTCGTCGCCGATGACGTCAGCGTCGTCGGCATCCATGACGAAGGCGCGAAGGCGCAGCTTGCCGCCATGCTTCTTCTCTTCGACCGCCGCATTCTTGCCGACGAAATCCGCTCCCTTGTCATAGGCGACAAACCGGCCGAGCCCGGCTTCCAGCGGTCCATAAATCGGCCGGTATTCGCGCGCCCAGGAGCCGTAATTCTTTTCAAGCCTGAGCGCGTTCAAAGCCCGCGATCCGAAAAGCCCGATGCCGAATTCCTCGCCGGCCGTCACGAGCGCATTGAACACCGCGCGCTGATATTCCGGCTCGATCCACAGTTCGTAGCCGAGATCGCCCGTATAGGAGACGCGGCCGACGAGGCAGGGCGCCATGCCGACATGCATGCGGCGGATGGCCATAAAGGGAAAGGCGGCGTTCGATACATCCGAGCCCGTCACCTTCTCCAGAAGCTTGCGCGCGTTCGGCCCGGCGATCGCAAGGCCCGTCAGCCCGGCGCCGCGCGCCCTCACCTTCACGCTGCCGTCCGTCGGCAGATGTTTTTCGAACCAGCGCATGTGATAATCCTCGGCGATGCCGGAGCCGAAGATCATCCATTTTGTATTTCGACCCCCACCCTTGTTCCCTCCCCACAAGGGGGAGGGAGACGCTTGCCCCTCCGCCGCACTCGACTTGCCACTGCCCCTGGACTGCATCGAGGCGGCAAAATCCCCCTCCCCCTCGTGGGGAGGGGTCAGGGGTGGGGGTACCTTTGCGCCCAGATTCGCCAGCGTGAAATCGCCGATCAGCCGGCCGTCTTCCTTCAGCATCGGCGCGAGCGTCATGCGCCCTTCCTTCGGCAGCTTGCAGGCGAGCAGCCGGTCAAGCCACGCCTCCGCGCCCTCGCCTTCCACCTCATATTTGGCGAAGGAGGTCGTTTCGGAGAGCCCGACGCGTTCGCGCACCGCCCTCACCTCCTCCGCGACATGCGCGAAATCCGTCGAGCGGCGCCAGGAGAACTCGTCCTTTACGCCCTCCGGCGCGTACCAGAGCGGCACTTCCAGCCCGTAGGCGACGCCGAACTGCGCGCCCTTTGCCGCAAGCAGGTCGTAGATCGGCGAGGTCTTCAGCGGCCGCCCGGCCGGCAGTTCCTCGTTCGGAAAGCGGATGGAAAAGCGGCGCGAATAGTTCTCGCGCACTTTCGCGTTGGTGTAGGCCATCGAGGTCCAGTCGCCGTAGCGCGCCACGTCCATGGCCCATATGTCGAAACCCGGATCGCCCTCGATCATCCAGTTCGACAGCGCCAGCCCAACGCCGCCGCCCTGCGAAAAGCCCGCCATGACGCCGCAAGCCGACCAGAAGCCCGTTAACCCGCGAATAGGGCCGACCAGCGGATTGCCGTCTGGCGCGAAGGTGAAGGGGCCATTGATGATCTGCTTGATGCCGGTCTTCTGGAAAGCGGGAAAATGCTGAAAGCCGACCTCTAGCGACGGCGCGATACGGTCGATATCCGGCTCCAGCAATTCATGGCCGAAATCCCATGGCGTCGTCTTTTCCGACCATGGCTTGCCGGCCTTCTCATAGGTGCCCATCAGCATGCCGCCGCGCTCCTGGCGCAGGTAAAGCTCGCCATCGAAATCGACCGCGTGGATGATCTCCGTGCCGGTTCTCTTGTTCCACTCGGCGACTTCCGGCATGTCCTCGGTGATGAGGTACATGTGTTCCATGGCGAGCACCGGCAGCTCCAGCCCGACCATGCGGCCGACCTCGCGCGCCCAGAGCCCGCCGGCGTTGACGACGTGTTCGGCGACGATCTCGCCCTTGTTGGTGATGACGCGCCAATGGCCGTCCTCGCGTTGGACGAGGTCTTCCACCTTGGTGTGGCGATAGATCTCGGCGCCGAGTTTCTGCGCCGCCTTGGCATAGGCATAGGTCACGCCAGACGGGTCGAGATGACCGTCCTCGGAATTCCTCACAGCCCCGACGAACTGCTTCGGGTCGAGGAGCGGCATCAGTTCCGCCGCTTCCCTGGCGGAGATTTCCTCGAGGTCGAGGCCGAGATAGCGTCCTTTTGCGACGACGCCGCGCAGCCAGTCCATGCGCGCTTCGGT
>JBQCEL010000215.1:0-12866 GCA_051960255.1 Rhizobiaceae bacterium
GACGAAGTGATCGGCGTCTACGCCCGCGGCACCCGCGAGCATGCCGAGACGGCCATAGATGCCGCCCGCACGGCGTTTCCGGCCTGGGCGCGCTCGGGCATCCAGCAGCGTCACGACATACTGAAGAAAGTGTCGGACGAGATCATGGCCCGCAAGGACGAGCTCGGCCTGCTTCTCGCGCGCGAGGAAGGAAAGACGGTGCCGGAGGCGACCGGCGAGGTGATCCGCGCCGGGCAAATCTTCGATTTCTTCGCCGGCGAGGTGCTGCGGCTCGCAGGCGAGAAGATCGCCTCCACGCGCCCCGGCATCGATGTCGAGATCACGCGCGAGCCGGTCGGCGTCGTCGGCATCATCACGCCGTGGAACTTTCCAATCGCCATTCCCGCCTGGAAGATCGCCCCGGCGCTTGCCTATGGAAACACGGTGGTCTTCAAGCCCGCCGATCTGGCGCCCGGCTCGGCCTGGGCGCTGTCGGACATCATCGTGCGCGCCGGCGTGCCTGAGGGCGTGTTCAACCTCGTCATGGGCCGCGGCTCGGTCGTCGGCGACGCCATGCTGAACTCGCCCCATATTGACGCCATTACCTTCACCGGCTCCGTCGCGACCGGCAAGAAGGTCGCCGCGGCCTGTGTCGAGCACATGCGTAAATTCCAGCTCGAAATGGGCGGCAAGAACCCGCTCGTGGTGCTCGACGACGCAGATCTGAAGACCGCGGTGGAGGTGGCGGCCAACGGCGCCTTCTTCTCCACCGGCCAGCGCTGCACCGCCTCCTCACGCCTCGTCGTCACCGAAGGTATCCACGACCAGTTTGTTTCGGCGCTGGCGGAAAGGCTGAAGGGGCTTGTGGTGGACGACGCGGTCAAGAACGGAACCCATATCGGCCCCGTCGTCGACCAGAACCAGCTCGACCAGGACATCTCCTATATCGACATCGGGCAGAAGGAAGGCGCGACACTCGCCTGGGGCGGCGAGCGGCTGAACCGCGACAGGCCGGGCTTCTACCTGCAGCCGGCCCTGTTTACCGATACCCAACCCGACATGCGTATCAATCGCGAGGAGATTTTCGGCCCGGTCGCCAGCGTCCAGCGCGCCAGGGACTATGAGGAAGCACTGGCCCTGGCCAACGACACGATCTTCGGCCTGTCGTCAGGCATCTGCACGACCAGCCTGAAACATGCCTCGCATTTCAAGCGCAATTCGGAGGCCGGCATGGTGATGGTCAATCTGCCGACGGCGGGCGTCGATTACCACGTCCCCTTCGGCGGCCGCAAAGGCTCCTCCTACGGGCCGCGCGAGCAGGGCCGCTACGCCGCCGAGTTCTACACCACGGTCAAGACGGCTTACACGCTGCCTTGATCTTCCGTACCAGGAATATCCGTGTTAGTTCCCCCTCACCCGGCTCGCTTCGCGAGCCACCCTCTCCCCGGCGGGAGAGGAGGTCGCCGCCGCCGCAGCTACGCTCTTCTCCCCAGCGGGGAGGAGGTGGCCCGAAGGGCTGGATGAAAGGGCATTCCAACGGCTGAATCCCCCAACTTATCGAATACCAGTTATCGGAGACCCCTAAATGCCTACCCTTTCCGGCGTGATCGCCGCCGCCGCCACGCCCGTCCGCGAGGATCATTCGATCGATCTCGACCATCTCGTCGAGCATTGCCGCTGGCTGCTAGGCGACGGCGGCTGCGATGGCGTCAACCTTCTCGGCACGACCGGCGAGGCGACGTCTTTTTCCCTCGAACAGCGCCTCGCGGCGATGCGCGCGGTCGCCAAAGCCGGCCTGCCGCTCGACCGTTTCATGGTCGGCACCGGCGCGGCGGCGCTCGATGACGCCTGCCGCCTGACGGCGGAAGCGAAATCGCTCGGCTTCGCCGGCGCGCTGCTTCTGCCGCCGTTCTACTACAAAGGCCTCGATGCCGATGGCGTGGTAACTTACGTCGAGGCACTGATCGGCAAAGTCGGCGCGCAGGGCCTGAAGCTTTATCTCTATCATTTTCCGGCTAACTCCGGGGTTCCCTACACGCCCGAAATCGTCGCGCGGCTGCGCAACGCCCATCCCGAACAGGTGCTCGGTCTGAAGGACAGTTCCGGCGACCTCGCCTACTCCGCTGGGCTGGCGCGTGATCTTCCGAGCTTCGCCGTCTTCCCGAGCGCGGAGGCTTCGCTCGGCCGCGCCGCCGAATGCGGCTTCGCCGGCTGCATCTCGGCGACCGCCAATGTCACCGGCCCATTCGCGCAGATCGCCTGGAGCGGGTCGGACGACGGCGCCAAGAAGGAGGCGCTCGACAGCGCGGTCGATATCCGCGCCATCGTCGCGCGGTTCCCGCTCGTCGCATCGATCAAGGCGGCGCTGGCCCTGCTCACCGGCCGCGACGGCTGGGCGCGGGTCATGCCGCCGCTGACGGCGCTGACGGCGAAGCAGCGCTCTGAACTCGCCGAAGCGCTGTCGACCAGCGCGCTCGGCAAGGTGGCGGAGATTGCGGGAAAGCGCGAGGCGCGGTCGGCCTGAAAGAGCCGCCGGCGCTGACCTTGCCGAACGGGCCGTGGGGAAAGGCCGGCGCTCATCGCCGCCTTCTTCGGCTGGAATGCGCGATATCCGCAAGGCCGGAACGCGCTTACCCAACGTAAGAAAATAAATGGAGAAATTCAGGGGAACGGAAGCTGTCTCACTGTTGTTCGCTGGTGGATTGAGACAGGAACAGCAGCGTGAAGATCGCCCAGATTGCCCCTCTTATCGAAAGTGTACCTCCGAAGCTCTATGGCGGAACGGAGCGCATCGTCTCCTATCTCACGGAAGAGCTGGTGAGGCGCGGCCACGAGGTGACGCTCTTCGCCAGCGGCGATTCGATCACGGGCGCGGAATTGGTGTCCTGCGCCGAGCGGGCGCTCCGTCTCGACCCGGAAGTGCTCGACCCTATCCCTCATCACGTCGCCATGCTGGAAAAGGTCGGGCAGCGGGCGCATGAATTCGACATTCTTCACTTCCACATAGACGTCCTCCATTATCCCCTGGTGCGTCATTTTGCCTGCCGCAGCCTGACGACCCTGCATGGGCGGCTCGATCTGGGTGACCTGAAGCCCGTCTATGCGCTTTTCCCGGAGCTGCCGCTGGTTTCCATCTCGGACGATCAGCGCCGTCCGCTTCCCGATCTCAATTGGATAAGCACGGTCCATCATGGCCTGCCGCGCGATCTGCTGACGTTCTCGCCGGCTCCACGGGGAGACTACCTCGCCTTCCTCGGGCGAATTTCTCCCGAAAAGCGTCCCGACAGGGCGATCGAGATCGCCGCGCGCACTGGTCTGCGGCTCAAAATGGCGGCCAAAATCGACAGGGCCGACCTCGACTATTGGCACGAGATCGAACCCAAGATCGCGTCATGCCCAAACGTCGAATTTGTCGGCGAGATCGGCGAATGCGGGAAGGCTGCGTTTCTCGGCAATGCGCAGGCATTGCTTTTCCCCATCGACTGGCCCGAGCCATTCGGGCTTGTCATGATCGAGGCAATGGCCTGCGGGACGCCTACGATCGCCTTTCGCAGCGGTTCCGTTCCTGAAATCATCGATGACGGCCAATCGGGCTTTGTCGTGGATACGGTCGAAGAGGCGGTCGAGGCATGCCGGAAAGCGGCGACGCTCGACCGGGCGGGCGTACGGGCCTGTTTTGATCGCCGTTTCTGTATCGAGCGGATGGTCGATGATTATCTCGCTCTATATTCGAATCTTTCAGAGGTTCGGATGCCCATCTCCAACGAAAGCAGCGACCTTCAAGGAGATGGCATGAGAATGCACTAGGTCAGGCCAATGCAAGAAAGCAACGCGATTTCAAAAATAAGCCTGCCGGACGACAAAGCCTCGGGACCGGCGATCTTCTTCATTCCCGCCAATGCGTCGTTGCAAGAACGACGGCTTCTTACCCTGAAGCATGACGACACTTTTGCGGTATTCGATCCGAACGGCGACGCGATCGCCAGTCCGGGCAGCCCGGAAGGGATTTTCCATCGCGATACGCGCTACCTTTCCCATCTCTATCTCACGGTGGAAGGCGCGCGCCCGATGCTTCTCAGTTCGACCCTGCGCGACGACAATGTGACATTGACGTGCGATCTCACCAATCCGGACCTCTTCGGTCAGGACCGATCTCTGCTGCTTGAACACGATTCGATCCACATCCGCCGCACCCGCTTTTTGCGGGGGAGCAGCTGTTTCGAGCGGCTGACGATCAAGAATTTCGATCAGCCGCGCCGCATCCGGCTTGACATGGATTTCGGTTCCGATTTCGCCGATTTGTTCGAGGTCCGCGGCACGAAGCGCAAGAAGCGCGGAGAGACGCATGACCCGATGATCGAAGATGGGCGGGTGATCCTGAGCTATACAGGACTGGACAAGCGGACCCGCACGACGACGCTCTCCTTCGACCCGGCCCCGCAGAGTCTAAGCGGCACGCGCGCAAGGTTCCTCCTCGATCTGCCGCGCAAACAGAACTGCTCGCTGTTTCTCGAAATACGTTGCAATGAAAAGCCCGCCGGCAAACCCTCCCGGCGCAGATTCTTCATCGCGCTGCGGGACAATTTGCGGTCGTCGCGCAGTGCATCCATACGGCGGACATCCGTTACCACCTCGAACGACATCTTCAACGAGGCGCTGCGGCGAACCCTCGCGGATCTGTCGATGCTCGTCACCATGACGCCGGAAGGACCTTATCCCTATGCCGGGATTCCGTGGTTCAGTACCGTGTTCGGGCGCGACGCGATCATCACGGCAATGGAAGTGCTGTGGCTCGATCCGGAGATCGCGCGCGGCGTACTCGGCCACCTCGCCGCCAACCAGGCGACGACCGTCGACGCCGAGGCCGATGCCGAGCCGGGAAAAATCCTGCACGAAGTCCGCCACGGCGAAATGGCCGAACTCGGAGAGGTTCCCTTTCGGCGCTATTATGGCAGCATCGATTCCACGCCGCTTTTCGTCATGCTCGCCGGAGCTTACCTGCGCCGGACGGATGATCTCGCCACCATCCGGCAGCTATGGCCGCATGTCGAAGCCGCGCTCGCCTGGATAGGTGATTATGGCGACCGCGATGGCGACGGCTTCGTCGAATATGGCAGGATGTCCTCCGAGGGGCTGGTCAATCAGGGCTGGAAAGACAGCCAGGATTCGGTTTTCCACGCGGATGGCGCGCTCGCCAAGGGCCCGATCGCGCTGGTGGAAGTGCAGGCCTATGTCTATCGCGCATGGAAGGCTGCGGGGGAAATGGCGCGGCGATTGGGCAAAGCCGGCCCTGCGGAAGATTACGAGAGAAAGGCAGGCCTTCTGCGCGACCATTTCGACAGCGCCTTCTTCGATGAAGACCTTGGCACATATGTTCTTGCACTCGACGGGCAAAAGCGCCCCTGCCGGGTCCGTTCCTCGAATGCCGGCCATGCCCTGTTTGCAGGCATCGCCAAGGAGGAACGCGCCGAAACCGTGATGCGCACCCTTATGTCCAGCGCTTCCTTTTGCGGCTGGGGCGTGCGCACCATCGCCTCGACCGAGGCGCGCTACAATCCGATGAGCTACCACAATGGCTCGGTGTGGCCACACGACAACGCCATGATCGCTTCCGGATTTGCGCGCTATGGTTTCCGTCATGAAGCTGCACGGATAGCGGAAGGCCTTTTCGCCGCATCGGATTACATCGATCTCAGGAGGCTGCCCGAGCTGTTTTGCGGTTTCCCGCGGCAACGATCGCGCGGACCGACCTTTTACCCGGTCGCCTGCAGTCCCCAGGCCTGGGCGGCGGCCGCCCCTATCTCGCTCATTCAATCCTGCATCGGCCTCGGCTTCGACGCGGAATTGCCCGGCGTCATCTTCGACAAACCGACTCTTCCCGACTTCCTCGATGAGATCATGCTGAAGCGCCTCTCGATCGGATCCGATTCGGTTGATGTTTGCCTCAGGCGTTCGGGACAGGATGTCACAATGCAGGTCCTCAAGAGAGAAGGCCGGCTGCAAGTGTCGTAATCCCCGCGTCAAGCGGTTCCCAGAATTGACAAGCGCTCAAGCTTTTGCCGAGAGTGAAGTGTCCGCTCCTTTGCCGCAGTCATTGGCAAGGGAGCGGGTGCGTGCTAGATTTTTTTACCAAACGATAAAAAGCGGGAACAATTGGATCACCGGATGGCCGAAGCCGCAATCGAGCTTGTCGGGATAAACAAGAGCTTCGGCGTCGTCCGCGCCAACCGCGACATCCATCTGACCGTCGAGCGCGGCACCATTCACGGCATCGTCGGCGAGAACGGGGCCGGAAAATCGACGCTGATGTCGATCCTCTACGGCTTCTATCAGGCCGACAGCGGCGAAATCAAAGTTGGCGGGAAGCCGACCGAGATCAACACGCCGAACGAGGCGATCGCCGCCGGCATCGGCATGGTGCACCAGCATTTCATGCTCGTGCACAATTTCAGCGTCATCGAAAATGTCATCCTCGGCACGGAAGCGGAAATGCTTCTGAAATCGAGCGTCGCGAAAGCGCGCGCGGAACTGCGCCGGCTAGAAAAGGAATACGGGCTCGAAGTCAATCCCGACGCCATTATCGAGACCTTGCCCGTCGGACTGCAGCAGCGCGTCGAAATCCTGAAGGCACTCTATCGCGGCGCCGACATCCTCATCCTCGACGAGCCCACAGGCGTGCTGACGCCGGCGGAGGCCGACCACCTGTTCCGAATCCTGAAGCAGCTCAAGGAGCAGGGCAAGACGGTCATTCTCATCACGCACAAGCTGCGCGAGATCATGGCGATCACCGACAATGTCTCCGTCATGCGGCAAGGAACAATGGTGGCGACGCGCAAGACGGCGGAAACCACCGCCGGCGAGCTTGCTGAACTAATGGTCGGGCGACGCGTGCTGTTGCGCGTGGAGAAGGGCGAGGCGAAGCCCGGCGAATATCGGCTCGAAATCGACAATCTTTCGGTCAGCGACACGCGCGGCATTCCGATGGTCAAGGGCGTTTCCTTCGGCGTCCGGGCCGGCGAGATCGTCGGCATCGCCGGCGTCGCGGGCAACGGCCAGTCGGAGCTTCTGGAGGCGATCGCGGGCATCAGGGCGGCTTCGGCGGGCCGTATCCTCCTGAACGGCAACCCGCTCGACACGACGGCAGCTACCGATCCGGCGCAATTGCGCAAGCTCGGCCTGGCCCACGTTCCCGAGGACCGGCACCATGTCGGTCTCGTCCTGCAATTCGAGGAGAATGAGAATTCGATCCTCGGCTATCATGACCAGGAGAAATATCTCAGCGGCCCTTTCCTCGACATTCCGGCCATCCGCAACGACGCCAGGGAAAAGATCGAGAAATACGATATCCGCCCGTCCGACTGCCGGCTGAAGACCGCCAATTTCTCCGGCGGCAACCAGCAGAAGATCGTGCTGGCGCGGGAGATGGAGCAGGACCCCGACGTCCTCATCGTCGGGCAGCCGACCCGCGGCGTCGATGTCGGCGCCATCGAATTCATCCACCGGCGCCTGATCGAGATGCGCGACAGGGGCAAGGCGGTGCTGCTCGTTTCCGTCGAACTCGACGAGATCCGCTCGCTTTCCGACCGCATCCTTGTGATGTTCGACGGCAGGATCGTCGGCGAACGCGGCCCCGACGCCACGGAAGGCGAACTTGGCCTCCTGATGGCGGGCGTCGAAGCAAAAGAGGCGGCGGAATGAGCGTTCCCTACGCCAGGCTGCCGCGATGGGTGGATTACGGCCTCATCCCGCTCATCAACCTCATCGTCGCCTTTCTTGTCGCGGGCCTTGTCGTTCTCCTTGTCGGCGAGAACCCGTTCGATGCCGCCGTGATCCTCGTCAAGGGCGCTTTCGGCAATGGCGAGAACATCGCCTATACGCTCTATTACGCGACGAATTTCATCTTCACCGGGCTTGCCGTTGCCGTGGCCTTCCATGGCGGCCTCTTCAATATTGGCGGCGAGGGCCAGGCCTATGTCGGCGGGCTTGGCCTGTCGCTCGTCTGTCTCGCCTTCGACAGCGTTTTTCCTTGGTGGATCAATTTCCCGCTGTCGATCGTCGCCTGCGCCTTTTTCGGCGCCTTGTGGGCGCTAATCCCGGCCTATCTTCAGGCGAAACGCGGCTCGCATATCGTCATCACGACGATTATGTTCAATTTCATCGCCGCCAGCCTTATGGTCTATCTCCTGGTCGGGCCGCTGAAGCCCTTCGCCTCCCAGGCGCCGCAGACGCGCGACTTCCTGCCCGGCGGGCAATTGCCGAAACTCGGCTGGCTCCTGGCGATCTTCGGGCTTGATATCCGCAACGCGCCGCTCAACGTCTCCTTCCTGCTCTCGCTCGTCGCCGCCTTTTTCGTCTGGCTCCTCGTCTACCGCACCAAATTCGGCTACGAGATCAGGACCATGGGCTTCAGCCCGAGCGCGGCGCGCTATGCCGGCATCAAGGAGACCAGGATCATCATCGTCACCATGATGATTTCCGGCGCTCTTGCCGGCCAGATGGGCCTCAACACCATCATGGGCGACCAGCACCATATGGCGATCGACTTCGCCTCAGGGGCAGGCTTCGTCGGCATCGCGGTGGCGCTAATGGGGCGGTCGCATCCCGTCGGCATCATCCCCGCCGCAATCCTGTTCGGCATGCTCTATCAGGGCGGCGCCAATCTTTCCTTCGAAATGCCGGAGATCAGCCGCGACATGATCGTCATCATCCAGGGGTTGGTCATCCTCTTCGCCGGCGCGCTGGAACACATGTTCCGGCCGACGATCCAGACCATCTTCGCCAGCGTCAGACCAGGCGCGGCGGGAATGCCGGTCAAGGCCGGCGCGCGCTGAAGGCATGACCGGGATGGAAATCTACACCACGATCATCCAGCTCTTCGGTTCGACCATCCGCGTTTGCGTGCCCTTGCTGCTCGCTTGTCTTGCGGGGCTCTATTCCGAGCGGTCGGGCGTTTTCGATATCGGGCTGGAAGGCAAGATGCTCGCCGGCGCGTTTGCCGCCGGCGCGGCGGCCGCCGTCTCCGGCTCTGCCTGGGTCGGGCTGGCGGCGGCGATCCTCGTCTCGATCGGCTTTTCCCTCGTGCATGGTTTCGCCTCGATCACGCATCGCGGCGACCAGATCGTTTCCGGCGTCGCGATCAATTTCATCGCCGCCGGATCGACCGTGATCCTCGGCCAGGCATGGTTCCATCAAGGGGGGCGCACGCCTTCCGTATCAGGGGCGGCGCGCTTCAACGCGATCACGCTTCCCGGCGCGGAAAGCTTCGGCCATGTGCCGATCATCGGCCCGATCTATGCCAACCTCCTCTCCGGCCATTCCATCCTCGTCTATTTCGCTTTCCTCATGGTGCCCGTCACATGGTGGGTGCTTTTCCGCACGCGCTTCGGCTTGCGTTTGCGCGCCGTCGGCGAAAACCCGGCCGCTGTCGACACGGCCGGCATTTCCGTCGCCTGGCTGCGCTACCGGGCGGTGATCTGCACCGGCGTCCTGACCGGCATGGCGGGCGCCTATCTGTCGATCGCGCAGGGCGCCGGCTTCGTGAAGGACATGTCGGCCGGGCGCGGCTTCATCGCGCTCGCCGCGCTCATTTTCGCCAAATGGAAGCCGGTGCCGGCAATGTTCGCCTGCCTGCTCTTCGGTTTTCTCGACGCCTTTTCGATCCGCTACCAGGGCATCGCGCTGCCGACCATCGGCAAGGTGCCGGAACAATTGATGCAGGCCCTGCCCTACATCCTGACGGTCGTCCTGCTCGCGGGCTTCATCGGCAAGGCGATCCCACCGCGCGCCGGCGGCGTGCCTTATGTGAAGGAAAGGTGAGATGAGGCAGTCGGCTGAAGTCAGGCAATCGGCGGTCGGCAGTCGGCAGTCGGATTTGATTTTCGCGCCAGCCGGTACTGTCGGCCGCGTGCAGTCTTTTGCCTGCCACCCGATTGCCGATTGCCGATTGCCGATTGCCGGAACGTGCCATGGCTCATGATCTCTTTCTCGCGGCAAAGGCCGCCATGGCGAAATCCTACTCGCCCTATTCGAAATTTCCCGTCGGGGCGGCGGTCCGGACCGAGGACGGCCGAATCTATTCCGGCGCGAATATCGAAATCGCGTCCTATCCCGAGGGCTGGTGCGCGGAGACGACGGCGCTCGGCCACTACGTCATGGGCGGCGGAGGGAAAATCACCGAGATCGCCGTGGTTGCGGAGAGGATGGCGCGCATCACGCCTTGCGGCGGCTGCCGCCAGCGGCTCGCCGAGTTCACCACGCCGGAGACGAAGCTTTACCTGTGCGACGATGCGGGCGTGGTCGAAACGGTAACAATGGGCGAGATGCTGCCGCTCGGCTTCGCCGGGGATACGCTCAGGTGATGAAAACAGAGCCGTGATGCTTCCCGCCGAATTCATCCGCCGCAAGCGCGATGGCAAGCCGCTTTCGCCCGAGGACATCGCAGCCTTCATCGAGGGCGTGACGGCGGGAACGGTTTCCGAGGGACAGGTCGGGGCCTTCGCCATGGCCGTCTTATTCAACGGCATGAGCCGCGAGGAGGCGGTCGCGCTGACGCTCGCCATGCGCGATTCGGGCGATGTGCTCGACTGGTCGGACCTGCCGGGCCCGGTCGCGGACAAGCATTCGACCGGCGGCGTCGGCGACAATGTCTCGCTGATGCTGGCGCCGATCGTGGCGTCCTGCGGCGCCTATGTGCCGATGATCTCGGGACGCGGCCTCGGCCATACCGGCGGCACGCTCGACAAGATGGATTCGATCCCCGGCTATGTCAGCCAGCCAGACAATGCGCTTTTCCGCAAGGCCGTTAAGGAGGCAGGCTGCGCCATCATCGGCCAGACCGCCAATCTCGCGCCAGCCGACAAGCGCCTCTACGCCATTCGCGACGTGACCGCGACGGTGGAATCGATCCCGCTCATCACCGCCTCCATCCTGTCGAAAAAACTCGCCGCCGGGCTGCAATCGCTCGTGCTCGACGTCAAGGCCGGCAATGGCGCGTTCATGGCGCGACCGAAGGATGCGGCGGCGCTGGCGAAAAGCCTCGTCGAGGTCGCGAATGGCGCGGGGCTGAAGACTTCCGCCCTCATCACCGACATGAACGAGCCGCTCGCCTCGGCCGCAGGCAACGCGGTCGAGGTCATGAACGCCGTCGATTTCCTGACCGGCCGCCGCCGCGATCCGAGGCTGGAGGAAGTGACGCTGGCGCTTGCCGCCGAAATGCTCGCCGCTGCGGGGCTGGCCGCCTCGAACGCGGCCGGGCTTGCCTTGGTCAGCGAGGCGCTGGCCGGCGGACGAGCGGCCGAGGCCTTCGGGCGCATGGTGAAAGCGCTCGGCGGGCCGGCGGATTTCGTAGAGCATGCGAGCCGCTATCTGCCGCCGGCAAAGATCGAACTGCCTGTCGCAACACCCCGCTCGGGCTTCATTTCGGCCGTTGCGACGCGGGAGGTCGGCTTGGCCGTGCTCACGCTCGGCGGCGGCCGCGCTAACCCTGAGGATTTGATCGACCATTCCGTCGGGATCACCGGCCTCCTGCCGATCGGCGCGGAGATCAACAGGGGCGAGCCGCTGGCGATCATCCATGCGCGCCGGCAGGACCATGCCGAAAAGGCGGCGGCCGCGCTTCTCGACGCCTGTCAGATCGGCGACGCCAAGCCCATTCGCCGCAAGGCGGTCATGCGGCGGGTGGCGGAGGCGTGAGCTGCCTTTTGCGTGCGCAGTTCCGGACGCAAAACCGCTCAACACTTTTGCTGGAATTGCTCTCTTTCCTTCAATTCCGGACGCAAAACCGCTCAACACTTTTGCTGGAATTGCTCTCTTTCCTTCGCAATTCCGGTCGCAAAACCGCTCAACACTTTTGCTGGAATTGCTCTTACTGCTCCAGAAGCAGCTGGCCGCCGTCGACCTCGTATTTCGACAACCGCTTGAGGAAGCTCATCCCGATCAGCGTGCCGGAAAGCGCGTCGTCGTCGAGCACCAGCGCCTGCACGTTCTCCATATGGATACGGCCGATATCGAGGCTGCCGATCGTGGCCGCCGCCGCCTTCGCCCTGCCATTGGCGGTGTTGACGGCATAGCGGTAATCCGAGCGCGAAAGGCGGATGCCGATCCGCTCGGCCGTGGAACTGTTGAGCGCGACGAAAGTGGCGCCGGTATCGATCATTGCCGGCACATCATAGCCGTTCAGCCTGAAATCGCCGGCGAAATGGCCGCGCGCATCGGCATAGAGCCTCATCTTGTGCCCGAGCAAAGGTTGCGGATTTCCCGTCTCAGCCGAAGCAACAAGGGGCGCCGACGGCGCCGCCTGCTCTTTCGCTGAATGGGCGAAGAGAGCGCTGATCGCCTGTGGATTGCTTTGCAGGAATCCCGGAACGATCATCGCCATCGCGGCAAGTACACCGGCAAGGATCATCAAATTCCGCATGTTCGCCCCTTTCGAGGGGGAAACATAATCAAGCGGGATGGACGCGCCGTTAAGGGCGATGACCCGCCCCGCCGGTACGGAAAAAAATGCGATCTATTATGAGGAGAAGGTGAAGTAGGCTGCTAAATTCTGAACTTATTTCAAGTACTTTTCTCGCCATTCTACCCCGCCCGCCTCGCTGCGCGAGGCGCCCTCCCCTAAAAGGGAGGGAAATGGCGCCGCATCTTTCCTCCACCTTTGAGGGGGAGGTGGCCCGAAGGGCCGGCGGGGGTGTTCGATTTTCATCGAGCGCCAATAAGTCCGACTCCAATGTATCATTTCGTCCCGTACATGCGGTCGCCGGCGTCCCCCAGCCCCGGCACGATATAGCCCTTTTCGTTCAGGCGTTCGTCGATCGCGGCGGTGTAGACGGGGACGTCGGGATGGGCCTTCCTGAACCGCTCGATCCCTTCAGGCGCGGCGAGCAGGCACA
>JBQCEL010000216.1:0-3117 GCA_051960255.1 Rhizobiaceae bacterium
CTGTCAGCGCCGCCAGCATCTCGTCCGCCACCGAACCGGCAACCGCCGCCATCGGCGTAATGAAGACATCGGCAAAATGGCAGGCGGCCTCTTCCATGCGCCGCGCCGTTGAGCCGGCGAAGGAACGACGCTTTTGGCCCGATGGCCGGCGCAGTTCGGGGAGTTCAGCGATCAGTTCGTTCAAAATCGTCTCAAATCGTTTTGCTGCCTGCCGATAGCCGGCTTCGACCTCTTCCGGCGCGCCTAAGGCTTCCACCACGAGGTCGATCGGCCCGTGGTTCATATGCAGCCGTTTGCCGTCCGGCAGCCAGGCAATTTGCGGACCGTTCATGCCTCACCCGGCAGGCGGCGCAACTGTCTGAGCGGCGGCCAGGGATTGCCGCCCGGCGCATCGCGGCCAAGGCGCGGATTGAGATATTCGCCGCCCCTGGCGATCACGTCCTCGACGCTACGGATCGCGCCGACATGGCCGCCCATGCGCTCATAATCGTCGCGTCGCAGCGTGAATTCGATCGGCGCAACCAGTGCGGGCGTCGGCACCGAGCCGAAGGAATTCTCCGGCATGCGAGCGACGTCCACCATCAGCGTGATGCCGCCGCCCGGCCAGACATAGACCGGCGCGCCGCCACAGGTGACATAGGTTTTCAGGCCGTGGACGGAACGCGTCAGATGAACCGGGTTCTCGGTTACGCCGGCACGCAGGCTGCCGCCGGCGCCGCCGACGAAAAGGACGGTGCAAAGCGCCGGCTCGCAATTCTCCTCGATCAGATCGACAGACTTCCTCAGCCGTTCTGGAAACGGCTTCTCGACCGGCTTCAGATCCTCATCCAATTCGAAATAGGCGAATTGCTCGCCCGTAGTCGAGACCATCAAAAGCGAGAGCCCCGGCCGCGCCCCTTTTTTCGCGTTCCACTCCCCAAGGATTTCGAGCGGATCGGCGATCATCGTGCCGCCCCAGCCGAGACCGGGCTCCGATACCTTGAAATAGCGGCCTGGGGTGGAGCGCCGGCCGAGAATCTTGATGCCCGTATCATGCCAGCCGATAACCTTGCCGGCCTGATGCTCGGAAACGACGCCAGTGATGTGGTCGTCCACCACCACCACCTCATCGACCAAATCCTTCCATTGCGACGCGAACATGCCGATCGTGGCCGAGCCGCAGCCGACGCGCATTCGCTCTTCCGGCTTGCCGTCAATGACCGGCGGCTTGCCGGACTGGACGATCAGGCTCGTGCCGCCGTCGATGGTCAGTTCGACCGGCTTTCGGTTGCAGAGGTCGAGAAGTGCCTCGCAGGTGGCGCGGCCTTCCGCCTTGGAGCCGCCGGTCAGATGCGCGACGCCGCCGAGCGAAAGCATCTGCGAACCATATTCGCCGGTCGTGACATGGCCGACCGCTTCGCCCTTGGCGCGCACCGTCGCTGTCTCGTCGCCGACATGGCGGTCGGTATCGATCTTGATCTTGACGCCGCAATAGGAAAAAATACCTTCCGTCACCACCGTGACGAGATCGACGCCCTCGACCTCCTGGCTGACGATGAAGGGCGCCGGCTTGTAATCGGGATAGGTGGTTCCGGCGCCGATGGCGCTGACGAAACGACGGCCCCTGACGAGTTCGCCGTTCCATTTTTCGCCTTCGGCAAGGAAGGGCACGACGGCGCCGCCCGCCTCTTCCGTGTGTTCGAGAATGGTGAGCGGGTCGGAGCGGACGATATGGCCGCCGACATTGCCGTAGCGGTCGCAGGCACCGGTGCGGCCCTCGGCGATGTAGCACATGACCGGGCAGGCGTCGCAGCGAATCTTGCCGCCCGCCTCCTTGGCGCCCGGATCGTGCGTCTCGAAACGTTCGGAGAGTTCACTCATAGGCGCCGCCTTTCTCGCCCCATCGAGGGGAGAGTCGATCCGCGAAGCGGATCGGGGTGGGATTACATCTGCAGCGCTTGGCCTTCATTCGTTTATAAAGGGATGCATCGCGCCTATTGGCTGCGACCCCACCCGTCCAATCGCCTTCGGCGATTGTCCACCCTCCCCTCAAGGGGGAGGGAAAGGCGCGCGCCCGCCTCATGCCTGCGCCTCCCCAATCGCCTTCAGCACCCGCGTCGGCGTCGCCGGCACCTTGGTGATGCGCACGCCGGCAGCATGATGGATGGCGTTCAATATGGCGGCGGCGGTCGGGATCAGCACATGCTCGCCCAATCCCTTGGCACCGAACGGCCCTTCCGGGTCGGGCACCTCGACAAGGATCGATTCCACCGGCGGCATGTCGCCGATGGTCGGGATCAGATAGTCGTGCAAATTCTCGGTGCGGCCCGGCACATATTCCTCCATCAGCGCCATGCCGAGCCCCTGCGCAATACCGCCCTCGATCTGGCCTTCGACGAGGAGCGGGTTGACAGCGCGGCCGACATCATGCGCCGCCGTGATCTTCACGACCTTCACCGTGCCAAGCTTCATGTCCACCTCAAGTTCGGCGATCTGCGCGCCGAAACCGTAAAGCGCGTAGGGCTTGCCCTGCCCTTTCTCGTCGAGCGGCGCGGTCGGCGGATCGTAGCTTTCGGTCGCCTCGAAGACCAGACCGTCAGCATCGACCGGGAGGCCCTCGAGATCGAGATGGCGCACCGCATCGCCCTCGCGCACCGTCAGCACGCCGTCTCCCAGTTCGAGCGCCGCTTCGGTAGAAACATTGGCGAAGCGCAAGATTTTTTCCCGCAGGCTTCGCGCCGCGCGCCCCGCCGCCTTGCCGGAAATGAAGGTCTGGCGCGAGGCTGATGTCTTGCCGGCGTCGGGCGTCACCGCCGTATCGGGGCCGAGCAGGCGGAAAGTTGCGAGCGGCAGGCCGAGCGCATCGGCGGCGATCTGCGCCACCACCGTGTTGGCCCCCTGCCCGATATCGACCGCACCCTGAAAGAGCACGACCTCGCCTGTGGGCGCGATGCCGATCTTCATGGTCGAGGGATTGGGCAGCGAGGTGTTGCCGCAACCATACCAGCACGACGCGACGCCCACGCCGCGTTTCATATCGTCATGTGCTGCGTTGAATTGTTCCGCATCGGCCAGCGCCCGCGTCCAATGCGGTTTCAGCGCCTCCAGGCATTCGACGATACCGGGCGCTTCCATCAC
>JBQCEL010000217.1:0-3582 GCA_051960255.1 Rhizobiaceae bacterium
GCGAGGACGCGCGCGAGGCGCGGACCGCCTTCCTGCATAACAACCACATCATCGATATCGTGCGCCGTTTCCCGGTTGCCGGCATCGATGCGCAGACCTTCATCGCCGGATTGCGGCCCTTGCAGCCGAGGCTCTATTCGATCGCATCGAGCGCGGCGGCCGCGCCCGACGAGGTGCATCTGACCGTCTCGACGGTGCGCTATGACCTTCATGGCGAGCCGCGCTTCGGCGTGGCGTCCGGCCATCTCGCCGCCCGCGCGGAGCCGGACTCGACATTGCCGGTCTATGTCCAGGCCAACCCGCATTTTCGCCTGCCCGACGACGACAAGCCGATTATCATGATCGGCGCGGGAACGGGCGTCGCGCCTTACCGCGCCTTCCTGCAGGAGCGCGAGGCGCGCGGCGCCGGCGGGAAGGCGTGGCTGTTCTTCGGCGAGCGCAATTTCGACAGCGATTTCCTGTACCAGACCGAGTGGCAGGGCTTGCTGAAAGACGGCGTTCTGTCGAAGATGAGCGTCGCCTTCTCGCGCGACGGCGCGGAAAAGGTTTATGTCCAGCACCGCCTCCTCGAACAGGCGCGCGACGTCTATGCCTGGCTGGAAGAGGGCGCGCATCTCTATGTCTGCGGCGACGGCGTCAAGCTGGCGCCGGATGTCCATGCGGCGCTCGCGACAATCATCCGCGAGCAGGGCGGCCTCAGCCAGGAGGGCGCGGACGACTATCTCTCCGCGCTTCAGGGCGCCCACCGCTATCAGATCGACGTTTATTGAGCCGAACATGACCACCATTACTGTCGATCGCAGCCACGATATTTCCCAGCCGCTCGAAAAACTCGGCCCCGACGAGACGCTGAAGGCCAATAGCGACCAGCTGCGCGGCACCATCGCTCAAGGGCTGGAAGCGGAACTCACCGCCGCCGTGCCCGGCGACGACACCAAGCTGATGAAGTTCCACGGCGTCTACCAGCAGGACGACCGCGACATCCGCGACGAGCGCCGCCGGCAGAGGCTGGAGCCGGCCTATCGCTTCATGGCGCGGGTGCGCCTGCCCGGCGGCGTGCTGTCGCCCAGCCAATGGCTGAAGCTCGACGAACTCGGCCGCGCCTATGCCGGCGAGACGCTGAGGCTGACGACGCGCCAGACCTTCCAGCTTCACCGCGTCCACAAGAAGAATTTGCGCGCCGTCATCCAGGGGCTGCATGACGTACTGCTCGACACCAAGGCCGCCTGCGGCGACGATTCGCGCGGCGTCATGGCCTCGATCAACCCGCAGTTATCCGCGCTTCACGCCGAAATCCATGCGCTGGCCAAACAGGCGAGCGATCACGCCATTCCGAAGACCGGCGCCTATCGCGAAATCTGGTATGGCGAGGAGCGGGTCGCGACGAAGGGACCGGAAGAACCGCTCTACGGCAAGACTTATATGCCGCGGAAGTTCAAGATCGGCTTCGTCATTCCGCCGATCAACGACATCGACGTCTACGCCCAGGATTTGGGCTTCATCGCGATCGTCGAAGGCAAGACGCTCAAGGGCTTCAACATCGCCATCGGCGGCGGCATGGGCCGCACGGACAATGCGCCGAAGACCTATCCGCGGCTGGCGACCGTCATCGGCTTCATCCCGAAGGACAAGGTGATCGAAACCTGCGACGCGGTGATGGAGGTCCAGCGCGACTATGGCGACCGCAAGGACCGCAGCCATGCCCGCTTCAAATATACGATCGACGACAAGGGCGTCGACTTCATCAAGGCGGAGATCGAAGGCCGGCTCGGCTTTTCGCTGGAGCCGGCAAAGCCCTACAGCTTCACCTCGAACGGCGACGCCATCGGCTGGCAGCGCGGCGAGGACGGGCGCGAGCATTTCACGCTTCTGGTCGAGAATGGCCGCGTCAGCAATTTCACGGACATCAAGCTGTTCGACGGGTTGCGCGCCATCGCGCGCGTGCACAAGGGCATGTTCCGCGTCACGCCGAACCAGAATTTGATCATCGCCGACATCGAGGCTGGCGATCGGCCAGTGATCGAGGGGCTGCTCAAGGAATACGGGCTGGACAAGCTGAACCGCGGAAGCGGCCTGCGGCTCAACGCCATGGCCTGCGTGGCGCTGCCGACCTGCGGGCTGGCGATGGCGGAGAGCGAGCGTTATCTGCCGTCGCTGGTCGGCAAGATCGAAACGATCCTGGCGGAGAACGGCTTGACCGACGAGCCGATCACGATCCGCATGACCGGCTGCCCGAATGGCTGCGCCAGGCCCTATATCGCCGAGATCGCCCTGACCGGCCGCGCGCCCGGCAAATACAATCTCTATCTTGGCGGCGGTTTCCACGGCCAGCGCCTCAACAAGATGGTACTGGAGAATGTCGGCGAGGAGGCGATCCTTGACCACCTTGGAAAGACGCTCGGCGCTTTTGCAAAGGAGCGGCAACCGGGCGAGCATTTTGGCGATTTCGCCATCCGCGCCGGCTATGTCGCCGAGGTCAAGGAAGGCCGATACTTCAACGATTAATGCCGGGTGCAGCCCGTCGCGTCACAGTCCCCCTCACCCGCTCGCTTTGCTCGCGTCCTCTCCCCGAGGGGAGAGGGGGCGGCAATGCCGGCGCTTTCCTCTTCTCCCCCAACGGGGAGAACGTGGCGGGCCCTGAGCTTGCGAAGGGACGGCCGGATGAGGGGAATTTCGGCTGCTTATTCGATGCCATCTCGGCAGTCGATTATCGATTCCCGGCAGGAAACAGATGGCAGGCGACCAGTCGCCTATCCGCTGTTTGATCTTCCACCGGGGCCGCCAGTTCCGGATTCTGCGTCTCGCAGATGGCGCCGATCTTCCTGGGGCAGCGCGGATTGAACGGGCAGCCGGGCAGCAGCGCGATCGGGCTGGGGATGTCGCCAGCGAGGGCCGGCGCTTCTTCCTGCAGCGCGACCGGCTCGGGGACCGAGGCGAGAAGCACTTCCGTATAGGGATGGCACGGGCGGTCGAAGACCTCGGCTGTCGGTCCCGCCTCGACGATCCGGCCCATATACATGACGGCGACGCTCGTGCAGACGTGGCGGACCACCGCCAGATTGTGCGAGATGAAGAGATAGGTGAGGTCGAGCCTCTCCTGCAACTCGCGCAGGAACTCCAATATCTGCGCCTGGACCGAGACGTCGAGCGCGGATGTCGGTTCGTCGAGCACCAGCAGCCTCGGATTGAGCGCCACGGCGCGCGCGATGCAGACGCGCTGCTTCTGTCCTCCCGACAATTCATGCGGAAAGCGGTACATGAAGCGGCGATCGAGCTGCACCGTCTCCAGAAGCTCCTCGACACGCGCCCGCAATTTGCCGCCACGCAACGCGTCATGGATGACCAGCGGTTCGGCGATGCTGCCGAAGATGGTCTTGCGCGGATTGAGCGAGGAATTCGGGTCCTGGAAGACCATCTGGATATCGCGTCCGAGCCGGCGGCTACGGCTGCCGATCGCTTCGACCGGTTTCCCGTCGAACAGGATCTCGCCCGCCGTCGGCCGGTGCAGCCCGGAGATAAGCCGCGCCACCGTCGATTTGCCGGAACCGGATTCGCCGACGAGGCCAAGGCTCTCGCCGCGAG
>JBQCEL010000218.1:0-12260 GCA_051960255.1 Rhizobiaceae bacterium
TTTCCTCGATGGCGCGGCGATCCGCGCGGAGGACGGTGCAGGTCGTACCGCGGTACGGCCAAATCCGCCCGACAAAGCGGGCGCCCGCCAGCGGGAAACCCTTCGGGCCGGACGAATTCGGGCCAAACCCTTCGGCCTCCGGCTTGGCCGTACCACCGGTACGACCGGCGCCGAAGCCCTTGACCTTGGCCCGAATTCCTTCCGGCAGAACGATTCCATCTAGCCATGAAAGGCTCTAGGCGTTACATGCGTCGAATGCGCCGGAGGCGTGGCGAAAGGAACGGCCAGGCGGCCGTTCCTCCCTCGCCAGCGGATTTTCCGCAGGCGTCAGTCGGCGTTCGGCCCCTCGATCGAATTTTCCAGGAGGCGGCCGGTGACCGCATCGACGCCGATCTCTCTGGTTTTCCCGTTCGTCTTCACGTCGAAGGAGTAGCGCAAGCCGCTGCCGCCGCGTTCCCGCTCCAGTTCACGGTCGGTGATATGGCCTCCGGGTAGAGCTTTGTGAACCACCTGCTCCGCCTGTCGCATGCTGATTTTGGCATGTTTCGAAAGCGATTGTCCGGTGTAGGCGAAAGCCGGGCTCGCGATGGCGCAGACAGCAACGGCGACCAACGCCCTGGAGAGGAGGGAATGCTGAACATATGTAGCCGGTTTTTGCATTTTCTTTTTCCTTTATCGATTGCGCCGCCCGCCCAGAGCGGCTGTCTTCGCGCCGGGCGTGGAACAGCCCGTGCACGTCCGGGGATCAATGGTCGTTTTCGTTTGCGGACGGCTGTGAGCAATCTTACGAAAATGCGAACGAACCGGCATTTGCCCCGTCGGTTTGCAATTTTGTCAATCGTGTGAAAGGCCAGCGTAAGTCGCAGGTGTGAGGATTGGCAGCGGGAAGCCGGGGAGATTGGTGTGGCTCGCTGGTGGTGCTATGTTGGGCTAGGAAGTAAAAACCATGCGGCTGTTGCTGATCGAGGACGACGAGACGCTTTCCACCTACGTGTCGCGCGGACTGAGGGAGGAAGGCCACGTTTGCGATGTCCTTGCGAACGGTCAGGATGCGCTCTTTCAAGCCATGCGCGAACCCTACGACATCCTGATCGTGGACCGGATGCTGCCCTCGCTCGACGGATTGTCCCTGGTCAAGGCGCTGCGCGCCGCGCGCAAGAAGACGCCAGCGCTTTTCCTTACCTCCATCGGCGGCGTGGACGATCGCGTCGAGGGTCTCGAAGCCGGCGGCGACGATTACCTGGTCAAACCCTTCGCGTTTTCCGAATTGCTTGCGCGCGTCAACGCATTGGCGCGGCGGCCGCCCGACATGCCGGAGGAAACGGTACTGACCATCGCGGATCTCGTCATGGATCTGGCGCGCCGCCGCGTTACGAGAGCAGGCAAGATCATCAATCTCACGCCGCGAGAGTATTCACTTCTCGAAGCCTTGATGCGTGCTTCCGGCCGTGTTCTGACGCCCACCATGTTGCTCGACCGTGTATGGGGCATAGAGTTCGATGCGGGCACGACCGTCGTCGAATCGCAGATCAGCCGCCTGCGAAGCAAGCTCGACAAGCCCTTTGACGTGCCATTGCTCCATTCGGTTCGCAATATCGGCTACAGGCTCGATGCGCCGCGATAGTATTGCGCGTAGTACACCTTTCCGCCTGGCGTTTGTGTTCGGCGCCATGTTCTTCGTGGCGTTTCTGGTTACCGGAGTGATGGCGTTCCTGGTCATGCGCTGGCAAATGTACCAGCGGCACGACGATCAGATCAGCGAGATCTATTCGAGCCTCGCGGGAGCGTACAAGGACGACCTCGACGATTTCCTGGACGCTGTGCGCAGCAACATAGCCGCATCCAGCAGGCATAATCTGATCTTTCTGGTGACTGCGAAGAACGGCCAGGTACTCGCCGGCAACATACGCCCGATCGAGATACCGGATGGCTGGTCGACCCTATCGGGAGCGCAATTCGGCCTGGACCCGGATCTCGGATACCGGATTCTCGCCGGGCATATTCGCGACGTCCAGCTCGTGGTGGGGCAGAGTTATCAGGACATCGACGACCTCGAGGGAATGGCGCTGGCCGGCTTCGCCTGGACATCGCTCGTGGTGGCGTTGCTTGCGCTCGCCGGTGGCGTGGTGGTGGGCTTCCGCGCGCGGCGGCGCTTCGGGGCGGTCAGCGATACGATGGGTCGCGTCGCCCATGGCGAGCTCGGCGCGCGCGTTCCGCTGCTGGGCAGGGGAGACGATATCGATCTGCTCTCAGCCGACATAAACGACGCGCTCGATCGGCTGGAGATGAGCATGGAAGGCATGCGCCAGGTGTCGAACAACATCGCGCATGACCTGAAGACTCCTCTCAATCGGCTGCGAATTACGATTGAGGAAGCAATCCGCAAGGCGGAACGCGGAACGGCTGTCACCGATGACCTGTATATGGCGGTCGGAGAGATGGAGAGGGTCAATCGCACCTTCGACGCATTGCTGCGGATCGCGCAAATCGAAGCGGGCGCCCGCAAGGAACGCTTCAAGCAAATCGACATCAACGAGGTTCTCGCCACGCTGGCGGATCTCTATGAAAGCCTTGCCGACGACAACGGCAAGAGCATCAGCCTGTCCCTCGGTCGTGAAGCAAATTTGGTGCGGGGCGACCGGGAATTGCTCTTGCAAATGTACGCCAACCTTGTCGAGAACGCCATTCGTCATAGCGATCAGGGGACGCGCATCGGCTTGGCCAGTTCGTTTCGCTCCGGCCGCGTCGTCACGATCGTGGAGGACAACGGTCCCGGCATCCCGGCCGATGAACACGAGCATGTCTTTCGCCGGCTCTACCGGCTCGAACGCAGCCGCACCACGGCCGGAAACGGCCTTGGCCTCAGTCTCGTCAGGGCCGTGGCCGAATTGCACGGCGCCGCGATTCGCCTGGAAGACGCCAAACCGGGCCTGCGCGTCTGCATCGAGTTTCCCTGTATCTGACCCTCGTTTGGGGAGAAAAGGCGCGTCCTTGCCTTTCGCCCCGACGGGCGCACCGGCCTTGCGCTGGCGGACCGGCGCGGGACACCGGATAGGAGACGTCCCGCGCTCCGAGACGTTGCCGCTATTCCGCTCCCGCAGGTTCCGCATGGCCGGAGCCTGGATGCTCACCGGCCCTCTGCGGCAGGATCAGCACGCAGGCGATGATGAAGGCCGCGATTATCGCCGAGGCGAGCGGTCGGCTAAGGTCGAGTCCGCCATGGTTGAAGGGCTTGTCGAGAAAATCGCCAACCGTCGCGCCGAGCGGCCGCGTCAGGATGAAGGCCGCCCAGAAGAGGAAGACGCGGGAGATGCTCGTCCAATAGTAAAGGGCGGCGAGTATCGCCAGTCCGGCAGCAAAGATCAAAGCGCCGCCGGCATAGCCGGTGCCGGCCGAATCGGCCATCCAGTCGCCCAGCGCGGTGCCCAGCGTCTGCGAAAAGGTGATGGTGACCCAGTAGAAGATCTCGACCTTCGGCGTCGCCACCGTGCGGACGTCGATCGAACCCAGCGCCATATACCACAACGCCAATGACAGGAGGACACAGCTTATCAGTATCGCGACGCCGCCCGGATAGCCTATGCCGAGCGACCGATCGACCATATCGGCCAGCGCGGTGCCGACCGTGGTGGACGCGACGATGGCCGCCCAATAGGCCCAGGGATTGAATTTTTTCAGCATGATCTGGATGGCGACCGCCGCGATGAATACGGCGGCAAAGATCAGCGTACCGATCAGATAGCCGCCATTGTGGGCGTTCTTGTCCGCATGCAGCCACGTCATCGTGACGGCGTCCCCCCCGGTCTCGCCAAGAGTCGTCGCCGCGATCTTGATGATCCAGAAGGTCAGCACAACCTCCGGGACCTTGCTAAGATATTCCTTTGCCGTGCTGTTCATTTCAGTTCCTTGTCGGTTGCAAAGCGCCTGTCAGCCTAACCTAGGAAACGGGTCTAGATATCGCCTGACCGAAAACATACAAGATTGCAAACATCGCCGATTTGTTCTCAGTCGCCGATCACACGAACAATTTATCGCCTCGGCGCCCTGCCGCCGGCATGTGAGCCGATCGTCGGTGCGAATAGTTCCTTCGTTAAGGCTCGTGGGATCTCAGGCCGGTAGGGAGCCTTTCGTGATCCACCGGATTCGGATAAATCGATCCTGGACCCTTTTGCAATTCAACGGCAGTTGGCGGAATGCCAGAACGCCTCTTACGGCGCATGGAATTCAAAAACAGCTTTGAAAAGCTAGCGGTCGCAGGGTAATTTGTTCATGGGCCATCTGAATTTCCTTCGGAGCACCCCGCTGAGGCTGGCGTTGATCTTCGGCGGCCTGTTTCTCGGCGCGTTCCTTGTGTCCGGATTTTCCGTCTATGAGATCATGCGATGGGAAATGCTGAGGCGTCACGACAAGGCCATTGGCGAACTCTATGCGTCCATGGCCGAAAACCAGGGTAACGACGAGACGGATTTTCTCGACACCGTCGCAGCAAATGTCCGTGCTGCCCACGGTCATGACAGGGTGATCCTGGCGATGAAGCCGGATGGGACCGTCCTGACCGGGAACATCCGGTCGATAAACCTGCCCGACGGATGGTCGATCATCCCGGCTTACAAGCTGGGTCTTCATGGCCACAGGAAATATCGCCTGTTCGCGGGTACCGCGCACAATGACCGGCTGATCGTCGGGCAAAGCTACCAGGATATCTATGAGCTTCAGAGGGTTGCCGCCGCCGGCTTCGGCTGGACGTCGATCATCGTCGTCCTGCTCGCCTTCATGGGAGGAAGCCTGATCGCGCGGAAAGCGCAGCAACGCTTCCAGGTGGTGCAGCACACGATGGACCGTATTTCGAGGGGGGATCTCTCCGCCCGCCTGCCTCTGTTGGGAAAAGGCGATGACATCGATGAGCTTTCCACTCACGTCAATCGCGCTTTGCAGCAATTGGAAGCGACGGTGGAGGGCATGCGCCAAATCAGCGTCGATATCGCACATGACCTGAAGACGCCGCTCAACCGGCTCCGGATCAATATCGATGAAGCGAGAAGCGAGGTTAACGGCAGCGGCAAGGCAAGCTTGGCGCTCGAGGCGGCGACCTCCGAAATCCAGCATGTCAACCAGACATTCGAGGCCCTGCTCAGAATTTCGCAACTCGAGGCCGGCGCGAGACGAAAACGCTTCAAGGACCTCGACCTGAACAAAATCATTCGCGAAACGGCCGATCTCTACGACGGCGCTCCCGACGGCGCGCGCAACAATCTTTCCCTCGACCTGGCTGCCGAAGGCTGCATGGTTCACGGCGACCGTGAGCTATTGATCCAGTTGTATTACAATCTCGTCGAAAATGCGCTTCGCCATTGTCCGCCCGGCACTCCTATCCGGATAAGCACATTGCTTTCTGCCGGCGGTCCTGCCGCCGTCGTGGAGGATGGCGGCCCGGGAATTCCGGTCGAAGAGCGCGAAAAAGTGTTCCGGCGGCTCTACCGCCTCGAGCGAAGCCGCTCAACGCCGGGCACGGGATTGGGACTGAGCCTCGTAAAAGCGATCGCGGATCTTCATGACGTGCAGATCGTTCTCGACGATGCGCAGCCGGGATTGCGTGTCGTGACGAGATTTCCCGCGACAGCGCAAACCCAATCGACGGCATCGCGCCTCCAGGCAGGCATCGCCGGATAAAAAGCGACTCCCCTATCTCAGGAGGGACTTCACGAGAAATGCAGCGAGCGTGTCCGCCCGCCTGACATTGAAGCGGGGCAGGAGAAAGGGATCGTCCTTCGAGCCCGCCCGCTTCTTAAGCGTCGTGACGGCGCTGGTGAAGCCAGCATTCTGAACGAGCGTGGCAGTCCTATAATCGTAGCTGCCATATGGATAGCTGAACGCCTCGACCCGTCCTCCGGAAATGTCTTCAAGCTCATGCCGGCAGCCGGCGATCTGCTGCCATGCTTCTCCCGGCGTCATCTCTCCCAGACGGCGATGCTCGAGCGTGTGGCCACCGATCTCGTGGCCAAGCGCTTTCCATTCCCGCAGCTGCTGCCGGTTCATGCACCGGGCGATGGGGAATTGGAAATCGGAGTCCCATCGATTGAAGCCGCCGACCTCCCTGCTCACGAAATAGGTCGTCGCGGTAAATCCGGTTTCCTGGAGTATGGGAAGGGCGTTGATATACACGTCTTCATAGCCGTCATCGAAGGTGATGCCGACATATTTCCCCGGCTTCTGAAGCGGAAGCCGGGGCATCAGCTCTGCTATCGAACAGCCCTGATAGCCGAGGAGCTTGAGGCTGCGCATCTGGCGTCTGAAATGGGCGGGGCTTACGAACAGATTGCGCGATGGGGCGCCGTCGGGGGGTGGCGGCGCAATATGATGATACATGAGGATAGGGATCGTTCCGGCAAGCCGATTGAGACGCGGGGATCTGGGATCTGCCTCGCTGTTCGGCCTTGCGTCAAGAAGGAGATGCCTGTCGGACATATGGCGATTCAAGAAGACGCATCGGAAGTCGCTTCGCTGTCCGCAGGTCCCTGATTCCAGTAGGACTGCGCCTGACGGACACATTTCACTATTCCGCGCCTTTCCCTCCATTCGCGCCCGGTGTCGACGATATAATACTCCGGCGGCTCCCCGACCATGATATTGTGAAAGGCGGAGACATACGATTCCAGCGGTTTGTTGACTTGGCTGTGAAACTGCTTTTCCGGATCGTAATTCAGGTCGAGCAGGTCGGCCGCGTTTCGCAGGAAAGAGCCGCGAAAAAAACTCGGGCAAGTGAGGAAGGCCGGCACCTTTCGTTTGAAAGGCGTGGGGAAACCCAGAAAAGCGCGCTGCTGTCTGTGATAGCAAGTCGCGCCGCGCCTCTTGCTGTCCCATGCCTTTGTCGCGTGGTTGAAGCAGATCTGCGCCAGGGACGGATCTTCTCCAAAAGCATTGATGATGTCGGGCGTCAAAGGACGCTGGAGAAGCCAATCGTCCTCGAGATGGAGCACGATTTCGGCCGCGGTCGCGCTCCAGTTTCGCTTTACGGCCGCGGTAAAGTCCGGCGCTTCGGGAAGGTGTATGATCGCGTCTTTCCGGTAGGAGCGAACGAGATCGACGCAGTCTCTTTCTTCGTCCACCGTTCCGAAAACCGGATCGATATTGATGATGAAGCGGCTGATCTGGAAATACCGGAGCAAATTCCGGTCGAAGGATTCGAGCGTCGCCGCCAAGAGATCGGCCCTTCTGGCGGCTGTGATACAAACGTCTATCGATACGAATTTCCGGAAAACGGGATCGTGATCCGCCTGCGCAACGAGGCGATGCTTTGCGGGAAGCATAATGCCGTTCATGGAGGTGACTTCAATTTTGCAAGGAAAGGCTCGCCGGCGCTTGCCCGAGGATCGGCAGCGTGATGCGAGCGGGGGGTACGACTTGCTCCAGCGGCCTGTTCGGCACGCGGAATGTCGAAAGTGCCGTTTTTCGGACGCGAAAGCCGGAAGTTCCGGCGCCTGCCTTTTTCATTTCGCCCTTATAGGAGGGCGAGTTTGGGCGGAGTTCTCCGTCAGGATAAATTTTCGTAAGCTATCGAAGAGAGGGATAGGGCGGCGGCGCAAGCTTCTCGCTGGGTGTTGGCCTCAGCGCCGGAGCCGAAGGGACGGACTTTTCGCCGCCTATTGGCCGGTCTCGGCGCGAATTCCCTTGTTTATCAGCTCGATGACGTGCGCCCGGCGCTCCTGGATGTCCTCGGCCGCCCTCAGATCGCGGTCAAGGATGACCGAGAGCGTGAAGACGTTGGAGAAATAAAAGAAAGCCAAGCCGGCGATCGATATCCACAGTTGCGCCGGATCGATGCCGGGGCGGAAGATCCCCTGTTCGACGCCGCGGTCAAGAATCTTCTGGATCATGCCGATCAGCGGCGAATGCATCGACTTGATGCGCGACGATTCCTTGAGATGCCGGGCCTGATGGAGGTTTTCGCTGTTCAGCAGATTGATGAAGGTGCGGTCGTCGACGAAGGAATCGAAGGTGAAGCCCGCCAGCGTCGCCATCGCGGTCTCTGGATCGAGCTCGTCGAGATGGAGTTGCTGTTCGGCCGACCGCGCTCGCTCATAGGCGGCCTCGAGCGTCGCCAGCCAAAGGCCCCGCTTGTTGCCGAAATAGTGATAGATCATGCGCTTGTTGGCGCCAGAGCGCGCGGCGATGGAATCGATGCTGGTCCCGGCGAAGCCGTGTTCGGAAAACTCGACCGTCGCCGCCTTCAGGATGTTGCCGCGCGTCCGCTCGGGATCGCGAATCCGCTCCCCGCCTTCGCGGCGCGGGGGCTCGCCTCGCTTGACCGCCTCTTCCCGCCGCCCGCCAATTGCGCTGCTTGCCATTCCCTCTCCCGGCCGAGACCTGTCCGGCGGTTACACGCAAGACCGATGTCGGGCAATGCAGGTTTGCAAAACCTCGTCGATCGGCCTCGACCACCAATTCTGCGAGAATATCTCCACTTCCGAATAGCCGGCATATCCGGCGGCTTCAACCGCGGCGCGAATCGGCTTCAGTTCGATGACGCCATCGCCCATCATACCACGATCGAGCAACAGGTCCCGGGTCGGCACCAGCCAGTCGCAGACATGGTAGGCGAGCAGGCGTTCACGCCCCGCCCGCTCGATACCGGCGAAAAGCTCCGGATCCCACCAGACATGATAGACGTCGCAGGCAATTCCGAGATCGCCGCTGCCGCCCGGATCGATACGATCACAGATGTCGAGCGCCTGCGCGATCGTGTTCACGCAGGAGCGGTCGGCGGCATACATCGGGTGGAGGGGCTCGATCGCAAGCGGCATGCCCGCTTGCCGGGCGTAGCCGAGCAGTTCGGCGATGGCGTCCTCGACGAGCGCGCGCGCCGCGCCGATATCCTTTGAGCCCGCCGAGCCCGGCCGCGAGAACTGCGGCAGGCCGCCGACGACCAGCACGAGGCAGGGAGCGCCAAGGGCGGCCGCTTCGTCAATGGCGCGGCGATTGTCGTCGATCATCTCCTGCCGCCGTTCCGTATCGGCGGGGAACATGCCGCCACGGCAATAGCCCGACAGCTTCAGGCCGGCATCCCTGACGGCGCGGACAGCCTTGTCCAGGCCGACGGCCCCGACCTGGTCGCGCCAAGGCGAAATCGCCCCGATCTCAGCCCGCGCGCAGGCATCGACGATCGCCAGGAGATCGCCTTGGGCGCGAACCGTCGCCGTATTGATCGACAGCCAGCGGTGATCGCGGGAAAAGTCGCGCATCGCGCTGTCGCCTGTTATGGAGGAATGCTTCGTCATGGGCCTCAAGCTTCAATGCCGTGTGTCGCAAGCACCGCCTTCATGCGGCGCGCCGCCATCTCCGGATCGCCGAGCAAACCGGCGGCATCGGCGAGGCGGAAGAGTTCGGCGAGATGCAGGATCGAGCGCGCGCCCTGCTGGCCGCCGACCATGGTGAAATGGTCCTGCCAGCCGGTGAGATAGGCCATGAAAACGACGCCGGTCTTGTAGAAGCGCGTCGGCGCCTTGAAGATATGGCGCGACAGCGGAACGGTCGGCGCCAGGATGTCGTGGAAGGTCTCTCTATCGCCGGCCGCGAGGCTTTGCAACGCGGCGGAGGCCGCCGGCGCGATCGCATCGAAAATGCCGAGGAGCGCGTCCGAATGGCCGGAGCCGTCGCCAGCGATCAACTCGGCATAGTTGAAGTCGTCGCCGGTATACATGCGCACGCCCGCCGGCAGCCGCCGCCGCATGGAAATCTCGCGCTCCTTCTCGAGCAGCGAGATCTTGACGCCGTCGACCTTGGCGGCATTGGCGGCGATGATGGCGAGCGCCGTGTCCATAGCCTTGCCGAGATCGCGCGTTCCCCAATAGCCGGCGAGCGCCGGATCGAACATATCGCCCAGCCAGTGGATGATCACGGGCTCCCGGACCTGCGAAAGGATTCGATCATAGACGCGGGCATAATCGTCCGCGTTTGCGGCGACGGAGGCGAGGGCGCGCGAGCACATCAGGATGATGCGGCCGCCCGCCTTCTCGATCGCTTCCACCTGCATTTCATAGGCGCGGATGACATCGTCCAGCGATTTCGCCTCGCCGGGAGCGAGGTGGTCGGTGCCGGCGCCGGAGAAGACGAGCGCGCCGCCGCGCGCCGCCGCTGCTCGTGTCGTGCGCGTGATGAGGTCGAGGGAGGTCTTCCAGTCGAGCCCCATGCCGCGCTGCGCCGTATCCATCGCTTCCGCGACGCCGAGCCCGAGATCCCACAAATGCTCGCGATAGGCGAGCGTGCGCTCCCAGTCGATCGCCGGATCGACGAACGGATCCACCTCCGCCAAAGGATCGGCGACGACGTGCGCGGCGGAAAAGGCGATCCGGTTCATCTTCCCGGCTTTTTCGGGAAAGGCCCGTGGCGCGTGCAACCGGTAGGTCTCGATCGTGCGATCCGGGCGCGGCAGCCTAATCGAGGCCGCGCTATGTTGTCCGATGGCGTTCATCGCGTTTCCTTTCGGCTATTCCGCCGCTTCGGCCGATTGCCGCGACCGGCCAAGAGGCAGGGACTCGACATCGACCCAGCGCCGCTCCTTCCAGCTTTGGAGCGCGCATTCGACCAGTTGCAGCCCCTTGGCGCCTTCGTGAAGCGTGTATTTATAGGGGGCGTCCTCGACGACGTGACGGATGAACATCTCCCACTGCGTCTTGAAGCCATTGTCATAGACGGCGGTATCGGGGACCGGCTGCCAATCGGCATAGAAATCGTGCGTCTGCCTTTCGTCGGGATTCCAGACCGGGCGCGGCGTCGCCTGGCGCGCCTGCATGACGCAATCGGTCAGGCCGGCGACGGCGGAACCATGGGTGCCGTCGACCTGGAACGTCACGAGATCGTCGCGATAGACGCGCACGCACCAGGACATGTTGATATGGGCGATCACGCCGCCTTCGAGTTCGAACGTGGCATAGGCAGCGTCGTCGGCCGTACCGGGATAGGGCCTGCCCTTCTCATCGACGCGTTCGGGAATATGAGTGGCGCCAACGCAGGAGACGGATTTCACCTCGCCGAACAGATTGTCGAGCACGTAGCGCCAGTGGCAGACCATGTCGAGGATCATGCCGCCTCCGTCCTCGGCGCGGTAGTTCCAGGACGGACGCTGCGGCGCCTGACCCCAATCGCCTTCGAACACCCAATAGCCGAATTCGCCCCGCACCGAGAACATGCGGCCGAAGAAGCCGGAATCGCGCAGGAACTTCAACTTCTGCAGGCCCGGCAGGAAGAGCTTGTCCTGCACGACGCCGTGCTTGATCCCCTTGGCATCCGCAAGCCGGCATATCTCGACCGCTTCGCCAAGCGTCGTCGCGATCGGTTTCTCGCAATAGATGTGCTTGCCGGCGTCGATTGCCTTCTGCAACAGGGTCGGGCGCATCTGCGTCGTCGCGGCGTCGAAGAAGATCGTGTCCTTCGGGTCGGCGATGGCGCTGTCGAGATCGGTGGTGAAACGGTCGATGCCATACTCACGCGCCAGCGCCTCGACCTTCTCCGCGTCGCGGCTGACGAGAATGGGATCGAGCTGGACCCGCGATCCGTCGCTGAGCGGCACGCCGCCCTGCTTGCGGATCGCGACGATCGAACGGATCAGGTGCTGGTTCTTGCCCATGCGCCCGGTCACGCCGTTCATGACGACGCCCAGTCTCCGTGCACTCATGATGAAATCCTCTCAGGATGGGATGTGGTGGAAAATGGTGTCAGGCTCGTCCAGTCGGGTTCCGCCCCGCTGGCAAATCCGCGGGTCGTGAGGAGCGAGCCGGTGGCGAGAGCGCCCCGGCGTGTCGTGAGGACGACGGAGTCCCCGCTTTCGGCATAAAGATCGGGATGCGCCGCCAAAAAAGCCCTCGCTTCGGCGGCCGGTGCGCCGCCGAAGCCGCTGACATAGTGATGGCCGTTGCGCTCGACGTGCCCGGCGCCGAGGAGAGCGGCAAGCGCCGTATCCTGCTGCACCGCCAATCCGGCCTGGCAGGTGAGGTCCTCGCCGGTGACGAAATAACGTGCCGGCGCGCCGGCTGCCCGGTTGAGGTTTTCGGCCCTCACCGCGTTGAGCAGCGCCTTGTAAATCCCCTTGCAGCTCTTGGAAGAGACGCCGCCATAGCCGGCCGCGACAGCGCGCGGAAAGGCGTCATAGCCGCCATCCGCCTCGTCGATGATGAAGGCCATGTCGTCGGCGATGCCGTAGAGCGAGGTAGACAAGGTGTCGTCGCGCGCCAGCGGCTGCTCGATATAGAAGAGTCTTTGCCGCA
>JBQCEL010000219.1:0-38786 GCA_051960255.1 Rhizobiaceae bacterium
CTGTTCTCGGAGCGTGTGACCGAGGCCAAGCAGCTGCCGGGCGCGCTCGCCCGCGCCTTCGCGCTGTTTTCGTCGGCGCGGCCGGGACCGGTGCATATCGAGATCCCCACCGACGTCATGGTCAAGCCCGCCGACGGCATCGCGGCAGCATTGAGCAACGCCGCGCCGCCGTCGCCGGACGCGGCAGCGGTCGCCGAGGCGGCGAAGTTGATCAAAGCCGCAAGCCGCCCGCTGATCCTTTCGGGCGGCGGCGCCAGGAAGGCCGACGCGGCGCTGCGGCGCCTGGCCGAGACGCTTGGCGCCCCCGTCGTCGAGACCGCCAATGCGCGCGGCCTGTTGCATGGCCATCGGCTTTGCGTGCCAGCGAGTCCGAGTCTGAAGGCCGTGCGCGCGCTGATGGCCGGCGCCGATCTGGTGATTGCCGCCGGCACCGAGTTCGGCCCGACCGACTATGACGGCTATGGCGATGGCGGCTTCGTGCTGCCCGGGAACCTGATCCGCATCGATATCGGCGCCGACCAGATCGCGCGCCGGCCGGTGACGGTTGGCATCCAGGCGGACTGCGCCGAAGGCATTGAGGCTCTGCTGTCGGCAATCGGGCCCGGTCAGCCTGCGGCCAAAGACGGTGAGGCTCGCGCGGCCGCGGCGCGCCAGGCCGCGCGGGCCGAACTGAAGCCGGAATACCTGGCGCAGGTGCGCGCGGTGGAGATGATCCGCGATGCGCTGCCGGGCGCCATCATCGTCGGCGATTCGACCCAGCCGATCTATGCCGCCAACCTCTATTACGACCACGACCGTCCCGGCGGCTGGTTCAACGCCGCGACTGGCTTCGGCGCGCTGGGCTATGGTCCGCCGGCGGCCATCGGCGCAGCGCTTGCCGTTCCGCAAGTCCCCGTGGTGTGCCTCACCGGCGATGGCGGTTTCCAGTTCACCTTGCCGGAGATCGGCGCCGCGCTCGATGCCGACACGCCGGTGATCTTCGTCGTCTGGAACAATCGCGGCTATCGCGAGATCGAGACTTCGATGCTCGATGTCGGCGTCGAGCCGGTCGGCGTCTCGCCGGCGCCGCCGGATTTCTGCAAGCTCGCGGAGGCCTATGGCATCGCCGCCGAGCGATTGATCGGGGTCGGCGGTCTTGCCGAGGCGCTGAAGCGGGCGCGGGCGACCGGCAAGCCGCGCGTCATCGAAATCACAGTCGACTGAAAGGCTGGTGCGGGCGGTGCCGGCGCGCTGGCGATGGCGCCGCCCGCCGTGGCCCGACACATGCAAAGACGCTGCGTCAGCCATGCCGATATTTCAATTGAGTGACAGCGTGAAAGGCGCGACGTTCGAGCCTGGGGCGGCATAACCCAAGATATAATCATAAAAAAATGACAGGAGCGGTCAAAGTATGACGGAAACGCTTAATGGCAGGCATGTCGTGATCACGGGCGGCACTGGGGCGCTCGGCGGCGCGGTTGTCGGCAGGTTGCTGGAGCAAGGCGCCATCTGCCATGTGCCCAATGCCCATGCGGCGGCCCCGCCGCATTTTCCCTACGCAGCCCATGCCAGCGTGCATCTGGCGCATAATGTCGACCTGTCGGATTCCGCCAAGGTCGAAGCTTTCTACCATCAGGTGCCCGAGCTCTGGGCCTCGATCCATCTTGCCGGCGGCTTCACCATGGCGCCGGTCGAAAAAATCGAGTCGGCCTCCTTCGCCGAGATGATGGACACCAACGCCCGCACGGCCTTCCTGTGCAGCCGCGCCGCGGTGCGCTCGATGCTGGCCTCCAACACAGCCGGCCGCATCGTCAACGTCACCGCGCGGGCGGCTCTGGAACCGCGCAAAGGTTCAGGCATGGTTGCCTATACGGCGAGCAAGGCGGCGGTCGCGGCAATGACGGTGGCGATGGCCGAGGAGTTGAAGCACAAGGGCATACTGGTCAATGCGGTGGCCCCTTCGACGCTCGACACGCAGGCCAATCGCGACAGCATGCCGGACGCCGATTTCAGCAAATGGGTCAGCCTGGAGGCCGCGGCCGAAGCGATCGCCTATCTTGCCTCGCCCGCCAATCAGGCCATGAGCGGCACGCTTGTTCCGCTCTACGGCAGGGCCTGACGGCTATCCCTCTTACGCAATTGCGGACGGAGAACCGCTGACACTTTTCCTGGAATTGCTCTGAATCCCGACAAAGAAAAACCCCGCCGGAGCGATCCGGCGGGGCTTTGTTGTTCGACAGGAAGCTTGGCTTAGTTGCCCTGCTTCTTCAGCGCCGCGCCAAGAATGTCGCCAAGCGAGGCGCCCGAGTCGGTCGAGCCGTACTGGGCGACCGCTTCCTTTTCCTCGGCGATTTCCAGCGCCTTGATCGAGACCTGCAGCTTGCGGGTCTTCTTGTCGAAGGCGATGACGCGCGCGTCGACCTTCTGGCCGACGGTGAAGCGCTCGGGGCGCTGCTCGTCGCGGTCGCGCGAAAGGTCGGAGCGCTTGATGAAGGTCTCGATGCCGCTGTCGACCAGCCGCACGTCCAGACCGCCGTCCTTCACGCCGATGACCTCGCAGGTGACGACGGCGTTCTTGCGCAGCTCGCCGCTGCTGGCCGCCTCGCCGACCGTGTCGCGGGCCAGCTGCTTGATGCCGAGAGAGATGCGCTCCTTCTCGATGTCGACGTCGAGCACCTGCGCCTTGACCATGTCGCCGCGATTGTACTCTTCGATGACCTGCTCGCCCGGACGGGTCCAGTCGAGGTCGGAGAGGTGCACCATGCCGTCCACGTCGCCTTCCAGGCCGATGAACAGGCCGAATTCGGTCTTGTTCTTGACCTCGCCCTCGACCTGGCTGCCGACCGGATGGTTGCGCGCGAAGGCTTCCCACGGGTTCTCCAGCGTCTGCTTGAGACCGAGCGAGATGCGGCGCTTGGCCGGATCGACCTCGAGCACGACCACGTCGACTTCCTGCGTCGTCGACAGGATCTTGCCGGGGTGCACGTTCTTCTTCGTCCACGACATTTCCGAAACGTGGATGAGGCCCTCGATGCCCGGCTCCAGCTCGACGAACGCGCCGTAGTCGGTGATGTTGGTGACGGTGCCCTTGATCTTCTTGCCGATCGGGAACTTGGTGCCGATATCCGACCACGGATCCGACTCGAGCTGCTTCATGCCGAGCGAGATGCGGTGGGTTTCCTGATTGATGCGGATGATCTGCACCTTGACCGTCTGGCCGATGTTGAGGATCTCGGTCGGATGGTTGACGCGGCGCCATGCCATGTCGGTGACATGCAGCAGGCCGTCGATGCCGCCGAGGTCGACGAACGCACCGTAGTCGGTGATGTTCTTGACCACGCCTTCGACCACCTGGCCTTCCTCGAGGTTCTGCACGATTTCCGAACGCTGTTCGGCGCGGCTCTCCTCGAGCACGGTGCGGCGCGACACAACGATGTTGCCGCGGCGGCGATCCATCTTGAGGATCTCGAAGGGCTGCGGATTGTGCATCAGCGGGGTGACGTCGCGGATCGGACGGATATCGACTTGGCTGCGCGGCAGGAAGGCCACGGCGCCGTCGAGATCGACGGTGAAGCCGCCCTTAACCTGGTTGAAGATGACGCCTTCGACGCGCTCGCCCTTGTTGAACTTCTCTTCGAGCCGCACCCAGCTTTCCTCGCGGCGCGCCTTCTCTCGGCTCAGCATCGCCTCGCCAAGCGCGTTCTCGATCCGCTCGACATAGACTTCGACCGTATCGCCAGGCTTCAGCTGACCGTCCTTGGCCTTGGCGCCGAATTCCTTGAGCGGCACGCGGCCCTCGACCTTGAGGCCGACATCGATGACGGCCATGTCCTTCTCGATGCCCGTGATGCGGCCCCTGACAACCTGGCCTTCGCCGGAATGGCCGTCGGAAAAGGATTCTTCGAGCATTTTCGCGAAATCGTCGCGCGTGGGGCTCGACCCACTTACTTGAGCTTCTGGCATTCTTTCTCCTGAAAAGCCCCGTCTCTTCCGCGGGGCAAGCGCCTCGGTTCGTGTTGCACATGTCTTGCGAAGCATCCCGGCTCAAAAGCCTGTTTGCCGTTGTCACAACGGCGGGCGGCGCATGCGGATGCTGGAAAGACGGTTTACGCGGATCATGCGGGGCAGACCCGCCTTCCGGATATGGGACGGCGAAGCCCCGCGATCAACCGCGATTTCCTTTCGCGAGCGCCCCGTCGATCAAGGTTTTCGCGGCCAGAAACGCGGTTTCTATATCCATTTCGGTCGTATCGAGCAAGTGCGCATCGGCGGCCGGCCTCAAGGGCGAATCGGCGCGACCCGTATCGCGCTGGTCGCGACGCTCGATATCCGAGAGGATCGTGGCGAAATCGCCGGCGCCGCCCTTGGCCTCGATCTCGGCGAGCCGCCGCCGCGCCCGCACTTCCGGACTCGCCGTGACGAAGAGTTTCACCACCGCACCGGGGCAGACCACCGTGCCGATATCGCGGCCGTCGAGAACTGCGCCGGAGCTTTGAGCGGCGAAAGCGCGCTGCTTTTCGACCAGGATTTTCCGCACCTCGGGGATGACAGCCACTTTTGAGGCCGCCTCGCCCACCGCGTGCGCGGAAAGCACGGAGCGGTCGAGCATCGACAGGTCCACGAGTTTCGCAGCTTCGATCGCGTGCGGCTCGTCGGCGAGCGGCCAGCCCCTGGCGATGAGCATATGCGCGACGGCGCGATAGGTCAGTCCCGTATCGAGATGCGGCAAATGATAATAATCCGCCAGCCGGGTCGCGAGTGTTCCCTTTCCGGCGCCGGCCGGCCCGTCGATGGCGATGGTGAGGGGGCGAGACGACATAGGAGACGATTATACCGACCGCATCAGGCCGCCATCGACGCGCAGACTCTGGCCGGTGATGTAGCCGGCATCATGGGACAGCAGGAAGGCAATGGTCGCGGCGATCTCTTCGGCCTTGCCATAGCGTTGCATTGGAACGCTCCCGCGCCGTTCGTCGGTCTGGGGGAGGCTGTCGATCCAGCCGGGCAGAACATTGTTCATGCGCACATTGTGCTTTGCATTCTGGTCGGCGAAGAGCTTCGCGTAGGCGGCAAGGCCCGCGCGCGCCACGGCGGAGGTCGGGAACATCGCGGCGGGCTCGTCTACCCAGGCCGTCGAGATGTTAACGATCGCGCCCTTCTTCTGCGCGACCATGACCGGCGCGACGAGTCGCGTTGCCCGCACGACATTCATGAAATAGGTATCGAAGCCGGCATGCCATTGTTCGTCTGTGATTTCGAGCAGAGGCGCGCGCGGGCCGTGACCGGCGCTGTTGACCAGCGCGTCGATGCGCCCCCACTTTTCCATGGTGAAATCGACGAAGCGCTTCAGATCGTCACTCGACTGGTTGGAGCCGGTGAAGCCGATGCCGCCCAGTTCCCTGCCGAGCGCCTCGCCCTTGCCGGAGGAAGAGAATACGGCAACTGCGTAACCATCGGCCGCCAGACGGCGCGCCGCCGCGGCGCCCATGCCCGAGCCGCCGCCAATCACCATCCCGACCTTGCTTTCCGCCATCGTCATTCTCCTATTCGATCTCCGCTCCTAAGCCCCGCATCAGGTCCGTGAATTCCGGAAAACTGGTGGCGATCATGCTCGCATCATCGATCGTCACCGGCTTTTCCGCCGCCAATCCCATGACGAGGAAAGCCATGGCGATGCGGTGGTCGAGATGGGTGGCGACCGTTCCTCCGCCGAGCCCCTTGCCGCCGGGCCGGCCACGGACGGAAAGCCAATCCTTGCCTTCCGTGCAATCCACCCCGTTCGCCTCCAGTCCGCGCGCGACGGCGGCAAGCCTGTCCGACTCCTTGACGCGCAGTTCCTCCAATCCGTTCATGACCATCTCACCCTCGGCGAAGGACGCGGCGACGGCAAGCACGGGGTATTCGTCGATCATGGACGGCGCGCGCTCAGGGGGTACGGAGACGCCTTTCAGTTCCGACGAGCGGACATGCAGATCCGCGACCTCCTCTCCCCCGGCATCGCGCCTGTTCGTGAACTCGATCGAGGCGCCCATTTCGAGAAGCGTCGTGATCAGGCCCGTGCGCGTCGGATTCATCAGAACGTTCTCGATGACGATATCGGAGCCGGGTACAATCAGCGCGGCGACAAGCGGAAAGGCTGCGGAGGATGGGTCGCCCGGCACCGCGATCGCCCGGCCGGTCAATTTGCCCTGCCCTTCAATGCGGATGTGGCGAACGCCATTGCGGTCGGTCTCGATCTCGATATTCGCGCCAAACCCCTTCAGCATCTTTTCGGTATGATCGCGCGTCATCACCGGTTCGATCACCGTCGTAACGCCCGGCGTGTTCAAGCCCGCGAGCAGCACCGCGGATTTCACCTGCGCCGAGGCCATCGGCACGCGATAGGCGATCGGCGCCGTCGCTCGCGGGCCGCGGAGCGTGATCGGCATCCGGTCGCCCGGCGCCGCTTTCAGCACCTGGACGCCCATCTGTCTCAGCGGATCGAGGACGCGCCCCATCGGCCGCTTCGAAAGCGAGGCGTCGCCGATGAAGGTCGTCTCCATGTCGTATGCGCCGACAAGGCCCATCGTGAGCCTGGAGCCCGTGCCGGCATTGCCGAAATCAAGTGGTTCTTGCGGTTCGAGCAAGGCGCCATTGCCGGTCCCGTTGACGACCCATTCCGCGCCCGTCTTGACGATGCGGGCGCCCATGGCGCGCAGCGCGTCTGCGGTGCGCATCACATCCTCGCCCTCGAGCAGGCCGGTGATGCGCGTTTTGCCCGATGCCAGCCCTCCGAACATGATCGAACGATGCGAGATCGATTTGTCGCCCGGCACGCGCGCGTGGCCTTTCAGGGCATCGGAGCGGCGCGCCCTTGCATTTTGCGGCGTGAGTGAATGCGACATGAAGGCCTCTGTTTCTGTTGTCCGCCGCGGGTCGGAAGCGCGGGCGCGGTCTCCTAGCACGACAGACCGCGAAGGTCACGTTCCGGCTGTGACCGGTCTCGGGGCGGATCGGCGATACCTCGATCGATATTGGTGCCATCGGGCGGCGTTTCTGTTATGGAAACCGTGAGGGAGGGCGGCCGCGCGAAAGCAGGGGAACCGAAATCGCCGAGAACGGCGCTTGCGTTTCGCCGCCCGTCCGAATTGCATGGGAGGAGGCTTCCGCTTCGCGGAGGTATGGCTGCGGATTGCCATGGAAGAAACCGAGGAGAAGACGGCCCGCAGGATCAGGGCCGATTCCGTCAGGAATCGCGAGCGTCTGCTGAGGGCGGCGGCAAGTGTTTTCGGATCAGGCGGCCAGAATGCCAGCCTGGAAGCCGTGGCCCGCTCAGCCGGCGTCGGCATCGGAACGCTTTACCGTCACTTTCCGACCCGCGAGGCGCTGTTTGAGGCCGTCTACCGACACGAAGTGGACCATCTTGCAGCGTTTGCGGCCGAATTGTCCGGAGAGCCCGATCCGATAGAGGCGCTGAGACGATGGCTGCACGCCAATGTCCAGCTCGTCGCCACCAAGAAAGGCATGCTGGCCGCTCTGGCGCTGGCCGCCAGCGGCTCCTCGGAGCTTTACGCCTATTCCTTCACTACCTTGACAAAGGCCGTCGACAGCCTGCTTGACAGGGCGATCAGAGAGGGGCGCATCCGTTCCGACATCGAGGCGGACGAGTTGTTGCGAACACTGGTCGGGCTCTGCTCTATCTGCGATCAGCCGGGCTGGCAGGCAAAGGTGCTGCATATGGTCAATATCTTTCTCGATGGGCTCCGCTGTTGCCCCCGGCGAGGCCTCCTGTAGGTCTTTGCGGACGTCGGAGCCGCGCTCTTCACGGATCGAAACCCTTCATGGTCGATAGGCTTTGACAGAAAAGCTTGATCTGGATATGGGGACCGGAAATTTAGCGCATTCCTTTCCCGCGGACTTTCGGGGGAACGGGCGGAAGACATCTGCGACGGCGAGGCAGAACAGTGGCGAAACCTGAACTTGGCACCAAGCGCATAGACCCGGAGACGGGCCGCAAATTCTACGATTTGAACAAGGACCCGATCGTTTCCCCCTATACGGGCAAGAGCTATCCGCATTCCTATTTCGATACGGGTTCCGACAACGGACCCGAGGAGGAGGAGGAAGTCGAGCAGAATGCGGTCGATTCCGAGGAAGGGGATGCGGAAATCGTGTCTCTCGAGGAAGCGGATGAGGAGGCTTCCGGCACGAGCGACGATATTCCCGATATTGAGGACGATTCCGACGTCGATCTCGGCGACGACGATGAGGACAGCTTCCTCGAGGACGAGGAAGAGGAGGATGACGACGTGAGCGGCATCATCGGCGTCGGAGACGACGAGGACGAGGTCTGACCAGTTCGCGGCGCGCGAACGATTCTTGAAAGAGGCGGTTCACAGGACTTGATCTCTTGGGCGGCGCAGTCTAGAAGCCGCCCACAAATGCCGCGACGGCAACGCCGGGGCAGACCTCTTCGCCGGAAACGGCGGCTTGGAAGTGGGGCCATAGCTCAGTTGGGAGAGCGCTTGAATGGCATTCAAGAGGTCGTCGGTTCGATTCCGATTGGCTCCACCATCCCTCTTCAAAGGCGACAAGGCCTAAGAATTCCGAAATTGGTGGGCATTCCATGGGTCGTCCCGGATCAGGCGGGGCAGGCTGTTGTGATTAATAGTATCCCCGTGACAATGCTTCCCGCCCCTGTCGCGAACATCCTCGGCGCCTGAGGAAGCGCCCGCAGTAAAGACGCCGTCGCTCTTTCCGCGCGAAAGCTTCTGACCCCTCCATGGTCGTGAAGCGACGGGAGACAGATCCAGGCACAATTCGTCCGCGCGGCGGGAATATCGCGGATTGTGCAACAGTGACAGAATGCTATGGTGCGCGTCGCCATGCAGCTTCTCGTGCAAACCATAATTGATGGCTTACTCGTCGGCGGTCTCTATGTCGCCATCAGCATCGGCTTCTCGCTTGCTTTCGGCGTGCTTGACGTCGTCGATTTCGCGGTCGGCGAATGGGTCATGCTCGGCGCCTTCGCCGGCGTTGCCTCGCGAGCCTGGCTCGGGATAGACCCGATCGCCTTTCTGCCCGTCGTCTTCATCATCTTCGCCTCGATCGGCCTTCTCGTCGCGCCGCTCATCTACCGGGTGCGCACCAGCCGCTACGCGCGCCCGGCGCTGATGGCGCTTGCCTTCACCTTCGGTATCGCGATGTTCGCGCGCGGCGTCATGCTGACGGGAGTTGGCTTCGATCCCCGCACCGTCGAGACGCATCTCGTCGGCGGCACGCTAATGATCGGCGGCATCCATATTCCCTGGCTGAGGCTGGCCGGCTTCATCTTCGCCATCGTCTCGACCGCCCTCTTCATGGGATTCCTCTTCTTCACGCGCACGGGCCTCGCCGTCCGGGCCACGGCGCAGAACAAGCGCAATGCCAGCCTGATGGGCATCGACGTGAAACGGCTCTCCGGTCTTGTCTATGCGATATATGCCGGCTTGACGGCGATGGCCGGCGTTCTGATCGGCGCGATCTATTCCTTCACCGCGCAGGTCGGGCCGCAATATTCGCTGCTCGCCTTTTTCGTCGTCGTCATGGCGGGGCTCGGATCGGTCGGCGGCGTGCTCGTCGCCGGGCTGTTCCTCGGCATGCTTCAGGCGCTCGTCACCGTTTATGTCGGGGCCGACTACACGCTCGCCATCGTCTTTGGCGTACTTTTCCTGATCCTGCTCGTCTCGCCGCAAGGCGTGCTGCGTCGCGGGCTCGCCGCATGAGGGCAGTTGACGTGAAGCCAAGGCGGCAGACGGCATTCAGCGCGCTTTCCCTCATCGCCCTCGTCGTCTTTCTCGCGACATTGCCATTGTGGATCGACGATTACTGGGTCCGCGTCTGGACCGGCGTCGCCATGTGGGCCGGCCTCGCCGCCTCGTGGAATATCATCGGCGGCTATGCCGGCTATATCAGTTTCGGCCAGGTCGCCTTCTTCGGCATCGGCGCGTATGCCACCGCCATCCTGATGCAGCCGGGGCTCGACTGGAATTTCTTCCTGACGCTGCCGGTCGGCGCTGTCGTCGCCGGGGTGTTCGCGCTCATCGTCGGCTGGCCGACGCTGCGTCTTCGCGGAGCCTATTTCGCCATCGCCACCTGGGCCATGGCGGAGGCGCTTGCCCAGATCGTCAACACCGTCGATTTCACCGGCGGCTCCTTCGGCCTTTCGACGCCGGGCAATGCCGAAACCGACTTCTTCTATTATGCAATGCTGATCGCCTCGACTGTAATCTATCTTCTCGTCTTCTTCCTCCTGGAGCGCTCGCGTTTCGGCTATAAGGTGAAGGCGGTGCGCGACAATGAAGCGGCGGCGCAGAGCCTCGGCATCAACACCACTTCGGTGAAGCTGCAGGCCTTCGTGCTAAGCGCCGCGCTGCCGGCCGTGCTCGGCGGCATCGACGCCTATTGGATCACCTTTATCAACCCGCAGAGCGTGCTTGCCGGAGACATCACCGACCAGATGGTCGTCATGAGCCTTGTCGGCGGGCTCGGTCATCTGTGGGGGCCCGCGATCGGAGCGACCGTCCTCTATCTTGCCAGCACCTGGCTGAACGCGCATTTCGGCAGCTCGACGGGCTATATCGCGATGATCGGCGCGCTTTTGGCGCTCATCGTGCTCTTCCTGCCGGACGGGCTGGTCGGCCTCATGCCGCGCGCCCGCAATATGCGGCTGGTTCGCCAGATGCTGCGCCTACCAGACAAACGGACGGGGGCGGCCGGCCAAAGCTCCGGCGCTTCCGGAGACCGGCCGTGAACGCCCTTGCGATCAAAGACCTGAAGCGCTCCTTCGGCGGCATCCAGGCCGTCGCCGGCGTCAGCTTCAATGTCGCCGTCAAGGAGATCGTCGGGATTATCGGACCTAACGGCAGCGGCAAAAGCACGCTCTTCAACCTGCTCTCCGGCACGATCCCGCCGTCGAGCGGCGCCATCAGCCTGCTCGGCAAGGACATCACACGCCAACCGGCCTATAAAGTCGCGCGTCAGGGACTCGGCCGGACCTTCCAGATCCCGACGCCCTTCATCAATATGACCGTGCGCGAAAACCTGCTGGCCGCCGCGGTGGAAGGCGAATGGCGGAGCGCCAGAAGCCGCGCCGATGAAGTTCTCGACGCGCTCGAAATCAGCCATATCGCCGATGATCTCGCCGCCACGCTGTCCGGCGGCCAGCAACGGCTTCTCGAATTCGGACGCATCCAGATGCGCGATCCCCAGATCATCCTGCTCGACGAGGTGACAGCGGGGGTCAATCCACGACTCCGGAAGATTATCCTCGGGCGTGTGCGCGACTTGCGCGAGAGGGGCAAGACGTTCCTGGTTATCGAGCACGACATGGAACTCGTCAGGACCATTTGTGAGCGCATCATCGTCATGGATGCCGGCGAAATCGTCTTCGAAGGCACTTTCGAGGAGGTCGCCAGGAACGAACGCGTCATCGACGCCTATCTCGGAAGGCCCGAGACATGACGCGGCTCGTGGCGAGCAATGTGGTCGCCGGCTATGGCGCGGTGGAAATCCTGCATGGGGTTTCCGTGCAGGCGGGCGACGGCGAAGTGACCTGCATCTTCGGCCCGAACGGCTGTGGCAAGAGCACGCTTCTGGGAGCGATCGCGGGCATCGTCGATATATGGAGCGGCGCGGTCGAGCTCGACGGGGAGCCGCTGGCGGGAAAGCCCGCGCATGCAATCCTCAAGAGCGGGCTGGCGCTGATGCCGCAGGGCGGCGGTGTGTTTCCGCAACTGAGCGTGCGTGGAAATTTGCGCGTCGGCGGCCATACATTGTCCGATGGCCGCCTGCTGGACGGGCGCATCGGCGAACTCATCGATGAATTTCCAAGGCTTGGCGAGCGCCTGTCGGTGCCGGCTGGAAATCTGAGCGGCGGCGAGCAGATGATGCTGGCAATCGCGCGGGCCCTGATCGTCAGGCCTCGCTTCATCCTTTTCGACGAGCCATCGGCCGGCCTATCGCCGAAGCTGGCGGCCGAGGCGCTCGACCTCGTGGCGGCGCTTGCCGGACGCGGCATCGGCGTACTGATGGTCGAACAGAATATCCGCGAGGCGCTGCGCGTGGCAGACCGCATCTATGTCCTCGTCGGCGGCCACAACCGCTATGAGGGCCGGCCGGAGGATATTGCGGACGGGCGCCAACTAATGGAAATCTATCTTGGTGCGACGGCCGAGGAGTAATTTTCAAAGAGCAGAATTTTCAAGGGAAGGAGAAGCACATGAGCAGCAACAAAGTATCACGCCGGACCGTTCTCGGTCTGGCAGGCGCGGCGGCAGGAGGAGCCGTGCTCGGACGGGGAAGGCTTACGGCGCCCGCAAGGGCCGCCGAGGGGGACAAGGAATTCAAGGTCGGCGCCGTACTGGAACTGTCCGGTTCCGATTCCTCGGGTGGGCAGCTTGCCCAGCGCGGTTATCAGTTCTGGGTCGATACCGTCAACAAGGCGGGCGGCATTGAGGTCGGCGGCAAGAAATATCCGGTGAAGATGATTTCGCAGGATTCCCGCAGCGAACCGGCCGCCGGCGCGCAGGCGGCGAGCCGGCTGATCAACGAGGAGAAGGTCGACGCGATCTTCGGCGCCTATACGAGCGGCGTGCAGATCGCGATCAATCCGATTTGCGCCAAGTACAAGGTGCCCTGCATCGCCGGATCGGCCGAATCGCCGGGCAACTGGACGCCGAAGCCGAAATTCACCTTCGGCATTATCCCCTCGGTCGATCTGACGGCCGACAAGGCGCTCAAATTCATTGTCGAGACCGGCACGCCAAAACCGAAATCGGCCGCCATCCTCGGCGCCAACGAGCCGTTCTCGAAGGACGCGGCCGCCGGCTTTGCAGCAGGCGCCAAAGAGGCTGGACTGAAGATCACGACCAATACGCTGTTTCCGCCGACTGCCGATCTCAGCCCGATCATCAGCGCGGTCGCGGCGCAAAAGCCCGACATCATCGCGGTCGGCGGCCATGACACGATCCTGATCAATGTGGTGAAAACGCTGAAGGCGCAGAATTTCATGCCGAAGGCGCTGATCCAGCATTATGGCGTCACCGAACCCGCCTTCGTTCAAGCGCTCGGCAAGGATGCCGAAGGGGTACTGGGCATCGTCGACTGGGATGCGTCCTTCCCCTATAAGGATGACCTCTTCGGGACCGCCCAGCAATTCGCCGATAATTACAAGGCGAAGTACAATGTCGATGTCGACTACACCGGCGCCGGCTGCGCGGTCTCGGGCCTTGTGCTCCAGCTTGCCCTGAAGAAGCTCGGCAAAGGCCCCGGCCTGTCGGAGAGTGACAGGGAGAAACTTGCGAAGATCATCGGCGAGACCGACATCCATACCTTCTACGGACCGATCAAGTTCAATTCGAGCGGCAAGCATTTCCATGACAACACGCTGCCGCCGCCGATGCTTGCGCAAATCCAGAATGGAAAGGTGGTTTCCGTGGCGCCGAAGAACCTTGCGCGGGCCAAGATCATCTACCCGCTGGGATCATGAGCGAATAGAGAGACGGCGCCGGCGCGCATGTAGATGCCGACGGCCGCACCTCCAGCAAAGAAGAAAAAATCGGCCCAACCGCCTCAGAGCGATGGGCCGATTTCGGATCAGAACGCCTTGAAGGTCAGCGTCGTCAGCGAGCGCACGATGCCGGGGACGTTCGACACATTGTCATTGATGAATTTGCCGATATCAACGCCGTCCTCGATATAGATTTTCATGAGAAGGTCGTAATCGCCGCTCGTCGAATAGAGTTCCGACGCGATCTCGCGCTCGTAAAGCATGTCCGCGACCTCGTAGGTCTTGCCTGGAGCGCATTGCAGCTGAACGAAAACGGCCCGCATAATGGCTTCCTTCTCTTGTGGGCTTTTGGCCGGAAAACGGGCCTACCCTGCTCCGTTCATCTAACGCCGATGCGTTACGCCCTCAAGCGGTAGCCATCCGAAACCGCCGATTATCAATCACTCGCCCGACGGCTCGCCCATCAATTCCATCATCTGAGCAATCCTCTCTTCCGGCAAATCCGCAATCCGCTCCGCCAGAAGATTGGCGAGTTCGGTCGCTTTGGGCGAAAGCCCGGCCGTATCGATCGTAACGCGCGGATCAGATTGCTGGGCGAGACGCTGCAATTCTTCCGCTTCGTCCCAGATGACATTGAAGAAGCCGATGATCTTCTGCACCATTGCCCAGCTGACCGCGCCGCGCCGGCCATGTTCGAGGGCCGAGAGATAGGCGGGGCTCACCCCCAAAGCTCTCGCCATGTCGCGCTGCATGATGCCGCGCTGCCGCCGCATCGCGCGTATCCGCTCGCCGAATGGCGTCACCGGTCCGCTTCCTTGCGCTTCAACCGAACATAAAGCGCCCCGCTGCCGCCATGATGGCGCGCGGCGCTTTCATGCGCGCCGACGATGGCGCGGAAAGGCGGCGTCGCCATCCAGGCGGGCACGACGCGGCGCAACACGCCGTCGCTGCCGAAGGAGGAGCCCTTGCCGGTGATGACGAGAACGTAACGCCGGTTCTCCATATAGGCGCGATGCAGGAAGGAGAGGAGCAGGAGATGCGCCTCGCCTTGCGTCAGGCCATGGAGATCGATCCGCCCGTCTATCGGTATGGAGCCTTTGGACAGCTTTTTCCGCGTGGTCAGGTCGAGATGGGTGGGGCGCGACGGCTTGAGCGCGGCTGGCATCCCGCTTCCCTTACCGGTTGCAGCCGTCCGGGGAGATATGCCCGGCTCCAACATGGCTGCCATCCCGGTCTCGGGCTCCGTGGAGACCAGTTCCGCATGTTTCCCCTTCAGTGGCGTCACCGTCCGCGCGACAGTGCTCCACAGGATGCGGTCTTCCTTGCTGAGCCCGCTCATCGCGCGGCGCGCTCTGCAAGGGTTCGGGGCAAGAGGGCATAAAAATCGGCCGCATGACGGATGATTCCGGCGATTTCTCCGGCGTCGTGGCCGGTTCCTGCGAAAAGGTCGCCGCGCGCCGGACCGACGATGGCCGATCCGGTGTCCTGCGCGATCATCAAGCGGCGGAAAGGCGACCCGTCAAATGCCCGCAGCGAAGGCGCGTCAATGAAGAAGGGGGTGCCGAATGTATGTAATTCGCGATCGACCGCCATCGAGCGGCCCGGGGTGAGCGGCACTTTCGCAGCCGCCACGGGTCCAAGCAACGAATCGTCGACCGGCGCTTCGCGAAAGAAGATGAAGGAGCGGTTCCGATGCAGGATTTCGTCCCTGCGCGAAGGATTGGCGCGAAACCAGGCGCGGATCGATTGCATGGTGATCTCTTGGGCCGGGATCTCGCCGAGATCGCGGAGAATGCCGCCCGGACCGGTAAAGGGATGGCCGGACTTGGCCGCATAGGTGACGCGTACGGTCCCGCCCTCGATCATGTCGAGGCGGGCGGCGCCCTGGACATGGATGAAGAAGAGATCGACCGGGTCGGAAAGCCAGGCGATTTCCAGTCCCCTGCCCTCGAGCGCGCCCCTTTCGATGGCCGCTCGATCGAAATAGGCGACGATGCCGGAAGGCGCATCGCGGCCGAACCTGTAGGAGGAGTCCATTCCTGCGGGCCGGTTTTCCGCGGTCAATTCGACCAAATCGGGGGGCCGGGCATAGAGCGGATAACGGAACGTCTCCGTCCTGACGCGCGACGCCTCCGCCATCGGTTCATAGAAGCCGGTGACGAAGCCGTGATCCTGGGGTGCGGGAGAAACGAGGCAGGGAATGAACCAGCGTTCGAAGAAGCCGCGCGGTTCCGGCTTTGCTTCCCCCCGCGCCGCCTCGTAGGCGGCGGAAAAGGCTTCGGCCGCTACGCCGAGGCTGCCCGCGCGATAATTTCTTGTCAGGACATGGAGAGCCGAACGGCGGAATGCAGCGAATGCTTCCGCCGGCTGATCGGATGACCAGCCAGGCAATTCGTCGAAAGGGAGAGGCTGGAAGAGCGGGGAGAGCGCCACGGCGGCAACGCGTCAATCTTCGGCCTCGGTCGCCACCAACTTCCAGTTCGGATCGCGCGAGCGCGTGTCGCGGGCGAAAGTCCAGACATCCTTTACTTCCGCGACCGTATCGGGATCGCCGTCGATCACGGCGCCAGCCGCGTTGCGCGTCGCCGAAATCAACTCGCTGACGATACGCAGCGTAATGTGGGCGTCCGTGCCCTTCATCTCAGCCGCCATCATGTCGATCTTGGCGATCCCGACGAAGGAGGACTGGACCTTTTCCGAGCGCGCTTCGCGATCCGAAATGGCTGCGACGAACCCGTCATAGACTTCCTTTGAAAGCAGGTTCTTGAGCGTCTTACGATCGCCGTCGGCATAGGCCAGCACGATCATTTCGTAGGCCATCTTCGCGCCGTCGATAAAGGTCTTCGGATCGAACGAGGAATCGCCGTCCCGGATGGCCCGCAGCCCCTTGTTGAGATCGGTGTCCGGCGCGGCGATCGCGTCGATCGAGGCATAAACGTTCGCTGGAGCCTCGCCTTCGGCTGTACGGCGCGGCAGGGAGACGACGTTTTCCGGAACGGGCGTTCCGTTCTCCGAAGACTTGGCAGGAGGCGAATAGGGATCGAAGGGCGGCCGCTCGTTTCCTGTCCTGCGGCCAAGCACATTGCGCAGCTGGAAAAAAATGACCACCGCCGCAACCAGGAAAAGTATCGTTCCGATGTCGAAGAATTCCATTCTCATCCGCCAAGCTTGGATTTTCGCCGGAACTTTCATCCCGCCCTTTTTCTTCGGGCGGTTTTCGTTCAACGCCGCTCGACCTTCATATAAAGCTTCCCTGATCATCATTCAAATCCGCCCGCGGCATGCCTATGTTTTCGTCAGGAGTTTATAAGAAAGCGGTATTGGAGATCGTTTGCGCTTACCTGTCCTTCCCTTGATCCTGCTCCTGCCCTTCGCGGAAATCGCCGGCTTCGTCATCATCGGACGACAGATCGGCGTCCTGCCGACATTGGCGCTTGTCGTGCTGAGCTCGATCTTCGGCTTTGCCCTCCTGCGCATACAAGGCTTGGATATTCTTGGCCGCATCCGCCGCGAGATGGAACGGGGCAAAGTTCCCGGGCGGGAAATGACGCATGGCGTCATGATCCTCCTGGCCGGTTTCCTGCTGATGGTGCCTGGCTTCATCACCGACATCTTCGGATTGCTGTTGTTCATTCCGTGGATAAGAGACAAGGTCTGGCAACGTCTTGGGCGGAGGATCGTCGTCTCCGGCGCCTCGTTCGGCACCCGTCGCCGCAGGCCGGGTGAACACCGGGAGGCGGAAAAGACGATCGATCTCGACGCCGACGACTACAGGCGCTCCGGCAATGCCGACACGCCGTGGCGTTTGCCAAGAAAATGACGGCCCGCTCTGTCGTCATCCGAACTTGTCATGCCCCGATCACCATGCTAGCGAACGGCCACCTGATACGGCCCTACGGGTCATAACGAGATAAGGACAAGGCCGATGGCCGAACAGGCAGACAACGGGACCCCCGCACAGCAGGCGGGCAATGGCGTCCAACCGACGCTCAACGTTCTGGTGCAATATACGAAGGACCTGTCCTTCGAGAGCCCTGGCGCTCCGACCTCGCTCAGGGAGCGCGACAAGGCGCCGTCGATCAACATCAATGTCAATGTCAGCGCCAATCCACTCTCCGACAAGGAATTCGACGTCAATCTGACGCTCAATGCCAAGGCGGAGTTCGGCAAGGAAGTGCTGTTCAACGTCGAACTCGTTTATGGCGGCGTCTTCAGGATCGAGGGCTTCCCGCAGGAGCACCTCCTGCCCATCCTCTTCATCGAATGCCCGCGGCTTCTTTTCCCCTTCGCGCGGCAGATCATCGCCGATGCGACGCGCAACGGGGGTTTCCCGCCGCTGCTGCTCGATCCGATCGACTTCGCCACGATGTTCCAGCAGAAGATGGCCGAAGAACAGGCGCGCTCCCAGGTGCAGGTGAGCTGACGTTTTCCCGGAGACGCTGAGTCAGTCCAGGGCAATACTGGACCAGATGGCGGCTTCGCCAAGTCCCTCGACCAGGGCCCGATGGGCAACGATTTCCGCTTCGCTCAAGCGCGACGGGAGCGGCGCTGGACGCGCGGTGATCGCGATGATCCTGGTCTCGACCTCCGTTTGCTCAACGGCGATGCGCTCCGCGACCTCCAGCCCGAGCGCCGCCTGCTTGCCGCCGATCAGTTCGACGTAAACTTCCGAAAGGAGTTCGGAATCGAGCAGTGCTCCGTGCTTGGTGCGGCGGGCGTTGTCTATGCCATAGCGCCGGCAAAGAGCGTCGAGAGAATTCGGCCCCATCGGATGCTTGCGGCGCGCGATTAGGAGCGTATCGATGACTCGCTCGGCTGCAATTGCCGGATGGCCGAGTCGCGCAAATTCCGCATTGATGAAATTGACGTCAAACGTCGCGTTATGAGCGACCAGATGCGCGCCGTCGATGAAGGCCATGAACTCCGCGACGATCTCATCGAAGATGGGCTTATCGGCCAGATGGGCATTGCTGATCCCGTGCACCGCCAATGCCTCGGCATGCACTTCGCGGCCCTGCGGATTAATGTAGACGTGAAAACTGCGCCCGGTCGGGAAACGATTGACGAGTTCAACGCCGCCAATCTCGATGACGCGATCCTCCCGCGGATCGAGGCCGGTGGTTTCCGTATCGAAAATAATTTCACGCATTGAGTCGCTCCGGGAACAGCTTGTCTGCTTCGCATCTTCTTGGCAAGATCGCCAGACTTTGCCGGTCAGGAAAGTGGGGGGTGGCCCGCCAGTTCCTCGACAATGGAACGAACCGCCTCTTCGGCTGCCTCCATGCCCCCGCCCGTGTCGATCACGTAATCCGCGAGACGTCTCTTTTCCGCGTCTGGCATCTGCATTGCCAGAATCGTCTCGAATTTCTCTTCGGTCATTCCCGGGCGTGCCAGCACACGGGTGCGCTGAATATCCGGCGGAGCCGTCACGACCAGGACCTTGTCAACACGATCCATGGCCTTGACCTCGAAGAGAAGCGGGATGTCGAGAACAACGAGCGCGGTCCCGGCGGCACGATGCTTTGCAAGGAATGACTTCTCATCCTCCCTGACCAGAGGGTGGATGATTGCCTCGGCTTTTTTCAAGGCGACCGAATCGCCGAGCACGGCGGCGGCGAGCCTGGCGCGATCAACGACGCCGTCAATCACTGTCCCCGGGAATTCCGTCTCGATCAGCGGCGCGGCTTTCCCGGCATAAAGCCGGTGAACGGTTTCGTCCGAATCGTGTACCGGCACGCCCGCTTCGCTGAACATGCGGGCGGTGGTCGACTTGCCCATGCCGATTGAGCCGGTGAGCCCGAGGACGATCACTTTCCCGCCTCCAGATCGGCGATGACCAGTTCGCGCAATTCCTCGGTGACTTCAGGTTTCCGGCCGAACCAGCGGGTAAAGCCTGGAACCGCCTGGTGGAGAAGCATGCCGAGACCGTCCACGGTGGCGAGGCCATGCAGCCGCGCCACACGCAAAAGCGGCGTTTCGAGCGGGACATAGACGATATCCGCCACGACGGCGTGTCGGGGCATCGCCGCGAGATCGAAATCGGACCTCCCCTCCCCTCCCATGCCGAGCGACGTCGTGTTGACGAGGAGGTCGGTGTCCGCGAGGAGGGGGGGCAGAGATTCCCACGGATGCGCGCTCGGTCCGGGCGCGAATCCCTGCACCAGTTCCATGGCTCTCGTTGGGGTACGGTTGACGATCCTGATATTTTCGATCCCGCTTTCTTTAAGGGCATAGAGGATTGCCCGCGCCGCGCCGCCCGCGCCGAGAACGGTGGCCGCCTTGGCGTCGCGCCATTGCGGCGCCCGATCGTCGAGATTGGCCAGAAAACCGGGAGCGTCGGTATTGGCTCCATGGATGTTCCCGTTTTCCAGCCAGAGCGTGTTTACCGCACCAATCTGCCGGGCGGCTGCGTCGGTTGCGCACGCAAGGCAAAAAGCCGCCTCCTTGTGCGGCAGCGTGACATTCCCACCGACAAATCCCATCCGGGGGAAGTCCCGCAGAAAAGCCGGAAAGCCCTCCGGCGGAACGTCTATCCTTTCATACGCGCCGGAAAGCCCTAATTGCCGCAGCCAATAATTATGGATGAGCGGCGAGCGCGAATGCGCGACGGGATGACCGCAGACAAAGGCGCGCCGCACCGTTTCAGCCATCGATCGCGCCTTCCTCGCGCAGGCAGGCGAGCAGAGGCAGGAGAGCCAGGCCAACGATGGCGAAAAAGTCGCCCTCGATCTCCTTGAACAGCTGGATGCCCTCGCCTTCGATCTGATAGGCGCCGACGCTCGTCAGCGCCTTTTCTCCAACCCGTGACAAATGCCGCCCGATGAAAGCCGGATCAAGCTTGCGCATCGTCATTCGCGCTATTTCGGCATGCCGCTCGATCGTTTGCCCATTGCGGGCAAGGACGAATGCCGAATTGAGATGATGCGTCTTTCCCGACAGGGCAAGAAGATGGCGTCGCGCCGCCTCCATGTCCGCCGGCTTGTGAAAAATCCGGTCGCCGAGCGACAGGGTCTGGTCCGCACCGATCACCAGAGCAGCCGGGTTCCGTTCGCTGACATCGATCGCCTTCGCTTCGGCAAGGATGAGAGCGAGATCCTCCGGAGTCACCCCCGTATCGGTAACGGCGCTTTCCACCGCGCGTTCGTCGATAGCGGGCTTGACCACGCGGAAGCCAACGCCGGCGTCGCGCAGCATCTTCTGGCGATGCGGGCTCCCCGACGCCAGAACGAGGTCAGCAGCCATGGTAAGGTCCTTTGGCAATCCCACAAGCCGGCCGGCGACCATGCCGGCGATGCGGGTGTTTGTTGGTTTCCCTATCGCGCCTTGCTCCTGAGAGCAACGATCGCCGCCGCCGTCTCCTCGATCGAGCGGCGCGTGACATCGATCGTCGGCCAGCCGTTCCTGGTGCAGATCCGGCGCGCGTAGGTGAGTTCTTCATTGATGTTCGATCGGTCCGTATAGGCGGAAAAATCATCGTCCTCGCTGCCGAGGACCCTGTGCTGGCGGACCTGCGAAATGCGTTCGGCCGAAGCCACAAGTCCGACGACAAGCGGGTGCTGGGCCTTGACAATCGCCTCGGGAATCGGGACGCCCAGCACAATCGGGATGTTGGCGGTCTTGATGCCGCGATTGGCGAGATAGATGCTCGTCGGCGTCTTCGACGTGCGGGAAATGCCGACCAGCACGATGTCCGCGTCCTCGGCATCTTCCGGCAATTGCCCGTCATCATGCTCCATGGTGAAGTTCAGCGCATCGATGCGGCGGAAATAATCCGCGTCGAGCACATGTTGCGCGCCGACCCGGCGGCCGGCCGGCGTTCCGAGATAGGATTGAAAGACAGTGAGAACCGGTTCGAGCACCGAGACGCAAGGCAGGCCCATGGCCGCGCAACGCTCGTCGATCATGCGTGAGAGCGTCTGATCCACCATCGTATAGAGCACGATGCCCGGCTCCTGGTCGATCTCTTCGAGCACCTTCTCCAATTGCCGCTCCGTGCGGATAAGGGGATAAATATGCTCGATGGCGCGCGCATCCTTATATTGCGCGGCCGAAGCGCGACCGGCAGCGAGAAGCGTTTCGCCCGTCGCATCGGAAATCAGATGCAGATGAAAAAAACTTTGCGGTCTATTCACAGCGTTTCCTGCATCCTGTGGCTTGTGTGGATATCCCGGCCGAAACGATCCCGATTGCAACATGGCCTGTCCAAAATCGTCTCTTTATTCACAATCCCGTCCCGGCGGGAAAGCGCGCTGGCGTTGTGGACGATTTCGGGGGAAACCGTGCCTATCCACACCTACTCTGCTCGCACCTCCCCTGCTCCTGGTTTCTAATGCGCTCGGAACATTCATGTTTTGACGCTATCCCGAAAATACTTCACAGCTTGTACTTTCTTGCAATCAAGAGGATGGCGGGGACGAATTCAATGGGATCGTGCGTAGCCAAGGATTACCGATTCCAACAGAGTCGTAGAATCAGAAAATAGATTCTCTATGATTTGTTTGATTAAGGATTGGAGCCCTCATCTTGACATCCGGCCGCCCTGTCCTCGACGTACTGCGAAGGAAAGCTGTCTTTCCACCGCCGATCTGGCTTATGCGCCAGGCTGGCCGTTATCTGCCGGAATATAGGGCTTTGCGAGAAAAAGCGGGGAGCTTTCTCGATCTTTGCTATTCACCCGATTTCGCCGTCGATGTGACGCTGCAGCCGATCAGGCGCTTCGGGTTCGACGCGGCTATCCTTTTTTCCGATATCCTGGTCGTGCCGCATGCGCTCGGCCGGAAATTGTGGTTCGAGGAAGGCGCCGGGCCGAGGATGGAGCCGATGTCGCCGGACGATATTCCGAGCCTCAAAGGCGAAGTGTTTCACGTGAATCTGGCTCCCGTCTATGAAACGATTGGGAGATTGCGGCGGGAATTGCCGGATGAGGTGACGCTGATCGGCTTTTGCGGCGCCCCCTGGACCGTCGCGACCTACATGATCGCCGGGCAGGGAACGCCAGACCAGGCACCGGCCCGTCTGTTGGCCTATCGTGAACCTGAAGTCATGCAGCGGCTTCTCGCCATCCTGGCGCGATACTCGGCGGACTATCTCATACGGCAGATTGAGGCCGGCGCCGATGCCGTGCAGATATTCGATTCCTGGGCGGGCGTGCTCGACGAGGAAATGTTCGAGATGTGCTGTGTCGCTCCGGTGAAGCAAATCGTCTCGGGAGTGAGGGCGAAATATCCGCACGTTCCGATTATCGGGTTTCCGAAAGGAGCGGGAATGTTTTACCATTCCTATCGCGCCAAGACCGGCGTCTCCGCGCTCGGGCTCGATTGGACTTATCCGCTCGCGGATGGAAAGAACCTGCAGAAGGAAGGCGCCATCCAGGGCAATCTCGATCCTTTGAGACTGCTTGCAGGCGGCGAGGCGCTCGATGAGGGCGTTGACCGAATCGTGAAGGCTTTCGCAGGCGGCCCGCATATATTCAATCTCGGGCATGGCATATTGCCGGAGACGCCGCTGGGGAATGTCGAAACGATGATCAATCGCGTGCGGCGGGCGGAGCGCTGAATGCCGGAAAATCCTGTCCTTGAGAAAGGCCATGGTAGCGGCCGCAGGGCGATGGTTCGCGCGGTTGTCGCGCTTGTCATTTTCCTCGCCCTCGCCGCGCTCCTCTTTTACGTCAATCCGTCGGGCTTTTATCCTTGGGCAAAAGCCATTCATGTCATTGCCGTAATTTCCTGGATGGCGGGGATGCTCTATCTACCCCGGCTGTTTGTCTACCACGCGGAGGTCGAACCGGGGTCGCCGCAATCCGAAACCTTCAAGGTAATGGAACGCCGCCTGCTCCGGGCGATCATCAATCCGGCCATGATCGTGACATGGGTGTTTGGCCTGTGGTTGGCGTGGGATGGCCATTGGTTTTCCGCTGGCTGGCTACACGTCAAGCTCGTAGCGGTCATCGCCCTGTCTGCCTTGCACGGATATTTTTCCAGCGCCGTGCGAGCGTTCGACGAGGACCGTAACAAAAAATCATCGAGACACTGGCGCTTGATGAACGAAATTCCCACATTGTTGATGATTGTCATCGTCGTGATGGTGATCGTTAAGCCGTTCTGAGCAAGTCGGCCGAAAAAGGCGTATTGCCCTTTCGGCGGGAGAACGATATGAAGTCGCTCTCTCCTTTCCAGCGTTGCTTCTGCATTTTTCCCTCAGACCGCAGCAGGCCTTCGCTCATCCCCATCTCATACCGAACAGAGCCCGCATCATGCAGGAAATGAAGCTACAGGAACTCAAGAGCAAGACTCCGACCGACTTGATCGCGTTCGCCGAATCGCTCGAAGTCGAGAATGCGAGTGTTCTGCGCAAGCAGGAGCTGATGTTCGCGATCCTGAAGAAACTTGCGATGCAGGAAACGGAGATCGTCGGCGAAGGCGTGGTCGAGGTTCTCCAGGACGGTTTCGGCTTCCTGCGCTCGGCCAATGCGAATTATCTTCCGGGTCCGGACGACATCTATATCTCGCCTTCTCAGATCCGGCGCTTTTCGCTCAAGACCGGCGATACGGTCGAGGGGCCGATCCGCGGGCCGAAGGAAGGCGAACGCTATTTCGCGCTCCTCAAGGTCAACACCATCAATTTCGAGGATCCAGAGAAGATCCGTCACAAGATCCATTTCGACAATCTGACGCCGCTTTATCCGAATGAGCGGTTGAAGATGGAAGTCGAGAATCCCACGACCAAAGATCTCTCGGCGCGCGTGATCGATCTCGTGGCGCCACTTGGCAAAGGACAGCGCGGCTTGATCGTTGCGCCGCCCAGGACCGGCAAGACCGTGCTCCTGCAAAACATCGCGCATTCGATCACATCGAATCATCCCGAATGCTTTCTCATCGTCCTCTTGATCGACGAACGTCCCGAGGAAGTGACCGACATGCAGCGCTCGGTGAAGGGCGAGGTGATTTCCTCGACTTTCGACGAACCGGCCGTGCGCCACGTCCAGGTCGCGGAAATGGTGATCGAAAAGGCGAAGCGGCTGGTGGAGCATGGCCGGGACGTGGTGATCCTGCTCGATTCCATCACACGGCTCGGCCGCGCCTACAACACAGTTGTGCCCTCCTCCGGCAAGGTGCTGACCGGTGGTGTCGATGCGAATGCTCTTCAAAGACCGAAGCGTTTCTTCGGCGCGGCGCGCAATATCGAGGAAGGCGGCTCGCTCACCATCATCGCCACGGCGCTTATCGATACGGGCAGCCGTATGGACGAGGTCATCTTCGAGGAATTCAAAGGTACGGGTAATTCCGAAATCGTTCTCGACCGCAAAGTTGCCGACAAACGTATCTTCCCGTCGATGGATATTCTGAAGTCGGGCACGCGCAAGGAGGACCTTCTTATCCCGCGGGCCGACCTGCAGAAGATATTCGTCCTGCGCCGCATTCTTGCCCCGATGGGCACCACGGATGCGATCGAGTTCCTGATCGACAAGCTGAAACAGACGAAGTCGAATTCGGACTTCTTCGATTCCATGAACACCTGATCCTGGTAATTTCCCCCCGGTTACATGGATGTTGAGTTTTGCCGGGACGGCGGGCGGCGCTGAAACCGGAATATCGCCGCCCCAACGGTGATAACTTGTTCCTTATTTGTTCACACCCCACGTTTCAACGCTGTCTCTAGCCGATCGGGATCGTGGAAGGGGGGAAGGCACGCTTGATCGCGGCAGAGCCACGCCGCCGGCCTCGACGTATCGGGAAGGACATTGCCCGGTAGATTTGCAGCCTCCGCTCCCAGGCCGACAGCGATATCGACCCGGCGCGGGTCGGGATGCCGACTTGCTACCGGAACGAATGCCGGCACCGGGCCCTCCACGAGAAGAAGCTTGTGCGGATCGGCCGCAAGAGCCGCGGCGCAGATGATGCCGGCTTGCCCGTAAGAACGGTCCGCTATCCGGCCGAGAGAGGCCGCGACGACCGCTTCGCACCGGATTGCTAATGCGCCGTCGCCCGAGACATTCGCGAGTCGCGCTATCGCCTCGATAATCTGCGCCGTGGATGAAGGGATGGCCTCGTCTGTATCGCCGCGGATACGAAGCGGCACATCGTGGCTATCGGAAGCAGTGAGGTAATAACCGACGCCGCTCTCGTCGCGATACCATTGGTCGAGCTTGTCCATCCAGTTGCTCGCGTCAACGAGATAACGCTGATTCTGCGTCGCCTCGAAAAGCGAGACCGCCGCGTTGATAATACTGGCATAATCTGTCGCCATTGCAGGAAAGAGGCGATTTTCCCCCCGGATCGAATGGGGTAGCCGGCCGTCGGCATCGATCGATTCGCCGATGAAACGATATATGGCTTCCGCATGATCGAGCCAGTCTTGCCGTTCGAGCAGACGGCTCGCCTCGGCCAGCGCTCGTAGGGCAAATCCGTTCCAGTCGATCAGGATCTTGTCGTCACGGCCAGGCCGTACCCGATGCTCGCGGGCGAGCCTCAGCCTCTCCAAGGAAGGCCTAGCGAAAACGGATTCACGTGAAACATCGGCCTTCTGTTTTGGGATCGAGCGGTGCAGTATAGGATCGCCTTCCCATTGTGCCGGCTTGGACAGTCGGTAGGTCCGCAGGAAGTCACCGGCATCCTCCGCCAGAATGCGGCTGATTTCCTCCGACGTCCAAGTGTAGAAACTTCCCTCCTCCCCGTCGGAGTCGGCGTCGAGGCTCGCTGCAAAAGCTGGGCCTTTGACCGTCATTTCTCGCTTGAGCCACTCAACCGTCTCTTCGATTCGGACTCGAAATAATTCCTCTCCCGTTTCACCGAACGCCCAACAACACAGCCGGATCAACTGCGCATTGTCGTACAGCATTTTCTCGAAATGCGGGACCAGCCAGTCGGCATCGGTCGAATAGCGGCAGAGTCCGCCGCCAACATGATCGTAGATGCCTCCGTTCAAGATGTGAATGAGGCTGTTCAGGACTGAGTCGCGATTTTTGCGGTCACCATTGGCAAGCCAGTTGAGCCAGAGGGCAGACATCATGGGTGCGTTCGGAAATTTTGGTGCGCCGTTCAGTCCGCCTTTTTCAGGATCCATCATGCTCTGAATAGCTTCGGCCAGGCGCGGAAGGCTTTCAGCACTGAAGGCGGCCAGTTGATTTTCGGGCGACAGTTGCCGGCCGACAAAGGCAGTGAGTTTGGCCGCGCTTTGGCTGATGTCATCTTTCTTTTCGCCCCACGCCTTGTTGATGGCTTCCAGAACCTGGATAAAACCGGGCCTTCCGTAGCGGGGTTCGGGCGGAAAGTAAGTTCCGCCCCAGAAAGGCTTGGCGTCGGGAGTTAGGAACATGGTGAGCGGCCAGCCGCCCTGCTCTCCGGTCGCATTGAGCGCAGCCATATAGATCTGATCGATATCCGGTCTTTCCTCGCGATCCACCTTGATGTTGACGAACAGGCGGTTCATCACCTCGGCGACGGCTTGATTTTCGAAGCTTTCATGCGCCATGACATGGCACCAGTGACAGGCCGCATAGCCGATCGACAGGAGAATCGGCCGGTTCCGCTCCTGCGCTTCCTTCAGCGTATCGGCCCTCCAGGGCCGCCAGTGGACGGGATTGTCCTTGTGCTGAAGAAGATAGGGGCTGGCTTCCTGGTCGAGCAGGTTTCGAGGAGGGAGGGACATCGGTCGCCTTTCGAGCGGAATAAACGATGAAAGCTAGGACGGAGATGGATACCGGGCAACTCCTGTTTCGCGATACGATCTACGCTCTTTCGAGCGGCAGGCTTCCAGCCGGCGTCGCGGTCGTCAGGCTTTCGGGACCGCACGTGCGGGATGTCCTCAGCGCGTCTGTGGGTATGCTGACCGCCGAAAGGATGGCTGTGCTGAGGCCGATCCGCGGCGCCGGCGGCGATCTAATCGACAGTGGGCTGGTTCTGTTCTTCCCGGGACCACGGAGCTTTACCGGGGAGGATATGGCCGAATTCCATCTCCATGGCGGCACGGCGGTCGTCGGCGCCATGCTCGCATTTCTGCAGGCACAAGACGGCCTAAGGCTTGCGGATGCGGGCGAATTCACGCGCCGCGCCTTTCTTCTTGGCAAGATGGATCTCACGGAGGCCGAGGCGCTCGGTGATCTCATCGCCGCCGAAACCGAAGCGCAGCGGCGATTCGCCCTTTCGAACGCGGCTGGCCGGCAGGGAGACCTTTATCTTTCCTGGCGGGAGAGCATCATCCGCGCGCGAGCCCTGATCGAGGCGGATCTCGACTTTTCGGACGAGGGGGACGTGCCGGGCTCGGTCGCTGATCTTGTCTGGCGAGACGTTGAGGACCTGGCGGCCCAGATCGAGGTCCATCTTCGGGACTATCACCGGGCCGAAATCATCAGGGAAGGCTTGAGCGTGGTCATCATCGGCGCGCCCAATGCCGGTAAGTCGAGCCTCCTCAATGCGCTGGCCAGGCGAGACGTCGCCATCGTGACGGATGAACCCGGGACAACGCGCGATCTCGTCGAGGTGGCGCTCGATCTAGACGGTTACAAGGTGATCCTGACCGACACAGCCGGCATAAGAGAAGGAGCGGGCGCGGTGGAAACGATCGGGATCGAGAGGGCGCTTGAGAAGAGCCGGCAAGCCGATCTCATCCTGCTCGTCTCCGACCTGACGGAAAATAACCGGCCCATTCTCCCCCTCCCGGACAAGGGGGTGATACACGTTGGCACCAAGGCTGACCTACTGGAAGGTACAGCAAGGGGCAATTTCGACATCGTACTTTCCTCAAGGACGGGAGCCGGGATTCCTGAGCTTTTGCGGACGCTTTCCCGCTGGTCGGCGGAGCATGCCGGTTCCCTGTCGGATGTCCTGCCGAGCAGGGCGCGCCATCTGGAGCAATTGCTGCGTTGTCGTGATCGCTTGATCGCCGCGCTTGGAGACGATGGAAGGGGGCTGGAATTGAGGACCGAGGACTTGCGAGAGGCGAGCGATTCGCTTGGGCGGATTGTCGGGAAGATCGGCGTCGAGGACATTCTTGACGTGGTGTTTTCCAGCTTTTGCATCGGCAAATGATTCACGTGAAACATAGCCGCGTGCGCCGGGGTGAAAGAGGTCGCGCGCAATCGGTCAGATTGTTTCACGTGAAACGGCTTGACAGGCCGCGGAAGCGGAGACATCTGACGAAGAACGGAAATCGTCATGCAATCTCATTATGATGTCATCGTCATCGGGGGTGGACATGCCGGCTGCGAAGCCGCGTCGGCAGCGGCGCGGTATGGCGCCTCGACGGCGCTCGTCACCATGTCAAGAGACGGCATTGGCGCAATGTCCTGCAATCCGGCCATTGGTGGCTTGGGTAAAGGTCATCTCGTTCGCGAAATCGATGCGTTCGACGGCTTGATGGGGCGTGTCGCCGATGCGGCCGGTATCCAGTTCCGGTTGCTCAACCGGCGCAAGGGACCCGCCGTCAGGGGGCCACGGACGCAAGCGGACCGCAAGCTTTACAGGCTTGCGATGCAGGATGCGATCGAAACGCAATCGCGCCTCGAAATCATCGAGGGAGAAGCGCTCGACATTCGGCTTGCGGCTGGAAAGACCCAATCCGTGCTGCTATCGGGGGGCCGCCTGCTTGATTGCGGCGCCGTCGTGCTGACCACGGGCACCTTTCTGCGGGGGCTTATCCATATTGGCGAGCGCCGCTTTCCCGCGGGGCGTTACGGCGAAAATCCTTCTTCCGGGCTTTCCGCGACGCTAGAGCGCGCCGGATTCACCCTCGGTCGCTTGAAGACGGGAACCCCCCCGCGCCTTAATGGGAGGACGATCGACTGGACCTCTCTCGAGATGCAGAAGGCGGACGAGGACCCTATCCCTTTTTCCTTGCTGACCGGCGCGATCTCGACGCCACAGATCGAATGCGGGATTACGAGAACCACTTCCGCCACACATGACATCATCCGTACAAATCTCAGCCGGTCCGCGATGTATTCGGGTTCGATCTCGGGCATTGGGCCGCGCTACTGCCCGTCAGTCGAGGACAAGATCGTCAAATTCGCCGATCGGGATAGTCATCAGATTTTTCTCGAACCCGAAGGCCTGGACGATCATACCGTCTATCCCAATGGCATTTCGACCTCGCTTCCCGAAGATGTTCAGCTGGAAATTCTGAAAACCATTCCCGGCCTCGAGCGAGCGGAAATGCTGCGGCCGGGCTATGCGATCGAATATGATCATGTCGATCCGCGAGAATTGGAAGCCACGCTGGAGACGAGTCGGATCGAGGGGCTGTTTCTTGCCGGCCAGATCAACGGGACGACAGGCTATGAGGAGGCGGCGGCTCAGGGTCTTCTCGCCGGCTTGAACGCGGCGCGCCGCAGCGGCGACGAAGATGGGATCGTCATCGGTCGCGGCGACGCTTATCTCGGCGTTCTGGTCGATGATTTGATTTCCCGTGGCGTTTCGGAGCCCTACAGGATGTTCACTTCGCGCGCGGAATTCCGGCTGTCGCTGCGCGCCGACAATGCCGACGAGAGATTGACGCCGATGGCGACCGAACTGGGCCTGGTGAGTCGCGAAAGATCCGAGCGATTTAACGACCAGGTGATGAAACTGGATCATGCGCGGGCGCTCGCGCGCGATCTTTCCCTCACGCCTAGTGAAGCCCGGCGGCATGGGTTGGATGTCAATCTGGATGGCGTACGGCGAAGCGCCTATGATCTGCTCGCTCAGGGGACAGATATATCACAGCTGGAAGCCATTTGGCCCCAGCTGGGCAAGTTCGACCCCAAGATTTGCGAAAAGCTCGTAACGGAAGCGCGTTATTCGGTTTATCTTGACCGTCAACGCATGGATATTTCGCTGCTGAGGCGCGAGGAGCAGCGAACGATTCCATTCGACCTGGATTATTCCCTGTTCGCGGGGCTTTCCAATGAGTTGCGCCAGAAATTGGATGCCTCACGGCCACGGTCGATTGCCGAAGCCAACAAGATCGACGGAATGACCCCCGCCGCCCTGGCGCTCATACTGGCGCACCTAAGGACGAAAGAGGGCGCATCGGCGCGAAAAGCCTCTTGATCGACAGCAAATTTCAGCAGCTGGAAGCGATCGCCGGCCCCGTTTCACGTGAAACATTCAACGCCTTGCTCGCCTTTGAAACAATTTTCCTGAAATGGGCGGTTCGCATCAATCTGACCTCCCCTACGCAACTCCCCAAACTCTGGGATCGGCATATACTTGACAGCGCCCAGCTTCTCAAGCTGGCTCCCTCTGCTCACCTATGGACCGACTTCGGCAGCGGCGGCGGTTTTCCGGGCGCCGTTCTCAGCATCCTCCTGAGCGGGAAGTCCGAAACGCGTATCCGGCTGGTCGAGAGCAATCGGAAAAAGGCGGCTTTCCTGCAATCCGCCCTCTCCAGCATCGGAAACGCGGAGATCCTGCCGTGCCGTATAGAGAAGGCAATCGAGGCGATCGGAACGACCGATATCATAACGGCGCGGGCGCTGGCGCCGCTGCCGCAATTGCTGCAATGGTCGGAACCATGGCTGAGGAAAGGTTCGCGGGCGCTATTCATGAAAGGCCGGGAATTCGGTGCAGAAGTGCAGGAAAGCCGTGACCGCTGGGATTTCGATCTGGTAGAACATCGAAGCAGGACGGATCCCCAGGGAATCATCCTCGAAATCAGCAATTTGCGGCCGCTCATGGCCGGAAAGGCATCGAAGAAGGTTCATTCGGCAAGACAATGAAGCCCTATCCTCGTGTCATTACCGTTGCAAACCAGAAAGGCGGCGTTGGAAAGACAACCACGGCAATCAATCTTGCCACAGCCCTCGCCGCGATCGGCGAATCGGTGCTCATCGTCGATCTCGATCCCCAAGGCAATGCCAGCACCGGCCTCGGCATTGATCGTCATAACCGGTCATTGTCTTCCTACGATATGCTGACGGGAGGCGCCTCTCTTGGCGCGGCTGCGGTCGATACTGCCGTACCTGGCCTGTCGATCGTGCCTTCGACGCTTGATCTGCTTGGCGTCGAAATGGAGATTGCCGCTGCGCCGGATCGCGTCACACGGCTGAAATCGGCGCTCGAGTCGCATCGCGCCGAAGAGAATCGCTTTTCCTATGTGCTGATCGACTGTCCCCCATCTCTCAACCTGCTTACGCTGAATTCGATGGCGGCAGCCGACTCAGTCCTGGTCCCCCTCCAATGCGAATTCTTCGCGCTGGAGGGATTGAGCCAGCTTCTCCAGACCGTCGATCAGGTCCGCCGGACAATTAATCCGAGCCTTACGATCCAAGGCATCGTGCTGACAATGTTCGACGGCCGAAATAATCTGGCCAACCAGGTGGTAGACGACGTGCGGGCCCATATGGGCGACAAGGTGTACGAGACGGTCATTCCGCGCAATGTCCGCGTTTCCGAGGCTCCCTCGCACGGAAAGCCGGCGATCCTTTACGACCTGAAATGCGCGGGCAGCCAAGCCTATCTCCAGCTCGCTTCGGAGGTGATCCGCCGCGAGCGCCGGCTTCGGGCCGCGTAGCGAAATCGGAGTGATGCGCTATGAACGATGATCTGTCACGCAGAAGGCTCGGTCGCGGCCTGGCCGCGCTGATCGGCGAGATCGACAAACCGGCTGAGCGCGCGGCGAAGCCGGTCGCGTCCGACCGCAATGTGCCGATCGACTTGATCAGCCCCAACCCCCGTAATCCGCGCCGCCATTTCGCGGAAGGAGAATTGGACGATTTATCGCAATCCATTCGCGAGCATGGCGTCGTGCAGCCGGTCGTTGTGAGGCCTATCGAGAATGGCAGCCGCTACGAGATCATTGCCGGCGAAAGGCGCTGGCGCGCCGCACAAAAAGCGGGCCTTACCGAAGTTCCTGTCATCGTTCGCGACGTCAGCGATCGCATCGCGCTCGAACTGGCGATCGTCGAGAATGTGCAGAGGGCCGACCTCAACCCTTTAGAGGAGGCGCTCGGCTATCAGCAGCTGATTGACGAGCACGGATATAGCCAAGCCGATCTGGGGCAGGTGATCGGCAAAAGCCGCAGCCATGTCGCCAATACGCTTCGGCTGCTTCGGCTGCCGGAGAGCGTTAGGACCATGCTGGCCGGCGGAGCTCTTTCGGCGGGGCATGCTCGAACGCTTGTTACGGCCGAAAATCCGGAAAAATTAGCGCGGCGCATCGTCGACGGCGGCCTGTCCGTGCGGCAGGCGGAGGCTCTTGCCCAGGAGCCGGAGGGCCAGCCGGCGAAAAGACGGGAGCCACCCGAAAAGGACGCGGATACGATGGCGCTGGAGAAGCTTCTATCGGACTCCACGGGCCTTAAGGTGGCTATCACGCACCACCAGAAGGGGGGAGAGCTTCGTATCGCCTATCGTACCCTCGACCAGTTGGACGAGCTTTGCCGAAGGCTGAAACAATAGCCGGCTCACGATCTCGGAGCCGGCTAACGTCTTCCACCGGCGGCCAGGACCGACAACAGCGCCTGGCGCGTGATCGCAATCGCAAGCGCCGGCGTCTGGCGTGATTGCAACACGGCGCGCTGGAGCAGGGCGAGTGTCCGTTCCAGGGTTTCCGGAGCCCAGTTTTTCAGAACGCCCTCGACGAGCCCGCGGCGGGCGAAAAAGACAGGCGGGCGCGCGGAGGCGACCGCCGCGGCGGCGGATTTCCCGCCTTCTTCCATCGCGCCCTTCATGATCTGCAGGGCCTGGAACTGCCGCATTCCGGCGTTCAGCAGGATGAAAGGCGGCGAACCGGCCGACACATAGCGCGAAAATGAAGTTTCGAACCGTCGCCGGTTACCGCCCAGAACGGCATCGATCACATCGTCCGCAGATACGGCGCCGACATCGCCGATGACGGCCCTGACATCGTCGAGGTCGATCTGGCCCTTGTCGAGCGCATAGAGGGCAAGCTTTCCGATCTCGCCCCGGCTGGCGAGCCTGTCTCCGCCCAAGCTTGCCTTTAGGGCCTCGCGAGCCTCGAGCGAAATCCTCAATCCTTCCCGCCCCAGTTCCTGGTCGATCAGCGATTCGATCGAGCGCAGGTCGTCGGCATAGCAGGGCAGCGCCATGGCGTTATCGGCGCTTTCGACAGACGCGCGAAGAAGGCTTCCCTTCTTGAGATCGCCGGCTTCGATGAGGATAAGCGTGTCTTCCGCGGGGGACTGGATCAGTCGTTTCAGATCCTCCACGAGCGCCTTCTGTGGGCCGGCGTTCCCGATCCAGAGCAGGCGCCTTCCGGCGAACATCGGCACGGTTCTCGCCTCGCTCTCCAACCTTCCGGGCGACTGGTCGAGTTCGGGCGCGTCGAGCCGAATGACCGAAAACGGATCGTCAAGCGGGAGCCCGGTCGCCAGCGTGAATTGCCGGACCCGCTCGGAAACAAGGCCCCGGTCCGGACCGTAGATCAGGACAATCTGTCTGGATGGCTCGGGTCTGGCGAGCCAGGCATCGACTTCATGCGCCTTCTTCTGCGCCATCTCTAGAGAAGGGCCGGCGCGACAGTCGTCCAGAGCAATTGCCGGATAAAGTAGATGATAAGCAGGAGGATGATGGGGGAAATATCGATGCCGCCGAGATCCGGGATGAACCGGCGGATCGGCCTCAGGGCTGGTTCCGTCGCGCGGAAAAGGAAATCGCCAACCATGCCGACGAATTGATTGCGTGGATTGACGACGTTGAACGCGTAAAGCCAGGAAAAAATCGCCGCGCCTATGATGATCAGCCAATAGAGATAAAGCGCCAGATCGATGGTTCGAATAAGAGCGAGCATTCACGCCTCCGGATAAACCCCGCGACATGTAAACATTGCGCCGGAGCCGGGCAAGCCCGCAGGGCAAAGGCGGCAAGGAGGGCGCCTGCTCGAACGGCGCATCGGGCGCGATGCAACAGGCGCGCTTACACCGCTTCAGCGGAATGCTGCTCGCTCGAACGTCGTTCAGGACGCATAGCGCATGAAGGTCCCGATATGCCCCGGTTGCGCGCTGCGGATCAACGCCGGTGCGCGCGCGCCGTCTTTGCCGCACCGCTCTCCGGCGGCGCATCCTGCGAGAAGAGATAGATGAAAACGGCTGCCCCGAGCGTGAGGGCATAGAAGCCGAACAACGCCGAATAGGCCACCACCGGCTTGCCGGGCGTCGTCGCCGCCGTGGCGACGGCGCCGGTGAGAAATTGCATTATCCCGACTGTCCCCATGGAGAAGAAGTTGAGCAGGGTGATCCCGCGGCCCATCAGATGCGGCGGCAGATAGGCGCGCGCGTGTGTCATGATCAGAGCGTAGCTGGCGCCGAACAGCCCGATCAGCACGAGCGCGGCGGTAACACCGACGACGCCGCTTTGCGGAAATAGCGCAAGATAGCCGACGACGAGGACCGAGCCGGCATTGCCGATGGCCACCACCCATTTGCGCGTGCCGAAGATCGTATCGAGCGGTCCGTAGACGAAAGAACCCGTCACCACCGCAATGGCCATGAACAGCGTCACGTGGCCGATCAGCAGCGAGTTGGCGCCGTAAACATCGGCGAGATAAGGGCCGGACCAGAGGCCAAGAATGCCGACGGAAGGCGCATAGTTCATGCCAACCAGAGGGAAAATCGGCCACAATTTCCTGAGTTGCAGCGCCTCGACGAAGCCGTAGAAACCGGCGCGCGCGTGCGGATGCCTCTCGATCTCGGGGTCTCGCACCAGCGCCATCAGGGCGAGGCCGGTGACAAGCGAGACGGCGGCGAGCGCCAGCATGACATTGCGCCAGCCGAAGGCTTGCGCGGCCGCGGCGAGCGGCGACGTGCCCGCTACATTGCCGGCGGAGCCGAAGGCGATCATCCACGAGGTCATGACGGCGAGCCGCGCCGGCGGATAGGAATGGGCGAAGATGAACATCGCGGCCATCAGTACCGGCGCGCAGCCGGCGCCCAGAAGCGCCATCGCAACCACGATCATCCATGGCGCCGTGGCGAGCGCGAAAACGAGCGCCCCGCCGCCGCCGCACAGCGCCAGGATGACCGCCACCGTACGTTTGGGCCCATATCTGTCCAGCCAGACACCGATCGGGAACTGGAGTAGCGCGAACGCTGCAAACCAGGCGCCCGAGGCCAGAGACAGTTCCGCCTTGGTGGCGCCAAGCTGGAGCGACAGGGCCGGGGTCAGCACCGCCATGAAGGAACGATAAAACTGGGACAGGATGTAAGCGACGCCCAGGGCGGCAATTCCAGCCATAAGAAGACCCCATGTCCGGCAAAGGCCGGAACAGCTTTCTGAACAAGGATTCCATGCCGATCGGAAGCTGCTGATTATCAGGTTTCCGGCGTGAAGCGAGCCGGATTTTGGCCTTGAACAAGCGAAAAGCCGTGGCTGGGGCAAAGCATCGGATGGTGCAAGACCAAATCCTGTCACACCGCCTTCCGTTACCCTCCGTACCGAGAAACCCACCGCGCTCATGCGCCTGGACCAGCGCCCCGCTTGACAGGTGACGGGGTGCGCACGTAAATGCGGCTCGACTGGTGGACGGGGCTGTAGCTCAGCTGGGAGAGCGCATCGTTCGCAATGATGAGGTCAGGGGTTCGATCCCCCTCAGCTCCACCAAGTTTTCTTCGCTCCAATCCGAAAGCTTCGTTTCCCCAGATTGTCCTGTGCAAAGGTCCAAACGCCATAAAATCCCGGCGTGTACATCTGCCGCCCGACGCTTTGCTGTGATACTCCCGCGCCGCATGCTGGTTCTAGCGAAACGGGGGCGCGGCGTTTAAGCGTTGCAGAGGCGGCGGGTAGTGCGGCTGGTCCGCCACCGCGTTCCTGGCCCCGGACTATTCCTAATGATCATCGAGAATTTCGGCAGCATCGTCTTTATCCTGGGCGCCGCATTTTTCGCGGCGCTCGTTCGCGGCTTCGCGGGTTTCGGCGCGGCGCTGATCTTCATTCCCCTAGCCAGCGCTGCGATCGGCCCGAAGGAGGCCTCCCCGATCCTGCTGCTGGTCGACATGGTGCTTACGACAGCTATGCTCCCCAATGCCTGGCGGTTTGCCGACCGCAGGGAGGTCGCCACAATGGCCGCCGGCGCCGTGCTGGGCGTTCCGATCGGCGCCGCGATCCTTGCCTGGACGCCTTCCGTCATCCTGCGTTGGGCGATTTGCGGCGTCGTGTTGCTCCTTCTCGTCTTTCTGATCTCCGGCTGGCGCTATCACGGGCGGCCAAGAGCGAAATATACGGCAGGCGTCGGGCTGATCGCCGGCCTCTTCTCAGGCGCGGCGCAACTCGGAGGCCCACCGGTCGCAGCTTACTGGCTGGGCGGAGGACATGAAGGCAAGATCGTCCGGTCGAACGTCATCCTGTATTTCGCCATCTCGTCAGTCTTTTCCTTCATCAGCTATCTGGCGGGAGGGTTGATCGGATGGGAGGTGATTGTGATCGCGGCTCTCGCTGCGCCCTGTTATGCGCTCGGTCTCGCGGCCGGAAGCCATCTTTTCGGCTTCGCCAGCGAACGGACGTTCCGCAGGGCCTGCTTCGTTCTCATCGCCATATCGGCCATCGCCGGGCTGCCCGCCCTTGACGGGCTGTTAGGCTGAAAAGACGCCGCGTTTCATTGGTGGCTTGCGCTTTTTGCGATTATCAGGGATGAAAGATCATCACCAATAATCATATCAATGGATATTGCGGCAGGCCGTAGGTGAAATGAGATGACGGACAATCCTCACCGGATCGCGCTCGTAGGCATCGGAAAGATCGCCCGGGACCAGCACATCCCTTCGATTGAGGGCGACCGTGATTTCGTCCTGGCCGCTACCGTCAGCCGCCATGGCACGGTGGAGGGGATCGATTCGTACCATGATCTTGCCAGCCTGTTCTCCGCCAGGCCGGATATCGACTCGGTCGCGCTTTGCATGCCGCCGCAGGCGCGGTTCGCCTATGGCGCCGAAGCGCTTGCCGCGCGCAAGCATGTGCTGCTCGAAAAGCCTCCGGGAGCGACGTTGAGCGAGGTCCATGAGTTGGAGCGGCTTGCTACGGAGAAGGGCTGTACGCTCTTCGCGACGTGGCACTCCCGTTTTGCCGCCGCCGTGCCGAAGGCGCGCGAGTGGCTGGCGGGAAAGGAAATCCGGCGGGTTGTCGTCACGTGGAAGGAAGATGTCAGGAGATGGCATCCCGGCCAGGAATGGATATGGGAAGCCGGCGGTCTCGGCGTCTTTGACCCAGGCATCAACGCCCTCTCGGTGCTGACGGCCATCTACCCCCGGGCGGTCCATCTCGCCTCCGCGACATTGGCGTTTCCGGAAGGCCGGGACACGCCGATCGCGGCGTCGCTCGAATTCCGCGATCCGGAGGGGGCGGAAGTCATCGCCGAATTCGACTGGCGCCAGGAAGGGCCGCAAACCTGGGATATCGCCGTTGAAGCGGAAGGCGGCAGCATGACGCTGTCCCGCGGCGGCGCCGCGCTTGCGATCGAGGGTAAAAGCGTGGTCGAGCAACCGAACCGCGAATATCCCGGCATCTATCGCCGCTTCGCGGAATTGATCGCCGCGGGCCAAAGCGATGTCGATCTCTCGCCGATGATCCATGTCGCGGACGCCTTCACCTTGGGGCGAAGGATTAAGGTCGAGCCGTTCGCGTTCTGATAAGCAGGCATCGTGCGGGTCCCTCATGCGTCGGCCGGTCGGACCGGGCCGGCCGGACCCAATCCCGCATGCATGCCAGACCTTAGTCCGAAACGACATGCGCATTGGTCCGCACGGGCAAGAAGGCGGGAACACTTGCTTGCGCCCGGCGATTGTTGCGACACGATTGAAATCGCTCACGGAAGCACATGAAACCCTCATCAAGCTCGTCGCATGGATGGCTCATCTTGTGGGCCTCGGGATCTTCACAGACGGCGCCGTCCTTCGACGGTGACGGGCTTCATTGAGATCGGCGTAGTATCGTCCCTTCCTGCGCTGATGCCCGTCAGTCCTCGTGTCTGACGGGCTATTTTTTTCATACCGCGCACTGGCCAAGCGACCTTGGCTCATTGCAGATTGTGAGCAAGCCTTTGCGGAGAAGAGCCTTACGGCATGAGAGTTCCTCGGCGAACGATAGTCGCGCGACTGCTTGGAGCAGCGGTGCTGGGAATCGCCGCCACCACTGCAAACCCCTTCATCCTGATCGCCACGGCAGGCAACGGCAATGGCGGAGGGAACGGCAACGGCAATGGCGGCGGGAACGGCGGGGGCAATGGCGGCGGCAATGGAGGGGGAAACGGCGGCGGAAATGGTAACGGCAATGGCAACGGCAACGGCAATGGTGGCGGCGCTGGCAACAGCGGAAACGGTAAGGGCGGCATATCGGCGTCATCGGCGGCGCCCAGC